>JAPOVX010000265.1:6765-30186 GCA_026707935.1 Paracoccaceae bacterium
GAGGGTTTTCAAAAGATACTACAAAGAGAACCTCCTGATGCTGTTCAGCAGATACAGATTGGTCATATACTTATACACGAAAAGGGGCGACACCAGTGAGACGGTGGAAGCCTATCTGTTTTTTGACAGCCTCTGAAACCTAAATCGGGAGCGGAAGTGGCGCCAAGACTTCTTCGCAAAATGCTCGCTCGTTTGTTGCATATTCCTCCTTCCAGACCACGCCGCCCAAGGCTTTTTTTGCTTCGCGGATTGCAGATTCCTACGTATTTGACGGGGATTCCTGCAACACTCGACGGGGAATCCTGTCACATCAGACAGACCGGTTCGCGCGTCAGCGAATGTCATAAAAGGCAAGCTGTGCTCTTTCGGCCGAAGTAATTGCAAGACTTGCTCGCTCGCCACGCCTCTTCGGCAATAGTTGGGGAGGCGGTCTCGCGTCAACCCGTATTAGGTCTAGCTTGATTCCTTCCGGTAGCGGGGGATGCCGGGCGAAATGTTCACTCCCACCGAAAAGGCCCGGTCGACGATTTCGGCCCAATCGAGCGGGTCGCAGTAGATGCTGCGCCGCCGTGACCGGCTCACGGTTGGTCCCCTTCCGCCGGACCGTCGGAAACAGGCCGCTCGGTGCGGAGGCGGAACCCGACTTTCCGGAGCGCAGCTTCCCAGTCGCCGGCATCTCCGCGCTCGGCGAGCCGCTGGTGCTCGACTTCCGCCAGCGTGAGGACGGCGGTTTCGATCCTTTCGAGTTTCGCGGCGACGGCTTGAGGTATCGAATTCGATGGTGGATTGCGCTCGGGACCCGTCGAACTCAGGCAGATGAAGCTGGAGACCGACATTCCCGCGGCCTCCGCCCATTCGCGGATGCGGTTCCACTTGCTGTCCGTTGCCATGACGGGTCGCGGCCGCCTGCGGGGGTCAGATTCGTTTCCTTCGGCTTGCTTACTTACGGCGTCGGGAAATGTACTTTGAAAAACAATCGATAAAATCGTGTCGAAACTTGCATGGAAAATGCATGCGCATCGTTGAGCCTGAGTACCGGATTTCATGCGCCGGTTGTCATTGTTGCCGCCGGGGACGCACGTAAACGGTGCTACGTTACGGTCGTGCTTCTATGCGCGGCACTTCCCGAAAATGCAGCTGCGGTCGCCAAAACCGTTGTGTCAGGGACACGTATTCTCGGTCGGTAAGGCGCTTGCAGTCCGTCGTAACATGTTGTGAACGCTGCACGAAATGGAGGAATGGCAGGCACTAGGCATAGACCTACGTAAGTAGGTGTTTGAAAATGGTGGGTTCACACCGATGGGATGAACCGCCACCTTGTTGACATCGGCAGTGCCGTGCCTCTGGGCCGCCACGCGCTGGCAGTTCTCGACGGCGCCGGCTGGCACCGTTCGAAGAGCCTGGAGATACCGGACGACGTTCCGCTGTTGCGTCTGCCGCCGTACAGTCCGGAACTGAACCCGGTCGAGACCGTGTTCCAGTTTCTCAAGCGGAGCAATTTTGCCAACCAGATCTTCGCCACAGCCGAGAAGGTGAAAGACAGGGTCGAGAAGGTTTGGAATGACTCCGCCCGCACGCCAGGCCGGATCGCTTCACTCGGCAGGCGAGGCTGGACAAGACTTGTCACCAGACTGGTCACCTCACCGACGGCTCAACCCGCCCAGCACGCTTCGCCGGGTGAGTGATGATTTTCGTGTTTTGGTATCATTGGTATCAGAGGTGTCCGTCGCGTGAGTCGGTCTTGTCCTCGATACCCAACTCCGGGCTACCGGGTCGGAACCGGAACATCTCCCCGATAGTCGTAGAATCCGCGCTGGGTCTTTCGGCCAAGCCATCCCGCCTCGACATATTTGGTCAGCAACGGGCAGGGCCGGTACTTGGTGTCGGCGAGGCCGTCATGCAAAACGTTCATGATCGCAAGACAGGTATCGAGGCCGATGAAATCGGCAAGCTCCAGTGGACCCATCGGATGGTTGGTCCCGAGCTTAAGAGACGTGTCAATGCTCTGCACCGAGCCGACGCCCTCGTACAGCGTATAGACAGCCTCGTTGATCATCGGCATCAGGATCCGGTTGACGATGAAGCCGGGGAAGTCTTCCGCGGTCGTCGCGGTCTTCCCGATGCTGTCGACGACCGAATGCAGGACATCGTAGGTCACGCGGTCGGTGGCAATTCCTCGAATCAGCTCGACCAATTGCATCATCGGTACCGGGTTCATGAAATGAAATCCCATGAAGCGCTCGGGCCGGTCGGTCCTGGACGCCAGGCGGGTGATCGAAATCGAGGATGTGTTGGATGTCAGGATCGTGTGCGGGCGAAGGTGCGGGAGAAGATCCTCGAATATCGCGGTCTTGATGGTTTCACGTTCGGTCGCGGCCTCGATCACGAGGTCCGTATCGCCGATGTCCGCGAGTCTCTCGACCGGGTTGATTTTGCCAAGGGTTCGGGTCTTGTCCGCGGCCTTGATGACGCCACGGGCCATCTGGCGTCCAAGGTTCCGCTCGATCGTGCCGATCGCGACCGTGATCGCGTCAGGGGAGATGTCGTAGATTCGCACATCGTAGCCTGCGAGGCCGAACACATGGGCGATCCCGTTCCCCATCTGGCCGGCGCCGACAATTCCTACTGACTTGATCTCCATCGGTAATCCCCGCAGTGTCCCCATCAGGCTCGCGTCAATCGCGACTTATACCTGTTCGGCCCCGGTGGGAACAGGTGGCGGTTCAGCGTCCCTCGACATCCGTTCCTGGCATGCCGACGGCCCAAACCCGCATGAGCCAGGCTTTCACCTTACCCCTAATCGATCCTGACCGCGTGGTGCCACGCGTTCGAGCGATGGTTCCCGCAAGGTGGATGGATCGGCCTGGAGATGATCGCGGTTGCCACGCCTGGACGGTTTCGGCGACCGGCCCGGGGCCCGGGAACCTAGAGTGCGTCGGTCAATGCGGGAACGGCATCGAACAGATCCGCGACGAGACCGTAGTCCGCGACCTGGAAGATCGGTGCTTCCTCGTCCTTGTTGATTGCAACGATGACCCGCGAATCCTTCATGCCCGCGAGGTGCTGGATCGCCCCCGAGATTCCACAGGCAATGTAAAGGTCAGGCGCGACAACCTTGCCGGTCTGCCCGACCTGCCAGTCATTCGGTGCGTAGCCCGAATCGACGGCGGCACGCGATGCTCCAACCGCTGCGCCGAGCTTGTCGGCCAGGGTTTCGATGATTGCAAAGCTGTCTTCCGAACCGACGCCGCGGCCGCCGGACACCACGATCCTGGCCGAAGTCAGCTCGGGACGGCCGGAGTCCTGGACCTTGTCCTCGACCCATTCGGAAAGGCCGGGATCACCGGTTGCCGAGATCGACTCGACCGGCGCGGGATCTCCTGTGCCGGCGCCCGTGGCCTCGAACCCGGCGGTCCTGATGGACACGACCTTGACGGCATCCGAAGATGCGACTGTCTGGATGGCGTTTCCTGCGTATATCGGTCGCTCGAACGTGCTGTCGTCGACGATCGCCGTGATGTCGGAGATAACCATGACGTCAAGCAGTCCGGCAACGCGCGGCAGAACATTCTTCGCGTTTGCGGTTGCGGGCGCGACGACATGGTCGAAACGACCGGCCAGGGACACGATCAGATCGGCCACGGGTTCGGCAAGGCCATCCTTGAGAACAGGATCGTCTGCGGAGAGGACCCTGGACACGCCCGCCAACCCGGCGATCGTCGACGCTGCGCCACTGCACCCCGAAGATGCGCACAGGACCGTGACGTCATCTTCAAGGACCGAAACGGCGGTCAGGGCCTTTGCGGTCTGATCGACCGAGAGTTCACCGCCAGCGATTTCAGCAACCAGGAGGACAGCCATCAGATTACTCCCGCTTCGTCCCGAAGCTTCTCGACAAGTTCATCGACACTCGCAACCTTGACGCCGGCGGCGCGGCCCTCCGGTTCACGCGTCGAGAGGATGTTCAACCGGGGCGTGACGTCGACGCCTAGGTCGTCGGGCGTCAGTTCGTCCATCGGTTTTCTCTTGGCTCTCATGATGTTGGGCAGCGACGCGTATCGGGGTTCGTTGAGCCGCAGGTCGACAGTAACGATTGCGGGCAGACCGACGCGAACGACCTGGAGCCCGCCATCGACTTCCCGCGTTACGGACGCACCGTCGGCATCAACGTCGAGGCCGGAGGCAAAGGTCGCCTGCGGCCAGCCCAACAACGCCGCGAGCATCTGCCCGGTCGCGTTCATGTCGTTGTCGATCGCCTGCTTGCCGCAGATCACCAGCCCGGGCTGCTCCCTGTCGATCGCGGCCTTGAGCAGCTTGGCGACGGCAAGGGGTTCGATGTCCGTGTGAACATCGTCGGCGGCGACGATGAGGATCGCACGGTCGGCGCCCATGGCAAGCGCCGTCCTGAGCGTTTCCTGGTTCTGCTTGACGCCGATGGAGATGGCGATGACCTCGTCGGCCTTTTGGGCTTCCTTGAGCCGGATGGCCTCCTCGACAGCGATCTCGTCGAACGGATTCATCGACATTTTCACATTGGCAAGGTCGACACCTTCACCATCCCGGCGAACCCGGACCTTGACATTGTAGTCAATGACCCGCTTGACCGGCACAAGTACCTTCATTCCGTGTCTTCTCCCGCTGGATTTCTCTCCGGTCAACCGGCCGCCGGAGCGAATCGGATTTCGGGCCGGGATTTAAGCGAATTCCGGCCGATAAGGTAGCCCAAATCGAACGCGGGCATGGCCTGAATTCGAAACCCGGCCGGAAACCCGTGAGCCCCTGCCGGGATCGGGGACTTGGTGAGGTGGCCTGCCGCGTCTCGACCCGCTGCGGGCGTCGCTCCGCTGGCCACACCGGACCATGTGTTGCCGCGCTATGTTCGATTGGCTCCCGGTACCCAGAGAACGTCATCCTTTCCGCACTCATTCGCCGTGCGCGCCGCAACGAAGAACCAGTCCGACAGACGGTTCAGGTACTTTGCCGAGTCCGGGTTGATGGTCTCGTTCTCCGAAAGGGCGATCGTCAATCTCTCTGCGCGCCGCGCGACCGTCCGGCAGTGGTGCAGGCATGCGGCGAGAGGCGTACCGCCGGGCAGGACAAAACTCCGGAGCGGTGCCAGCCGTTCGTTCATGGCATCGATCTCGTGCTCCAGCCGCCGTGTCTGGTCCGGGCAGATCCTGAGAGGTGGATTCCCGGAGCTGGCCTCGTTTTCGGAAACGGGCCGGCAAAGATCGGCCCCGAGGTCGAACAGATCGTTCTGGATCCGGGTCAGGGCCGAATCGAGCTCTTCTGAGGCGTGCATCCTGGCAAGGCCGACCGCCGCGTTCGTCTCGTCAACCGTGCCGTAGGCACCAACCCTGAGCGAAGTCTTGGAAACGCGCTGGCCGTCGCCAAGCGCGGTCGAGCCGGAATCTCCGGTACGCGTGTAGATCCTGTTCAATACAACCACGGTCTTATCCCTCAAGCTGCCTCAGAACGACATAGAGCAGAATCAATACGACGGCGATTGCCTGGCCGATAATGCGCAGGCGCATGATCCTGTTGGCATATCGACGATTGAACTCACCCCCATGCATGAATCCGCCAAGCCCGATCATCAGGATGATGACAACGGCAAGCACGGAAATGACCACGATGTAGTACAAAATGTCGATCACGACCCGATCCTCCCCAGGCGCGTGTTGTGCCCGTGCGCCAACGCGCCTGGTCCGTGCGACTGACGGCGATGACCCGTCATCACCTGCCCAGTATCCGGTCGCTCGCCCGCGTCGGCAACAGGCGCTTGATCGCGGCACAAATATAGGTTGGCGTCGTGACAAGATAGCGTGGCCTGGGATTTGGCGATTCCAGGGCGTGAATGAGTTTCGCCGTGACGAAGGAGGGGGGAAGTTCACCGGGATCCCGCGATGGCGAATCGTCGTAGAGGGCCGGGATGAAGCGGGACTCGTACTTGTCGCGGAGAGCGGAGTCTTCCCACTTGATCCATTTTTCAAAATGAGAACGTGAATTGCGGCGAATCTCGGTCGTGATCGGGCCGGGTTCAATCAGGACGACCCTGATCGGCGTGCCGCGAAGTTCCATGCGCAGTGTATCCGTCAATCCCTCGAGCGCGAACTTCGTGGATACATACGCACCGCGAAACGGCAGGGCAGTAAAGCCGAGGACGGACGAGCAGTTGACGATCCTGCCGTGACCCTGGCGCCTCATTGCCGGCAGGAGCCGGTTGGTGAGGTCGAGATAACCGAAGACATTGGCCTCGAATATCGCCCGCATGGCGTCTCTCGGCAGGTCCTCGACCGCGCCGGGAACCGCATATGCGCCGTTGTTGAACAGCGCGTCGATCGTTCCTCCCGTACGCTCCAGTATCGTCCCTGTCGCTGCCTCGATCGAGTTTTCGTCCTCGTAGTCGATGACAAGGCTTTCGAAGCCTTCGGTTTCCAGTTCCCGGCAGTCGGAGGCGGAGCGGCAGGTCGCGAAGACCCGCCAGTCCCGGCGTCGCAAGGCGAATGCCGCGTCCCGGCCTATGCCGGACGAGCATCCCGTTACCACGATTGATCTTGCCTTTGCCGTCATGTCTTACCCCGTGTCCTGTATGTGAAATCGTCCGTGCGGGCATGCCTGGACCTCATGCTCCGTCCTGGCCCCGTCGCGTTCACCGGGTGGACTCCGCCCGGCCAAACCCGTCCGGCAGGAAACCCGACCGCGGTCATTCGGGCCGTCTTCGCTGAATCATGTTCGCCAGGAGCCGGAATGCGCCCGGTACGAGTTTTTCCGTCTGGTGATGCAGGACCAGCGACGTGTGGACGTGCCGCCCCCGGCCGATGTCCGCCGCCAGCAGGCCGCCGCGGTGCGGCCGTTCGCCCGGATCCGCCATCTCGATCAAGGGTCGATAGGACCGGTCCCAGGACTTCGCGAAATAGAGGCCCCTTTCCTTGTGCCAGCCTGCCCAGTCGTCCGGCCCGATCCGGTTGGGATGCACCAGGACCGGATGTGCCGGCTCGAGATGGGCGACGTCCGACTTCGCGTCGGTCACGCGCCAGCGAAGCGAGGGCTGGCCGATTTCCAGCCTCTTCGGCGGAACGGTTTCGGGGTCCCAGTTGTCCCACGGCCGATGGTAGAGAGTCACCAGCGTCCCGCCATCCCGGATCCAGCGATGCAGGACCGGCATGGCCGGGGCGAGGCCCGGGCGCATTTTCATCGCGAAAATCCCGACAACAATCGTGTCGTACGACCGGAATGCTGCCGTCCTTGCCAACTCGTCGTCGGACACCGCCGTGACGTCCGCCCCGAGTGCGGCGAGCCAGTGGTCGATCCTGTCGTTTCCGGAACCGACGTAGCCGACACGAACGTCCGGGACGCGAGCCGCGAGAACGCGAACCCGTATTTCCGCCCGGCAAGATCTGGCCGTCGCCGCGATATGGGGATACGAAATCCGCCGGACGGCCGCGGCGGGTTCGCCATCCAGGCGCAGCGGGATCGAATAAAGCCCCTCTTCGGCATTTTCCGGGGCCGTGAATGCGAATCCTCCTTCGGTTCTCTCGAGATCCCAGCCGGGCGGCTGGTCGAGTTCCGCTCCGGCCGATACCGGATGCACACCCGTGACCGCCACCTCGATCCGCCCCGGGTTCGCGGCAAGGTTGACGATCGCGGAGTCCGGCTCGATCCGGGCAGAGCGTCCCGGAAGGATGACCGGCGGGTCGTCGAGGGGAAGACGGCAGTTCGACCTGATTCCATGGGCCTCGATGTCCAGTGACAGCATCGGCGCGGCCGGCATCCGGGGATCGAAACGGTCCCGGTAGGGATCGGTCGAAACCGCCTCCGGGCCGACGTGAAAGGTCCCGTTCGCGACCGTGCAGCCCCGAGACGGTTCGAGCACCGCGTGAACGCTGCCCGCCGTTCCCGGCCGCTGCTCGAGCGAAATCGCGGTCCTGCTTCCTGGGTACAGCCATCTTTCCCCGAGGCGCGCACGGGCTTCAACGCCGAGCGCGATCCGCCTGACATGTCCAAGCTGTGTCTCCTTGGCAACGAGGCGGTGCAGGATTTCGCCACGCGCGTCCTCGGGACAGGAATCCCGGGCGGCGCGGATGCACTCGAGTGCCCGCGCGGCGGCCTGCGCCACGGAATCGAAGCCGGGAAACGCGGACACGGTTTCGTCGAGTGCCCGACCTGCCGATCGCAGGTGATCCGCGATCGGGTCAGCGCCGTCGATGCGCGCGAGGTCGCTGACCGTCTCCGGAAGGCCGGAAGCCGGTGTCTTGTCCGGGCCCGCGACATGGCTCTCGGCCAGGTGAAGCGGCCAGTCCCGTTCCTCTTCCGTAGCGGTCCACCTGCCCATGCCCTGGGACCGGTGGAACGACCGCGACTGCTGGCCGATCCGTTCCCAGCTCCAGCCGCTGACCGGATCGACGCATCTGCCGGGTACCACGACCGTGGCCGGCGGCGGTCCGACGTCGTCGTCATACGAGCGGCCCGCACCGGACCATGCCGGGAGGTAGAGCTTCCTGACCTGCCACGGCGCCAGGTTGCTCGGATGGTCCCGATCGGCCGCGGAGGCCATGACCTGCCGCGCGGCTTCCGTCATTGCCCTGTGGTGCCCATGCTGGCCGGGGACGTCAAGAAAGGTCGGGCAGATGATGTCGGGGCGTTCGGTCCTGATGATCTCGACGAACCGCGCGAGCGTGCGTTCGGGACCCCAGCGGGCAAGCGTTTCGGTTCCGCTCTTCGAGAATCCGAAATCGACGATCGGGTCTTCCGGGTTTTGGGACAGCCAGTACATCCTCATGCCGAGGATTTCGCAGGCTTTTTCCATTTCGGCCGTCCTCAGCGCACCGAGGTCCCCTGAAAGCTCGCTCCCGATGTCGTTCTGTCCGCCCTCGCCCCGGGTCGCGCACGCGAAGGACAGGTTGAACCCGTCCCGGACACCAAGCGCAGCCAGCATCGCTGACGTCTCGTCATCCGGATGGGCGCCGGTGTTCATGAAACGGATCACCGATGTCAGTGGCCTGAGCGCCCACCAGAGTTCCATGACGCGCGGCCTTGCGCGATCTTCCGCGATACGGATCTGGTCCGGCGTCGGCATCGCCCTTACCCTGTTCCCGTGGCCGTCCGGCCCGTGCAGGCGGCGGGATACAGGTCCCGAAATAGAGCAAGGTTTGCGACTGCCGCCCATCCGGCCATGTGTCTGACGCCAGGGCTGCCCCTGTCCGGGCGCATCACTCGTGCCGCGCAAGCTGGCCCGCGTCCATTCACTGCCTCATCCGCCGTCGTTCCGGTACTTGCCATCGTTCGCACCGCTAGCTTATCCCGCTTGTGATTTCAACGTGGCCGCGCTACGCTCGGAACCGGCAACGAAACCGGGCCGGGCAAATCTCACCAACACCAACACCAATAAGAAGGACGTCAATCAAAATGCTTGTGAAACTGACGAAACCGAGGATCGCGGGCGTTGCGCTCGCGGCGATGCTGACGGCCGGATCCGCGCAGGCCGAAGTGGAAATCGAATACTGGCAGTACTTCTTTGACGCGCGCGTCACTGCAATGGAGCAGCTGATCGAGAACTTCGAGTCGGCGAATCCGGATATCAAGGTCACGATGACCCATTTCCCGTACGCGGACTACCGGACAAAGGTCGCTGCCGCGATTCCTGCGGGCGAAGGTCCCGACGTCGTGCAACTCTTCTACGGCTGGTTGAACGACTACGTTGCTGCCGAACTGATCCAGCCGCTTCCCAACGACGCCTTTCCGCCGTCGATGATCGAGGACGAGTTCTTCCCGATGGTCGGCGCCATGCGTGAAGGTGACAACTACTGGGCCCTTCCAACTGCCGTCCGCTCGCTCGCCTTGTTCTACAACAAGACCCTGTTCGACGAGGCCGGGATCAGCGGTCCGCCGGAGACGCTGGATGAACTCATCGAAACCGCGAAGATGCTGACGACGACGGATGCTGCGGGCAATCTCACGCAGGTCGGGATCACGGCCGGCATGAACGCCCAGGACCATCACTGGTTCCGGGAAGTCCTGGTACGCCAGTTCGGTGGCGAGCCCTACCTCGATGACTACAGGACCGTCAACTACAACTCCGACGCCGGGATCGCGGCGGCATCGTTCTACACCGGTCTCGTGAACGAGCACATGGTGTCCGCTTTCGGATTCATGGACGAGCCCCAGGCCGCCTTCAAGGCGGGTCGTGCGGGCATGCATATCGACGGATCGTTCCGCATCGGCTCACTGAACAAGACGCGCGGCCTGAAGTGGGGCGTCACGGAACTGCCGGCGAATGCCGACGGCATGCGTTCGAACTACTCGTCCTACTGGGTGAACGCCATCACGACAAAGGCGGAAGGCGAGAAATACGATGCCGCCGTGAAGTTCATGCAGTACGTAACGTCGGACGAGGCCATGCAGATCTGGCTCGACGTTGTTGGCGAACTGCCGGCGAAACCTTCGGTCGGCCTGACCGAAGCCAATGCGAACGACGAGGTTTTCGGGCCCTTCATCCGTGGCCTTGCCTACGCGAACACGACGAAGTTCGCCAATGAAAGCGCGCAGCGGCAGATCCTGATCGACATGGTTCAGCGAATCGACATCGAAGGCCAGGCAGTGGCAGACAGTCTTGCCATCGCCGCCGAGGCCGAGCAGGAACTGCTGAACGAATACCACAACTAGATGCTGGCGAGTCCCGGACGCCGTCCGGGGCTCGCGATTCGCGCTCGGAACCCCTGACCAGGACTTCCTGCCCGCGAGCGCTACGAAAATGTACCACAGGCTCTCAATCCGGCAAAAACAGATCGTTTGGGCCTGGGCGTTCCTTGCCGTGCCCATCGTGTTCTACGTGGTGATCCGGTTCTATCCCACGGCAAACGCCATGGCCATTTCGTTCCAGAACTGGAACCTGCTCGGCGACCGGACCTGGACCGGCTGGGCCAACTACGCGAAACTCTGGAACGATCCGGTCTTCTGGAAGGTCTTTCGCAACACCTTCGTGTACCTGCTGATCGGCACGCCGGTGAGCCTGGTGATCTCCTTCGTGATCGCCTATCACCTCGACAGGCTGCGCTTCATGCACGGGTTCCTCAGGATGCTCTATTTCCTGCCGTTCATGACGACGGCCGTGGCGATGGCCTGGGTCTGGCGCTGGTTCTACCAGCCGGTTCCGATCGGGTTTTTCAACAATGTCCTTGCCACGGCCGGGATTCCCCAGGTGGAATTCCTGCGCTCGACGACACTTGCACTGCCGGCCGTCCTGGCGCCGGCCGTCTGGGCCGGGCTCGGATTCCAGATCATCATATTCATGGCGGGCCTGCGGGCCATCCCGCGAAGCTACTACGAGGCCGCCCGTATCGACGGCGTGTCCAACTGGACGATTCTCTGGGAAATCACGCTTCCCCTCCTCAAGCCCACGATCGTGTTCATCGTGGTCTTCTCCTCGATCGGGTTCCTCAGGATTTTCGATCACGTTTTCAACATGACCACCAATGACCCGGGCGGGCCGCTCAACGCGACGAAACCGCTCGTTCTGATGATTTATCAAAGCGCATTTACCGACTTCAACATGGGTTATGCCGCGGCGCAGACCGTCGTGCTGTTCCTGATCCTCCTGATCGTCAGCCTCGTGCAGTTGCGCATACTCAGGGACAATTGACGTGGAAACGTCCGTCGCGGAATTCAGGGCGAGCTCGAAGACCCTCCTTGCCTCCCAGGCGCCCCGGAAACCGGCCAGCACGGGGCAGGTCGTCCGCTGGCTGATCCTCTTTGCCGGCGGTGTCCTGATGGTGATGCCGATCGCGTACATGATCTCGACGTCGCTGAAGTGGCCGCACGAGATCTACAACCTGGCCCTCGTACCCAACGAACCGCACCTGGAAAACTACACCTATGTGCTGGAAGACGGCAGGTTCTACGGCTGGTTCGTCAATTCGCTCGTCATCGCCACGATTACAACGATCTCCAATATCCTGTTCGACAGCCTTGTCGGTTACACGCTGTGCAAGTTCCGTTTCCCGGGACGCTACATCGTCTTCATCGCGATCCTGTCGACGCTGATGATCCCGACCGAGATGCTTGTCATTCCCTGGTACCTGATGTCGCAGGCGTTCGGGTGGCTCGATTCCTACTGGGGCATCATGTTTCCGGGCCTCATGACCGCCTTCGGCACGTTCCTGATGAAGCAGTTCTTCGAAACCGTCCCCGATGACTTCATCGAGGCCGCGAGGATCGACGGGCTGAACGAACTGGCGATCTGGTGGACGGTGGCGATGCCGCTGGTCCGGCCCGCGCTGGCGGCACTGGCGATTTTCGTTTTCCTGGGAAACTGGACGGCCTTCATCTGGCCGTTGATCGTGACAAACTCGGTCGACATGTACACGCTGCCTGTGGGCCTCTCGAGTTTCGGCGACGAGGCAGACGTCCAGTGGGAGCTGATCATGACCGGCGCCGCAATTTCAACCATTCCGACGCTCGTCGTCTTCCTGGTGTTCCAGCGCTTCATCATCCGGGGCGTCGTCATGGCGGGGCTCAAGGGATGACGGAAAACCCGGCATTCCCGCACCCGGTCTACAGGGATACGGTTCTCGCTCCTCTCTTCGACGGCATCAAGGCGCATTTCGCCGGTCACGTGAACGCGATCAACCGGGCGCACCTGGTGATGCTTCACGAAACCGGGATCATTTCAACTGACCAGGGGCAGACCATCGCAGCGGCCCTGCAGGATATCGAGCGGGACTTGGGCGCCGATAAGCTGATTTACACGGGAGAGCACGAGGACTTCTTTTTCCTGGTTGAAGCCGAGCTTGAACGGCGGATCGGTGAACCCGGCGGGATGCTACACGCGGGGCGTTCGCGGAACGACATGGACCACACCATGTTCAAGATGGCTCTGCGCGAGAAGACCGAACGCCTGACGGAACAGGTCCTGCACCTCGTCGACGCGTTGATCGTGAAGGCCCGTTGCGAGCGCGACACGCTCGTCGTTGCCTATACGCACGGGCAGCCTGCGCAGCCGACGACCTTCGGTCACTATCTCTCGGCGGTTGTCGAGTGCCTCCTGCGGGACGCGGCGCGCCTGGACCTGGCCTCCGACTCTCTCGACCTCTGCCCAATGGGGGCGGCGGCGATCACGACGTCCGGATTCCCCATCGACCGGCACCGCGTATCCGACCTGCTCGGGTTCGAAGAACCGCAACTGAATTCCTATGGCTGCATCGCCGCCGTGGACTACGTGACCGGACTCTACACCGCGATCAAGCTGGTATTTCTGCATCTGGGACGCGTCGCGCAGGACATGGCGCATTGGTCCGCCTTCGAGGCCGGCCAGTTGCATGTTCCCGACAGCCTGGTCCAGGTTTCCTCGATCATGCCGCAAAAGCGGAACCCGGTTCCGATCGAACACCTGCGGCACCTGTCGAGCGTCACGGCTGGCCTGTGCGACGCGATCGTAAACACGATGCACAATACGCCGTTTGCCGACATGAACGACAGTGAGGGGGATGTTCAGGAAGCGGGCTTCGCCGTGTTCGAACGCGGCGCGCGTGCACTGTCCCTGTTCGCGGCGTTCCTGCCGTCCTGTTCGATCAACGCATCACGGGTCGAAACCAACAGCGACACCTCTTGTGTCACGATCACGGAACTTGCCGATACCCTCGTCCGGGACGAGGGACTGGGTTTTCGCCGTGCTCATGGAATCGCATCGGCGACGGCACGCACCGTGGTCGAGCGCGGCGTTGGCCTGGCGCGGGGATTCGATGTCTTTGCCGACGCGTTCGAGGCGGAAACGGGCCGTGCAACGGTGCTCACGCCCGGAGCGTACGCCACTGCCGTCGCGCCCGAGACTTTCGTCCTCCGCCGTGACCGGCCGGGCGGTCCGGCACCCACGGCACTGGACCGGGCGATCGAGGCATACGCGGGGAAGGCACGGGAATGCCGCGGCCGGCTCGAGGCACGCACCGCCCGTCGCGCCCGGGCGGCCGCCATGCTCGAATCCGCCTTCAATGCCCTCCTGGAGGAATAGCACATGGCCAGCCTTGTTCTTCGCAACCTGGTGAAGACATTCGACAAGACCACGGTCCTGCACGGGATCAGCCTGGAGGTCGAGGATGGCGAGTTCGTCGTTTTCGTGGGGCCGTCGGGTTGCGGAAAGTCGACGACGCTCCGCCTCATCGCCGGGCTCGAAGAAACGACGGCGGGCGAGATCGAGATCGAAGGCCGGGTCGTGAATCACCTGGAGCCGAAGGAACGGAACATCGCCATGGTGTTCCAGAACTACGCGATCTACCCGCACATGACGGTTCGAAAGAACATCGGCTTCGGGCTCAGGACGTCGAAACTGGCGAAAGCCGAAAAAACGGCCCGCCTCGAAGATGTCGCCGCAATACTTGAAATGACCGAACTCCTCGACCGCAAGCCCTCGCAGCTTTCGGGCGGCCAGCGGCAGCGTGTCGCGATCGGCCGGGCCATGGTGCGCGACCCGGCCGTGTTCCTTTTCGATGAACCGCTGTCGAACCTCGATGCCCAGCTTCGTACCCAGATGCGCCTCGAGATCAAGAAACTCCACCAGCGTGTCGGGAACACCATTATCTTCGTGACCCATGACCAGGTGGAAGCCATGACGATGGCCGACAGGATTGTCATCATGAAGGACGGCCACATCCTGCAGGTTGGCAAACCGGCCGATGTCTACCACAGGCCGGCGAACACCTTCGTCGCCGGGTTCATCGGGGCACCGTCCATGAACATGCTGCACTGCAGGGTTGACGGTGGCGTGGCCCGGCTCGCATCGGGGCCGGATATCCGGCTGGACATCGACCTTTCCCAAGGACAGCCGGTCATTCTGGGAGTGCGCCCTGACGACCTGCATCCCTCCGGCGAAAACCCGTTCCTGGAGGGAACCGTGACCGTTCGCGAACCGCTCGGTCCCGACACGCTGATTTACGTCGACACGCCAAGCGGCGAAGTCATCGCCAAGGCCGATGGCCAGCATCCGCCCGATATCGGCGAAACAGTTCAGTTGAGTGCAAGCCGCGACCGCCTTCATGTTTTTGACGCGGAAACCGGAAAGTCCCTGGCCTCGAACGCGTGACCGCCGGCACGGGGACGAGGCGGCATGTCCCGGGACGGAACCGGGCGAGGATGCGAAAGTGAAATCGGGATTTCTTGAACGATCGCCACGGGGTTGCGCCCTCAATGCGGGCACCCTCTCGTCAGGTCCTCGACCGCGCCCGGTACGGCATATGCGCCATTGTTGAACAGCGCGTCGATCATTGCTCCGGTGCGCTCGGGCATCGTCTCCGACGCCATCTTGATCGAGCTTTCGTCCTCGCCGTGGATGACAATGCTCTCGAGGCCCCCGGCTTCCTGTTCCCGCCGATCGGAAGCGCAAGACAGGGCGCGAAGACCCGCCGGTTCCTGCGTCGGAGGACGAATGCTGCATCCCGGACCGTGCCGGAAGAGCATCCCGTAACCACGATTGATCTTGCGTCCATTGTCATGTTTTACGCCATATGAAGTATGTGAAATCGTCCGCGCCGGTATGGCTGGACCACGTCCTCCGTCTTGACCCCGGCACGTTGGCGTGGATACAGGGTGTTCATGACAAGTTCGTCGGAAACGAAAGTCGCAAGCGGCGTGGTTCCCGGAACCACCGTCGACGAACCACTCCACGAAGCGATCAGCGAACGCTACCTTCAGTACGCTCTGTCAACGATCATGAACCGGGCCCTGCCCGATGTGCGGGACGGATTGAAGCCCGTGCACCGGCGCATTCTCTACGCCATGCGCGAGCTGAAACTCGATCCGGGCGGGCGGTTCCGGAAGTGCTCGAAGATTTCCGGCGACGTGATGGGCAACTATCACCCCCATGGCGACCAGGCGATCTATGATGCGCTTGCGCGCCTGGCACAGGGATTTACCATTCGCTATCCGCTGGTGGACGGCCAAGGCAACTTCGGCAACATCGACGGCGACAATCCCGCGGCCGCCCGGTACACGGAGGCGCGGCTGACGGAACCCGCCGTGGCCCTGATGGAAGGGCTCGCCGAAGACGCGGTCGACTTCAGCGAGAACTATGACGGGTCCCTGGTCGAACCCGACGTGCTGCCGGCGTCGTTTCCCAACATTCTTGCCAATGGTTCATCGGGAATCGCCGTCGGCATGGCGACCAGCATACCCCCGCACAACCTTGGTGAACTCTGCGATGCCGCGCTTCACCTGGTCAGGACGCCGGCCGCGCGCGACAGCACCCTGCTGCAGTTTGTTCCGGCCCCGGATTTTCCGACCGGCGGAATCCTGGTCGAGCCGCCCGAGAGCATTGCGGCGGCCTACAGCACCGGCCGCGGATCCTTCCGGCTCAGGGCGCGCTGGGACGTGGAGAAACTGGCGCGCGGGCAATGGCAGGTCGTCGTTACCGAAATCCCCTACCAGGTCCAGAAAGGTCGGTTGATCGAGAAGATCGCGGACCTGGTCCAGAACAAGAAGGTTCCATTGCTCGCCGACATCCGCGACGAGTCGGCCGAGGAAATCCGCCTGGTACTGGAGCCGCGCGCAAAGTCGGCCGATCCAACGCTGATGATGGAAATGCTCTTCCGGCAGTGCGACCTGGAAGTCCGGATCAGCCTGAACATGAATGTTCTGATCGACGGGCGGACCCCGAAAGTCTGTTCGCTGAAGGAGGTTCTCAGGGCGTTCCTCGATCACCGCCGGGACGTCCTGCTGCGACGATCGCGTTTCCGCTACAACCAGATCGACCGCAGGCTGCACGTCCTTGAAGGGTATCTGGCGGCGTTCGTCAACCTGGACGAGGTGATCAGGATTATCCGGACGGAAGACGAGCCGAAACCCGTGCTGATGAAAACGTTTGCCCTGACCGAAGTTCAGGCAGAGGCCATATTGAACATGAGGTTGCGGTCGCTCCGGCGCCTGGAAGAGGTTGAACTTCGGGCCGAACAGCAGGCCCTGATGGACGAGCGCGTCGAACTCGAGGACCTGATGGGCGATGAAGGGTTGCAATGGGGCCGGATCTCGGAGGAACTCCGGGAAACGAGACGGAAATTCGGCGGGGATGCCCCCGGTGGCGCAAGACGGACCGGCTTGGCCGAGGCGCCGGAGATCGACGATTCACTGCCGGAAACCATGGTCGAACGCGAGCCGGTGACCGTCGTCTGTTCTTCGATGGGTTGGATTCGCATGATCAAGGGCCATGTCGGCCCGGAGCATCAGCTCAAGTACAGGGATGGCGACGAAGGCCGGTTTGTCCTGCACGCGCAGACGACCGACAGGCTTATCGTGGTCGGGTCAAACGGTCGCTTCTACACCATCGCCTGCTCCGACCTTCCGAGCGGAAGGGGAATGGGAGAACCGATCAGGCTGATGATCAATCTCGAGAACGAGGCAGATACCGTGGACATCCTCGTACACCAGGGGGGGCGGAAACTCCTCCTCGCCTCCTCCGACGGCTACGGATTCGTCGTCGACGAGGATTGCGTGGTGGCCCAGACCCGGCTTGGCAAGCAGGTTCAGACTCTCGGCAAGGGAGCGAGAACCATCGCGTGCAGGGTGGTCGAAGGCGCGGACGTTGCCGCGGTCAGCGACGCCCGCAAGCTGGTGATCTTTCCGCTCGAGATGCTGCCCGAAATGGCCCGCGGAAAAGGCGTACGGATCCAGAGCCTGAAAGTGAAAGGGCGGAATTACCAATTGAGTGACGTCATCACGCTGGATCGGGAAAAGGGGTTGCAATGGCGGGACCCGGCCGGGAGGACGAGGACCGAAAGGAACCTCGCGAAATGGATCGGTGGCAGAGCCAAGCGAGGTCAGGCTCCCCCACGCGGGTTCCCCCGAGACAACCGGTTCTCCTGAGCATGGATTCCGAACCGGCTTCTTGTCCGAAATCGGGGACGACACGGAAGGTACAGGCAGGGCGATGACGCGAATTGGCGTACCGGCGCGTCTCGGGTCCCGACCTTTTCGGGCACGCGCCCGACGCCATTGAACTGGTTCGACCGCCGGGTGCACCCTGCCATGCGGGCGAAGCGCCGGGACCATGACCGGTCTCGGATCGAGTTCGCGGATCTCTTGAATTCGAAACGGTGCCATCACGCTTGCAATGATGACCAAGGCCCTGGGCATGGCAAACCTTGTGCCAATACATCCCGGGGGGGATCGCGGAGAGGCAAATGGGCACACGGTTCAACCTGGTCTCCCCCAGGAGAAGCCCCGGTCTCAAAACTGCCGGTCGAGTTTCACCCTGAAATTGCTTGCCTGCGACGACTCTTCGAACGTTCCGGCTTCGCAGCTCTCGTGTTGGTCGAGCTGCAGGCCCCTCCAGGACCCATCCCAATCCATTTCTTCGGCGTGATTCGGAAGGAACGGGTTGGGCGAAAGCGGATGGTTCATCGGTCTTTTGCGAGATTTCGAACTGGAAACGACTGAAAACCGGAATTCCGACGTCTTTTCCTTGCGGCTTGCAGCCTGGAAAACCGGCGTTGGGCAGACTTCATTCGCTGGGGTGCGCAACTGGCAATTGACAACGGAATGACAATGATCGGTTCCACCCGGCATAGGACGATCCCAAGCTGGCCGTGTCGATGTTCAAGGTCGGCCGAAACACCTCATTTGTGCCCCCGATCGTGTCGTGCGTGCTCCGTTCACGCTCCCAAACGGCCTCTTCTCGCTCAGATTATTTCGCTCAGAGCCTTCGACTCCGGCCCGAAAAGGTGGCGTGGGACCGTTCTGACACTTGGTCAGACGGGTGAGGTGGCACATGTGAGATCATGCTGCCCGACACGGCTTGCAGAACTAATCCGGCGACAGGGCGTGACCTTGATCTGATGCCTCCGGTTCAGTCTCAAGTCTGCCGGCGACGGTAATCATGAAGCGCGGAATTTGGCAATCTGCCGCGCTTCCATGAATCGTTCTCACTTCCTGCTGTCGGGAATTCATCGTCCCTGGCGCCTTCGGCGGATGCGCCCGCAAACGACGCTCCCGCCCACACCTGGGAGGCCGGACGAGCCCAGGTGCAGATTCGGCCAGCGGGCGAAAGCCGGAGGGCGCCGGGTTTCAGCCTGTTCCGCCTTCATCCCGATAACTCCTGTTCCCGTCATCCGGGGCCAGCGATTCGGGCGTGCTGCCTTCACCGGGAAGGGGCTCCGTTATTCCCTGCCCGAGATGGGCAACCAGGGCGGTCTCAAGCGCGGCGTCGAGCTCGCGCGCGCGCTCCATGTAGGCAGGATTATCGCTGACCTTGAGTTCCGGATCCCACAACTCCGCAAGTTCGCGCATCGCCTCGCGGTCCTTGCGGAAATAGAAATGTTCGATCCTGGATGCCTCGACGTCTGCCAGTCCCATGTTCTCAAGCACGTAACGGCCCGCCCTGAGTGAGCTGTCGAACAGTTCCCTGACGATGTCATCGGCGCCCGCCTCGTAGAGTTCGTAGGCGTGCAACCTGTCATATGCCCTGGCAACGATGTGCAGATCGGGATTCTGACTGCGCGCATACCGCACGAGCTTGGTTGTAGCCTCCTTGTCGTCGAGGGCCACCACGAGCACGCGCGCTTCCTCCAGTCTCGCCGCGTGCAGGAGATTGGGCTGTGTCGGATCGCCAAAGAAGCCCTTCATTCCGAACCGGCGCATGGTTTCGATTGCCTCGAGGCTGCTGTCGAGGACGACGGCGCGGAAACCGGCCAGCATCATCAGTCGGCTCACAACCTGTCCGAAGCGTCCGATGCCGGCAATGATGACGGCCTGCCGCTCGTCGATTTCGTCGGCTTCGGGCGTGCCGTGGCTCTCTCCCATGCGATGCCGCAGCTTTTCCCAGGCGATGAAGAAGAGCGGAGTCAGCAGCATCGACATCGCGACGACAAGATACATCCGTTCGGTGAGGCGCGAATCGAAAACGAGGAGCTGTGACGCGAACGAAATCAGCACGAATCCGAACTCGCCTGCCTGCGCGAGGCCGAGCGTGAACAACCATCTCCCACTGGCGCGGATGTGAAAGACCTGGGTCAGGGCCAGCAGGACGGCTCCCTTCGTGAGCATCAGCAACAGCGCGAGCGCCACGATTTGCAATGCATCGCGGTAGAGCACGGCGAAGTTGATGCCGGCACCGACCGTAATGAAGAAAAGCCCGAGCAAGAGGCCCTTGAAGGGCGCGATATCGCTTTCCAGCTGGTGCCTGAATTCGCTGTTGGCGAGCACGACACCTGCCATGAAGGCTCCGAGCGCGGGGGAAAGCCCGACGAGTGTCATCAGGAACGCGATACCGAGGACGATCAGCAGGGCCAGGGCCGTGTAGAGTTCCCGGAGGCGGGCGACATGTACCAGCCGGAAAAGCGGCCGTACCGCATAAAGGCCGAACAGCACGACCAACATGACGGCCGCGACCGTCGCAAGCGTGACGACCCAGCCCGGAAAAGACTGAATGAAGGCGACAGTCGCCTCGACCCCTTGCAACTGCCCGGCACCTTCACCGGCCGCCGGCGCATGACCGGTTCCGGCCGAACCTCCGGCGTTCCTGCCCGCGAAGCCCGGCGCTGCCAGAAGCGGCAGGATCGCCAGCATCGGAATGACGGCAATGTCCTGCATCAGCAGCACCGAGAAACTCGCCCTCCCACCGTTCGATTGCATCAGGTTCTTTTCGGTCAGCGTCTGCAGGACGATCGCGGTCGAGGAGAGCGCGAGGACCATGCCGGCCGCAAGCGCAGTCGTCCAAGGCATCTCGAAGCCCAACAGGCAGATCATCATGAGCAGCAGGGTCGTCAGCGATACCTGCAGTCCTCCGAGACCGAGAAGCCGGTGACGCATGTCCCAGAGCGCGCGCGGAGACAGCTCCAGCCCGATCATGAACAGCAGCATCACGACGCCGAACTCGGCGAAATGCCGCAGATCTCCGGTGTCCGCGACCAGGCCGAGTGCCGGCCCGATAAGGATTCCGGCAATCAGGTACCCCAGAACGGACCCCACGCCGAGCCGTACGGACAGCGGGACGGCCACCAGGGCGGCGATCAGGTAGATGACGGCCTGAAAAAGGAAGCCTTCCAATGTATTTCTCCAGTCAGTTCTCAAGCGGCCTGCCGGCGCCGGCACGTCCCGTGATCTGCCGTGCCTGATTCCTGCCTTGACCGAGTGGGACTATTGGACCGGAATGCCGGGGTTCTTCAAGCCGACCGATCGGCCCGGGAGGCATCGCCTGGCACAAGCCGGTTTCCGCCTGTATTTCGTTTGTGTCCTGAACGGAATCCGTCCCCGGGGCCAAGGCCGGTTTCGTGTCCGGGATCGGGAACGGCAAGGAAGGCTCAGCAAAAGCGGCGAAGCGAAACCGCCTTTCGGCCGGGCCTGGAACCATGCCTGGCGCAGCCCTGAAGCCGTCAAATCCGCTCCACTGCCAGATGCACCCCGCCCGAAGGGCGAAGCGTCAGGACCATGACCGGCTTCGGATCGAGCCCGCGGATCCTTCGAAACCGGAACCGCGACATCAGGGTCGCGAGGACGATCACTGCCTCGAGCATCGCGAAACTTGCGCCGATGCATACCCGGGGGCCGTCGCCGAATGGCAGATAGGCGTACCGCTCGATCACGGTATCCCCCGAGAATCTCCCGGGATCGAAACTGTCGGGCGAGTCCCAGAGGTCGCGGTGCCTGTGCAGCGCGTAGATCGGAAGAATGACCGTGTCGCCCGCGCGAATTTCCCGGCCGCAGATCTGGTCATGCGCACAGGCGGTACGCGAAAGGATCGCCGCAGGAGGATAGAGACGGAGCGCTTCCTCGATCACCGAGCGGGTATAGGGCAGGTTGGGGACATCCTCGGCGCCTGCGGTACGGCCCCCGAGAACGGCCGCGGCTTCGGCTCTCAGCCGTTTCTGGACCTGGACATCGAAGGCGCAGAGAAAAAACGACCAGGCAAGGGCAAGAGCGGTCGTCTCGTGGCCGGCAACGATGAATGCGAGCAGGTTGTCCCTGAGTTCGCCGGGCGTCATCCGGCGGCCCGACTCCGGATCCATTCCGTCCAGGAGCGTGTCGAGGAAGTCCCGGTCCGGCCGGTCGCGCTGCTTCAATCGATCGGCGATGACGTCGTCGGCAATCCGCCGCAGGACCTTGAGTGAGCGGGGCCGGAAGAACTGGCGTGGTCGCGGGATCCATGTTGCCAGTCCCGCGATGTCCAGCACGGAAACCCTCGCGGCGGAGGCGAGGAACGCCTCGATGGCCCCGTGGACGAATTCCTTGTCCAGTTTGCGCTCACCCGCCAGCAAGACACCGCCAATGACGTCAAAGGTCGTTTGAACCATCTCGCCGTGCAGTTCTGCGCGGCCACTGCCCGCAAGGATCCTGCAGCACGCGGTGTCGGCCGCGGCCGACATGATCGGGGCGAGGCCGTCGACGCTGCGACGCCTGAAAACCGGGGCCGCTGCCCGCCTTTGCCATCGCCAGTGGTCGCCATCGGCAATGAACAGGCTCTGGCCGATCGCCGGCTCGAGAATGTTCTTGATGACTTCGGATTTCGGGTAAATGTCGAGCCTGTCCCTGAGGATGTGCCGGAGCGCTTCCGGCTCGGCCACCATGTGCCAGCGGACGCCACCGGTGCGGCCTGAAATGATCGGCCGCCTGGTGACGGCCTCGGGAATGATCTCGAGGAGGTTTCTCCTGGCCGCGAGCAACGTTCTGAACGGGCCCCAGACCTCGGTCACGAGCCGTGCGGCAGGGGGGATGCCCGGCGTGGAGGTTCCGTCTGTCTGCAGGTGATTTTCCATCGTCAACCACTTCGCGTTCGCAACCATAGCGAAGCGCGGTCACGCATGCCAGTTCGGGAACCAGTGCCGGCAACGCGGTAAATTCCATGTTGATTTCGCTGGGGATAGCAATTAGGCGGTCGGCTCCGTTCGCAGGTCGGTACATGGCGTACCGGGCGGGGATGCGGCACATTGTGCGCAAGAAGACGGCAAAGAACAGCGGGCACTGGAGGTTTCTGGCATGGCCAAGGAGAGATTTGAGCGTACGAAGCCACATGTGAACATTGGCACGATCGGCCATGTTGACCACGGCAAGACGACGCTGACTGCGGCGATTACGCGTCAGTTTGGTGATTATGTTGCGTATGACGAGATTGACGGTGCTCCCGAGGAGAAGGCGCGTGGGATCACGATTTCGACGGCGCATGTTGAGTACGAGACGGAAGCGCGTCACTACGCGCACGTGGATTGTCCTGGTCATGCGGACTACATCAAGAACATGATCACGGGTGCTGCGCAGATGGACGGAGCGGTTCTTGTTGTGAGTGCTGCGGATGGTCCGATGCCGCAGACGCGCGAGCACATTCTCCTTGGTCGCCAGGTTGGCATTCCGCATATGGTTGTTTTTCTGAACAAGGTTGACCAGGTTGACGACGAGGAGCTTCTCGAGCTTGTCGAGATGGAGGTTCGCGAGCTTCTTTCCGACTACGAG
>JAPOVX010000115.1 GCA_026707935.1 Paracoccaceae bacterium
ATCTCGGTGCGCGTCTGATTCTGGCTTGTGCCGATTTGTTGTATGCGGCCCTCGAGCCTGTTCAGGCTGTCCGACACTGCCAGTAACGTATTCGCCACGGCTGTGTCCTGGGCCGAATTCCGGTTACCGTTCCTGCGGCGAACAAGGATGGAAAAGAGGGCCCCGAGAACGAGTCCGGAAAACACGGAAACGGCAACCAGGGCCGCGAGTGTGGAATCGATTCCCGTAATGGTCACGGACCCGGGCCAGGCCGGAACCGACGAGAGATTCGGGGAACCCGGCGGTCCGCTTGCGCGTGGGCCGGACTACCTGCGGCCGAAAAGTCTCTCGATGTCGGCAAGTTTCAGTTCCACGTAGGTTGGTCGGCCGTGATTGCACTGGCCTGAAAACGGGTTTCCCTCCATCTCGCGAAGCACGGCATTCATCTCGATCGTGGACAGTTGTCGACCTGCGCGAATCGACCGATGGCAGGACATGACCGACAGCAATCGGTCGATCCTGTCGTTGAGCGCACTTGTCCGACCGGAACCGGCAAGCTCGTCGCAGATGTCCTTGATCATTGCAGGGACATTGAATTCGCCGAGAATGGCGGGAACTTCCCGAACGCAGACCGCGGAACCGCCAAAGGCCTCGATATTCAGCCGGAGTTTCGCGAGGTCCTCGGCAACACCGAGAATGTTCTCCCTGTCCTGCCCGTCCAGTTCGACGATTTCGGGAATCAGAAGTGGCTGGCCATTGACCGCGTTTTCCGACACTTGCGCCTTGAACCTCTCGTAGACAAGGCGCTCATGTGCCGCGTGCTGGTCGACGATGATCATGCCGTCACGGGTTTCGGAAACGATATACGTGCTGTGAAGCTGCGCGCGGGCGGAACCGAGAGGCGCCTCCTGGAGAAACGTGTCGTCTTTCTGACCGCCGACAGCTGCTTCGGACGGGAGGGCGGTTTCGGGAGACGGCGCCGGTCCCTCACTTGGCTCGGCAGGCCAGGCATGTGCCTCCGGCAGCCCTTCGGGACGTTGCATGTCAAAGCCGGCGTAGATGGCCTGCCTGCTTGGACGCCCCCGGTTCAGAACGTGCAGGTTGGGCTGCGATTCCGGTCGGGCAGCATCGATGAACTCGGAGGACACCCGGACGGATGTTCGCCGTCCCTCGGACTTGAGAACCTCCCGGACACCCGTGAATATCAGGTTTCGCACGATCCGGGGTTCCCGGAACCGTACTTCTGCCTTGGCGGGATGAACGTTGACATCGACACGGTCGGGGTCGCAGTCGAGAAACAGGGCCGCGGCCGGGTGCCTGTCCCTGGACAACAAATCGGCGTACGCGGCGCGGATCGTGCCTGCAAACAACCTGTCTTTCACGGAACGCCCGTTGACAAAGAGGAACTGCGAAACCGCGGCGCCCCTGGAGTAGGTTGGAAGCGCGACATAGCCACGGAGCGCATACCCTTCTGTCGTCGCATCGATGGGAAACGCGCTTTCGACGAATTCCTTTCCGATGATGTTTCTCAGACGACCCCGCAGGGCTTCCGCAGGCTCGCCCGGTTCCCGGTCGGCGCGGAATCTCCGGCGGCCCGAACCTCCACCCGAGACATCATGAAGCGTGAAGGCGACCTGCGGGGCGGCGATGGCCAGTCTCTTGACAGTGGCATTGATTTCACGCGCTTCCGCGGTGTCGCTTCGCAGGAACTTGAGCCGCGCGGGTATCGCGCGAAAGAGACCGGCGAGTTCGACGACGGTCCCGGACGACAGGGCGGCCGGTTCCACTGCCTGTGCCACGCCTCCGTCGACGACGATCGATGCGGCTGCCGGGCTGCCCGTCGAACGGGACCGGACCGTCAGGCGTCCGGTTGCGCCCATTGCGGCAAGCGCTTCCCCGCGAAACCCCAGACTGTGGATATTGACGAGATCGGATCCATCGATTTTCGAGGTCGCGTGGTTCCGGACGGCGAGGGGCAGTTGGTCGGGAGGAATCCCTTGACCATCGTCGGTGACACGAATGAGGGTCTTGCCCCCGTCGGCGTAGGCGACATTGATCGCGGTCGCCCCGGCATCGAGGGAATTCTCGACCAGTTCCTTGATCACCGATGACGGGCGCTCCACGACTTCGCCGGCGGCAATGCGATGAACCGCGGCGTCGTCCAGTTGACGAATTCGCCGGCGCGGAATTTCGGATTCAGTTTCAGTGTTGGCCATCGATTCACTGATAACATGAACAAGCGTCCAGTCGAATCGCAATTGTCGGGAAACAGACCGGAACTTGTGCAATCCGGGCGTCCCGGCTCACGGTTTCTTGGTGCATCGATTTCTCGCCGGCAATCGTGGCCGCACGGATCGGGCTGCCTTGGCCGCGGGACAGCATGTACTCGGATATGCGTCTGCGGAAAACGCGGAGGCTGGCCGTTCATGCTCGCCGGAAACCTGGACGGCGATCCGGAAATACGAGACCCCGGGCACGTGCCAAAGACAGAGGCGCATCCGGTGTACTCAACTGGAAAAACGACCTGTTGCCATCCGGGGATCAATACCTGGCTTCACTCGACGCGGCTGAAATCGCGACAGTCGTCGCGGTAATCGGACCGAGCCGGTTGACCGCGCATCGGGCAGTTGCAGAACCAGGCGTGGAAGCGCTGGCACTGCCCGAGCTGAGCATCAGCCAGTCGACCCGTTTTCTCGAGGCGATCTGCGGTCTCGAGGTGGTGTTTCGCGATGCCGTCTCAACCGCGGTTGCCTCCCGGCCCCAAACGGGCAGGCGACCCGAAATCGCCAACCTCGTTTTCTGATCCCGTTCCGGCGAGGTTAAGGCATGTCATGCCAACCGGACTTTTGGCACTTGGTTGGAAACGGACAAAAAACCGCATGCAAGGAGACCGCCAATTGCGCGTAAGGATTCGAGACATGACATCATCGAGGGCGCTCGTGACGATCGCGTAAAACTTCCAGGCTCAGACCAGGCATGGCATTTGCCCTGCTTCTGCCCTAAATGCAGCGCCGTTGGCCGTTTCATCCCAAATCTGTTTGGAAATCGAATGGAGACTGTCAAAATGATCGTTCGTACCGTGGAAGATCTGAAGATCCTCGGGTCCTTTCGCGAAAATCCAGGAATTTGGAGCAGTGCCCGGTACTTGCTGAGCCGGGACAACATGGGGTTCACGTTGACGGAGACCAGGATCTCGGCAGGCTCGTCGCAAACCATGCAATACAAGAATCATGTCGAGGCCAACCTGGTCATCGAAGGGAGAGGCCTGCTGACCGAAATCGAGACAGGCGCCGCCCACAAGCTGGAACCGGGCACGATGTATGCGCTGGACCGGCACGACCGGCACCGGATTGATGCCCGGACCGACATGCGGGTCGTATGCGTGTTCCTGCCTGCCCTGGTCGGGCCGGAGACGCATGACGAGGACGGTTCCTATCCCGCCCTGGAACAATAGCAAATTGCCTTTCCGCCTTGCTGCACGGCGCGACAGCCTATTGTCTGAAACGGCCGATCGGGTGGTTTCGCCGGGGATTCATGCGGGTTCGGACCACCTGGTTCCGGACGCACCGGGTCGTCCCGCCAGACTTTCGAAGAGGTCATTGCCGGCCTCGAGACAGCATACGGATACTTGATGACCGAGATCGAGAAAACCAAGTCGGAACTCTACGAGAGACTGCACGGAATCGCCGAAGGGGCCGATGTCGGGATCGCCTATCATCCCGACGCTGACTGGTGGGGCAGCCATCCATTCAACGAGTTGAAAGGTGTCGAGGCCATTTCCGATGCCTGGTCCCGGCTGCGTACGGCAATGCCCGACCTGGAACGGCGCGATTCCATTTTTATCGCGGGATACAGTGCTTCGGACGCACGGCCGGAACGCGATCCGTCCGGCGATCTCATCGTGGCTTCCATGGGGCATCTCCAGGGGACCTTTCAGCGTGATCTTCACGGCATTCCGGCGACCTCGGGAGTCGTGCACCTGAGATGCTGCGAGGCCCACAGGGTCGTGCACGGCAAGATTGCCAGATCCCACGTACTGATCGACTTCCTGGACTTGATGCGCCAGGCGGGCGTGTGGCCGATTGCCAGGTCGCTCGGATCCGAATGCATGTGGCCGGGCCCGCGGGGCAGCGGCGGCGTCAGGCCGGAGATCGCGCGGGCGGACACTGGACGGCAGTCTGTCGCGACGGTTCTTGCCATGCATTCGGCCCTCGGCAAGTTTGACGGTCGCAGCCTCGAGTCAATGCCGCATGGCGCGTACTGGACCGACCGGTTTCTCTGGTACGGACCTGCGGGAATCGGAACCACGCGGGGCCTCGACGGATTTCGCGCGCACCACCAGGTCCCTTTCCTGACCGGGTTTCCGGACCGCCGCGGCAGCGGCCACTACATGAGGGTCGGCGACGGGGATTTTGCGGCGACTGGCGGTTGGCCCTCGGTGGTAGCCACCCACAAGGGTGAATGGCTGGGCCTTCCGCCAACCGGGCGACGGGTTGGAATGAGGGTCATGGACTTTTATCGGCTGGACGGCGGGCTCATCGCGGAAAACTGGGTTCCGATCGACATCATCCACCTGCTGTTGCAGATGGGAGTCGATGTATTTGCCCGAATGCGGCATCTTGCGGGGTACCCGGATGCCGGTTTGCTGCGGAGATGACCCGACCCGGCCGTTTAGACATGTTTCCCGTGACAAAAGGTGGCTGTCGTGAGGATTGATGCGCACCATCACCTGTGGGATCTCGCCGCTGTCCATTATCCCTGGCTCGAAACGCGCGACCAACCGCGTTTCTTCGGCGATCCGAAGCCCATCCAGAGGAACTACCTGGTCGACGAGTTCCGTGAAACGGCGGCCAAGCGCGGGTTCGATGCGTCCGTTCATATTCAGGTTGGCGCCGAAGACGGCCTCGCTGAAGCGCGCTGGGTGGATTCGGTTGCCGCCGCCAACCCGGGTTGGCCTGCTGTCCAGGTCGCTTTCGCGGATCTGACCGACGATGCCTTCGATGACCGCCTTGCATCGCTCGCCGAATTGCCGAGCGTTCGCGGCATCCGGCAAATCGTTGGACGCGCGCCCGCGGAGGATCGGCTCTCGGGCACGGGCAAGCTCCTGGACAATCCGGATTTCCTGGCCGGTTTGCGCAAGGTTGCGCACGCCGGTCTCACGTTCGACCTGCAGTTGCATCCGGAACTGATGGATGGATCGGCCCATGTGTACGCCCGGGTTCCGGAGCTCGGCGTCGTCCTCTGTCACGCGGGGTCTCCGATCGATCGGACACGGGAAGGACGGCAGTATTGGGCTCGCGAACTGCGAAAGCTTTCCGAATTGCCCAACATGTACTGCAAGTTGTCGGGTCTCGGGATGTTCGAGCATGGCTGGACGCCCGATTCGATCAGGCCTTTTGTCGAGACCTGCCTTGAACAGTTCGGCCCCGAGCGATGCATGTTCGGTTCGAATTTTCCGGTCGACAGCCTGACGTCGGACTATTCGACACTGGTCGATGCATATTCGGAATTGATCCCGCCGCAATTTCACGAACCGGTCTTCGGCGGGACGGCAAGCGAATTCTACCGGATTGCCTGAGCCCCTCGAGCGGACCCCGGCCTGCCTGGCCGGGCGCCTGCACCTACTTGAGTCGTGAGCCCGACCTTCGCGATCGCTTTCCCCATGGGCCGGCGGAGTCCGCGCCGCGCCGGTCAGCGGAGCCAGGTTCCCTGATGTGGCCCTTTGAATCGACTGAGGCCGTGTCTTCAACAGAATCATCGTGGGGGAATGACTTTCCCCATGGGTCGGTTTTCGGTCGTCGAGGCCGTCGTGGATGGCTCCACGGGCCAAACGGAACCCGGTCGAGGTGACGTATCTGCAGTTCGGGTTTTCGCAAGGGAATGACGAGGAGGGCTCCTGCCACGAACCCCCCGATATGGGCGTACCATGCGACGCCTCCGCCACCTGAACCCAAGGTGAGCGCGTGAATCAACTGGCCGCCAATCCAGACTCCGAGAACGCTCCAGGCAGGAAACCTGACCGGCATGACATAAACCAGCATCCAGACACCCCTCTTGGGATAAAGCATGAAATACGCGCCGAGGACGCCGGAAACGGCGCCGCTCGCACCTATGGTCGGGGTCACGGACGACGGATCGGCTACGGCGTGGGTGATGCCTGCAACCGCTCCGCACAAGAGGTAGAAGCATGCAAATCGCAGGTGACCCATCGAGTCCTCGACGTTGTCGCCGAAAACCCAGAGGTAGATCATGTTCCCGAACAGGTGCCAGAAGCCCCCGTGCAGGAACATCGAAGTGAACACCGTCAGCCAGGGCGTCACCAGCGCCATCTCGGGATCGCGCCTGCGATCGCCAAGGATTGTCTCGGGGATCAGTCCCAGGCGGAAAACCAGCCTGGAATCGAAGGCTGCGCCACCTTCGGCCTGGACAAGCCAGACAAGGACGCATGCCGCGATCAGGAAAATGGTGACAAACTGAAAACCGATGCGGTGCAGCGGGTTCTCGTCTTTGAGCGGGAGAAACATCTTGTCGTCGACAGGTTTGAAGCCTGGAAGCATCGCGGCTGAACCGTATTCTGCAACTTTCGGGCGACCGCTCAACCCCGCGTTGCGGGATTCGCCGGATGATGCACCGTTGTCGACTTTCCGTGATGTTCGCGCCGTTCGATCTGTCCGGTCGCGAAGGATCATCGGTGCCGCCAGGCTGCCGGCACCAACCCGCTTCGCGCACAGGACGGGCCGCGGCTGTTTCTTTTGAGCTTTTTTCCGGCGTCTGATCGTGCCTATACTGAATGCATGGACGTTCGGTATTTTGAGCGAACGAAAAGAGTGCCTCGACGCCTCAGGCAATTCGATGGTTCGGAAGGAGGTTGTACATGACCGGTTACGTTGAACAGATGGACGCTGCGATTCCTTCTGCGGAAAGCATAAGGGAGACACGCGAACGACTGGAGAGTGAGGGCGTCAAGTATCTTCTGCCTGCGTGGATCGACCTGTTCGGCGTCCCGAAGACGAAACCCGTGCCGATGAGCGATTTCGAAGATCTCTGCATCGGGAAGGGTCCGCAGTTTGCCGTCCATTCAGTTTCCTACGTGCCCGAGTTGACCCCGGCTGACCCCGATCAGATCATCATTCCAGATCTGGACGCCGTCTATGTCTGTCCATGGGACACATCCATGGCGATGATTTTCTGCGATCTTTTCTGGGAAGGCAGCCCCTATAACGTCTGTCCGAGGCAGGCATTGAAACGGGGAATCCGCGACGCAAGGAAAGCAGGATTCGTCGGCAGCGCCGGGATCGAACCGGAATTCATCGCGCTGAAATTCGACTCGGACGGCATGCCGGTCAAGGCAGTGGAGAACGACCCGCCCAACGCCATCAACCCCCGCCGCCAGGCGTTCGGCTACGACCTTGAGTATTCGATCGAGGCGATGCCGTTTTTCAAGGACATGATCGACATACTGGAAGAACTGGGCTGGGACCTGCACGACGTTGTCGCGGAAGGCGGATATTCGCAGTTCGAGCTGGACTTCCATTACACGCATGTCCTCGAAATGGCCGACCGGCTGGTCTTTCTGCGCATTCTCCTGAAGGAAGTCGCGAAGAGGCATGGATGGTTCATTACTTTCATGCCGAAACCGACCATCGGCGACTGGAGATCCGGCGCCCACATCAACTTTTCGCTCCAGTCCGTTGATCAGCCGGGCAAGAACCTCTTCGGCTCGCGTGATTCAGGGTGGACGGATACCGCCCGGCATGCCGTGGGTGGATTGATTTCCCATTCGGAAGCGCTGACGGCCCTGACCTGTCCGACGGTCAATTCCTACAACGGCCTGGTCCCGAGAGTCGGTGGCATGGATGGTGGGACGGTGACCTGGGCGCCGACCAACATTACTTATGGCCACAACAATCGATCTGCGCAGTTCAGATTGCCGCAGAGTCGCTATTGCATCGAAAACCGGGCCGCCGACATGTGCATGAACATCTACCTGGCACTGGCGATGACGCAGGCGGCCGCCATCGAGGGCATAACCAACCAGATTGATCCGGGCCCACCGACCGACCGCGACCTTTACGTCATGACCGAAGAGGAGTTTCGCGAGCTTGGTATTCGCCGGCTTCCGCGAAACCTGTGGTCGGCCATCGAAAGTCTCGGCCAGGACACGCTCGCAGAGGCGGTCATGGGGCATGTCATGAGGAATTCCTACATCAACTACAAGGTTGATGAATGGGAACGGTACAGCCAGGCCGTCACCGACTGGGAGGTCAAGGAGTATCTCCGTCTGTACTGACGCGACGGGGACCGGAACGTGAAACCGAATCACGAGACCTTCGAACTGGGCGACATCCAACTTGCCTCTGGCGCATCCCTCCGTTCGGCTCGTCTTGCCTACACGACCTACGGCAGGTTGAACGAGAATGGAGACAATGCCGTACTCCTGCCGACATTCTATACGGGCACCCATCTCCGCAACGAGGGGTATTTCGGCCCGGGACGTGCGCTGGATCCGTCCCGGCATTTTATCGTGTCGGTCAACATGTTCGGAAACGGCCTTTCGACCTCACCCAGCAATGCCGTGGCATCGTGTCGGGGGGCGTCGTTTCCCGAGGTCCGGCTTTCAGACAACGTGGCATGCCAGCATCGGCTGCTTACGGAGGAACTGGGGGTGCGGCGGCTTCGGCTGGTCGTGGGCTGGTCCATGGCAGGATGCCAGGCATATTCATGGGCGATACAGTATCCGGACATGGTCGACGCAATCCTGCCCTTTTGTGCATCGGCGCGAATCTCTCCGCATAACTGGGTGTTCCTCGAAGGCGTCAAGGCGGCATTGACTGCCGACGCCTCATGGAATGGAGGCGAATACCACCATAACCCGCCGAAAGAGGGACTGCGCGCGTTCGGAACCGTCTATGCCGGGTGGGCATACTCCCAGACCTTTTTCCGCAACGGGCTCTATCGGGAGCTTGGGTTCAGCTCTCCAGGCGAACTCCTCGACGAGTGGGCGCGGGAACACGCGGACGATTGGGACGCCAACGATCTTCTCGCGATGTTAACGAGCTGGCAACTGGCCGACATAAGTGACGGTGCGAAGTTCAACGGCGATTTCGAGAAAGCTCTGCGTTCAATCAGCACCCGCGCCATTCTTCTGCCCTGTAAGCAGGATCTGTATTTTCCCCCGGAAGACAACGAGATCGAAGCCAGGTACATGCCTAATGCCGAGTTGCGCATCTATGACTCGCCGTGGGGTCACTGTGTCGGCAGTCCCGGGAATGAACCGGAATTCGAGGCTTTCCTGGATTCCTGCATCGGCGACCTGTTGAAAACGCCGACTTGAAGCGGTCCGGTGACCCGCCTTGCCCCGGTTTGCTGACGACCCCGCATCGCCAACAGCTTCGATGACATTGACTGGCTTCACGGGGTCACGGCCGCGCCACGCGTGGCTGGGAGGCGCGCAATGCCGGGCCTCTGGCAGGCTGCGGCTTCCCTGTGCTGTTTGCGCTCAGCCTTGAGTGCGCATGATCCCGTCGCCGCCGGCTGATTTGACCGAGAATCCTTACTTGCTTGACAGGGAGTTGGTTTTTCATGAATTCTTGAGATTGAGAAGATTTCTTGTCGTGATCGCACATCGGGTTCACCTGTTTGTGCATTTGCCGCGTTTGACTCACTTAGGGTGCGAAAGGATTGCCGAAATTGCGAGATACGCCACTTCTTGACCAGATACGGATTCCTGACGACCTCCGGCGTCTGAAACCCGCGCGTCTGCAACAGGTTGTTCGGGAGTTGAGGGCGGAAACGGTCGATGTGGTTTCGGAAACCGGCGGACACCTCGGCGCCAGTCTCGGGGTTGTCGAGCTTACGGTAGCGTTGCATTACTTGTTTGATACACCCAGCGACAAGATCGTCTGGGATGTCGGACACCAGGTTTATCCTCACAAGATCCTGACCGGCCGCCGTGACCGCATTCGGACTCTGAGGAAGGGGGGAGGCCTGTCCGGATTCACGAAGAGATCCGAAAGCGAGTACGATCCATTCGGGGCGGCCCATGCATCGACATCGGTTTCAGCCGCCCTGGGATTTGCCGTGTCACGCGATCTCCTGGGTCGAAAGAACCATGTCATAGCTGTCATTGGCGACGGGGCCATGACCGGCGGCATGGCGTTCGAGGCGCTGAACAATGCGGGCGCCATGAAAAACAAGCTGATTATCGTGCTCAACGACAATGAAATGTCGATCGCGCCCCCTGTCGGCGCACTGTCCGGATATCTGTCGCGGTTGATTTCGTCGAAATCGTTCCTGTCGATCAGGGACTTTGGCCTCAACCTGGGCGACCGGATACCCGAGCCGGTCCGGTCCGCGGCGCGCCGGGCCGAGGGAATTGCCCGCGGCGCGTTATCCGGAGGTACCTTTTTCGAAGAATTGGGACTGTATTACGTCGGTCCGATCGATGGTCACAACCTGGATCACCTGCTGCCCGTAATCCGCAATGTCCGCGACAGCGATGTTGCTGGCCCGATACTGATCCATGCCGTTACCGAAAAGGGAAAGGGGTATCTGCCTGCCGAGAAGTCCAGTGACAAGTACCATGGCGTAAGCCGTTTTGATGTCTCAACCGGCAAAATGGCCAAGTCAGGGTCAAATGTCCCCAGTTACACGCGGGTGTTTTCCGATGCCCTGATCCGGGAAGCGAGGGCCGACGACCGGATTGTCGCGATTACGGCTGCGATGCCGTCCGGAACCGGCGTCGACAGATTCGCGGAAGTCTTCCCGGACCGGAGTTTCGATGTCGGGCTCGCGGAACAACACGCCGTGACGTTCGCCGCAGGCCTGGCTGCCGACGGGATGAAGCCGTTTGCAGCGATTTACTCGACGTTTCTTCAGCGGGCATACGACCAGATCGTTCATGATGTCGCGCTTCAGGGCCTTCCGGTTCGATTTGCCCTCGATCGGGCGGGTTACGTCGGAGCTGACGGCCAGACGCATTGCGGTGCGTTCGATATCGCCTACATGGGGTGCCTGCCCGGAATGGTCCTGATGGCAGCCGCGGACGAAGCCGAACTCGTGCACATGGTCGCGACGGCTGTCGCGTTCGATGATGGTCCCCTGGCGTTTCGCTATCCGCGCGGAAGCGGGACGGGAGTCAGCCTTCCGGAGAAGCCGGAAATCCTGCAACCTGGCAAGGGCCGGATCCTCAGGGAGGGGACAAGGGTGGCGCTGCTTTCATATGGCGCCAGGTTGACCGACTGTCTCGCCGCCGCAGAAGAACTCGACGAGAACGGTATTGCAACGACCGTGGCCGATGCCCGTTTTGCGAAGCCGATTGACCAGGACCTTGTTCTTCAGCTGGCCAGGAATCACGAGGTTCTCGTGACGGTCGAAGAAGGCTCTCTCGGTGGATTCTCCGCGCAGGTCGTTCACGTTCTGGCGGCGAACGGCGTGCTGGATCGGGGAATCCGGTTTCGCCCCATGGTCATGCCCGACGAATTCCTTGACCAGGATGCACCGCAGCGGCAGGTTGCCCAGGCTGGCCTGGATGGAGCCAGTATCGTGAAAACCGCGCTTGCGGCGCTTGAAAAGAAAACACGAAAACCGGGGCGACGTCCGGCCTGAATCAGGGAATCCCATTGAGGTTTCCACGGAACGGGCAGGCGATAGGAGCGTGCCCGGCAAAAAACGGGGCAGGGCTGATGTTTTCTGACCTCGGTCGCCACGGGCGAATCTTGTCCAATCGTACCATGCCCGGCAGTAAAACAGGCCAAGGGAGGAAAAGCCTTATGTTTATTCGCGCACTTTCAAGCGTCCTCACCGTAGCAGCGGTTGTCTGGGGCGTGTCCGGATCGCTGGCCCAGGCAGTTGCGGCAGAATACAGGATCGATCACGCGCACTCGTTCGTTCAGTTCCAGACCTTGCACCTCGGATTCAGTTGGCTTGTCGGCCGTTTCAACCAGTTCGACGGGAGCATGACCTATGATCCGGAGGCCGGTCCCGAGGCGCAGTCGATCCGGTTCGAGGTCGATATGGCGAGCATCGATTCCAATCACGCCGAGCGTGACAGGCACTTGCGGGGCGGGAGGTTCCTGAATGTCGATGAGCATCCGTCGGCGACCTTTGTCAGTACCGGTTTCGAGGGAGACCGGTCAGGAGGTGTTCTTTCGGGCGATCTCACGTTTCTCGGAACAACCAGGAACATTTCGTTCGATGTCGCGCTGATCGGCGAGGGCGGCGATCCCTGGGGTGGATACCGGGCCGGATTTGAAGGCCAGTTTGCGCTCGACCCGACCGAGTACAACGATGGGCGGAGAATGGGTCCCGTCACAGGGATGGTCATCGTTGACATATACATCGAGGCGGTCAGGCAATAGTCGAGGCGGCAGAACCCGGGGACGCCTTGATCAGGATCAGGAATTCGACCACTCGCTATGGTCTGGTCAGCAAGTTCCTGCACTGGCTGAGCGCATTCATGATGATCGGCCTGATCTGGCTCGGCTGGTGGACGGTCGGGCTGGACTATTATGACCCGCTCTACGGGTTGGCGCTGACGTTGCATAGATCGCTTGGCATGATGATGCTTGGTCTCGCGCTTGCCTTCGTTGCCTGGAAAGTCGTCTCGCCGTCTCCCCCGATCCAGGAGCTGATCCCTCGCTGGCAACGGCTGGCGGCCCATGCGATGCACGGACTGCTGTTATGCATGATGATCGCGATTCCGTCCTCGGGCTACCTGTTGACGACATCGGCCGGATCGGGGTTCGTGATTTTCGGAGGCGTGAACATCCCGGCATTGATTCCGGTAAGCGATTCCGTTCGGGACTGGGCGGAACTGGTCCACTACTACGCAAGTTACGGGCTGCTTTTCCTGGTTGCCGGGCATGCCGGTGCAGCTGTCAAGCACCAGTTGTGGGACGGAATCGGTACGTTGCGGCGGATGATATAGGGTCGAGCCGTCGCCAACCAGGATTCGACATGGTCTCTCCACGCCGTTCAGGCCGGAAATGCCGGGCATTCCCGGGGCCGCAACGCCGCCATCCATCAGGTCCGGGGCCGTTCCCGAAACCAGGGTCTGCTTGACGGAGTTTTTCGGCGGCAAGTGAACCCTGATCAGGCGTCGAGTCACGATGCAACGGTCCGGTTTGCCTCTTGAGTCGGGGCCGAATTGGGATTCACAAAATAATCCGGGGAGAAATCACCGAAGTCCCGTCTCTCATTTCGAATCGGAGGGATGGGAAACGATCCAATTGCCCAGGCGGAGGCTTCAAGCCATGAACGCATGGACACCTCCTCAAAGGTTAATTGAATACCTTTGAGTTACCCTGATTTTGCCATCCACACGACTGTTCTTGCTAGCGGGTCGTTGTCTCCAGGAAAGCTCGAAGTCATCGTCTCCACGAATGCTTCGGGCTCGAGGAGATCTACGTCCATCTCAAAACCAGCCCGTTCCATCAAGGTGCCGAGGAGCGCCAGTTGGCACCGACCTTGTTCCCGGGAACTCGGGTACCGGGATAGCAATGAGGGTTGTCCGTCGCGTGGTAGAGACTCATTTCCTCCTCTTCGTGATGAAAGATCCGCTGATGGCCGAGCGCAATGCGACGCCCTTCGGCCCGCGCCCTTCAAAGTCCGAGAGCGTCTTTGCCGACTTGGCTTGTGATGGCGTTTTCGGACAGTCGAGCATGCGCGTAATTTCGCTCCTGTTCTTCCACCGGCCGCCACAGCAGGTTGGCGAGGTCGGCATGACCGGTGATCGTGCAGAGGAGTTGGCCGTACCTCTTTTCCTTGCCGAACTTGCGCAGCAGGTGGGGCGGAAAAGGCCTCGGCAGGGCTTCATGGCTTGCTTCCCGGGCACCGCATCGATCCGTTCGTGCTAACGCGGAAGCGTCACCGGACCGGCTCTTCGTCCGCAAGCGGTGCCGCGTTCATTCTCGGCACGCTGCGATCAAGATCATTGGTGCTGCTCGATGTCCTGTAGCGAGGAAGGCCGCCGCAAGGATCCGGAGTCTGCCGAAAACCCGTCAAGGAGAGGCGGGTGGTTTCCAGCCCTGACAGATTTGGAAATCTGGTGGGCCCGACAGGATTCGAACCTGTGACCTACTGATTAAGAGTCAGCTGCTCTACCAACTGAGCTACGGGCCCGTCCGGAATTCACGCTATGGACAAGGACGCGAAATGTCAAACGAGCAATGGATTCAGCGGAATCACGTCGTTCCAAATGACTTGTTTACGTGTGCCTGAAAGGTTACTAGACAGTCTCGAATACGCTTCCGGATCTTGGGACAGGTGATGCAAAAGCAGCTGACATTGGTGGTGCTCTGTACCGCGATTCTTGCTGGTTGCGGGTCCGGCGGCGAGCGGAGCAAGGCACAGTCTCGCGAAGCGGCAGAGCTTCAGCGTCAAAACGCGCCTGAAGGCTTCAGGGGAGAAGAGCGCGAAACGATTTGGGATCTTTTTGACTCTCAGGAACCGGAGTCCGGCGTTGCCGTAAACAAGTACATCTGGCGTGCCGCGCTGGAGACCCTCAGTTTTCTTCCCCTGGAATCGGCCGATCCATTCTTCGGTACGATGATCTACGATTGGGGACGCGCGCCCGGTTCGAACAGGGATTACAAGGTGACGGTCTTCGTATCGGATGCGGCACTGGATGCCCGTTCGCTGAAGGTTGCCATCCAGACCCGCCAGGGATCGGCGAGCGCGGCAACCGTGCGCGAAGTCGAGAACGCGATACTGACTCGTGCACGCCAGCTATGGCGGGAAGATCCGGCGCGCTCGACCTGAAATCCTGGCTTTCGACCGTGGAATCCTCAAATCGCGGAAAATGGTAAAGGTAGATCTTGGCGCCGGAATACCGGTCAGGTCGAAGTGCTTCCGTTCTCGATGAAAAACACGCACACCAACGGCCATCACTTGCAACCGGAAAAAATTCATGTCGCGGTACAATCCTGTTGAAATCGAGACCAAGTGGCAGTCGGTCTGGGACGAGTCAGGTGTTTTCGAGGCCCATCCCAGGCCCGGATGCCCGAAATACTACGTCCTGGAGATGTTTCCCTATCCGTCCGGGCGGATCCACATGGGGCACGTCCGGAACTACGCGATGGGCGACGTTGTCGCCCGCTACAAGTCCGTGACCGGACACTCGGTCCTTCACCCCATGGGCTGGGACGCCTTCGGGCTGCCGGCCGAGAACGCCGCCATGGAGAAGGGCATACATCCCGGGGAGTGGACGTATCAGAACATCGACGACATGCGGGCCCAGTTGAAGCCGCTCGGGCTTTCAATCGACTGGTCCCGCGAGTTCGCGACCTGCGACCCGGAGTACTACGGGCAGCAGCAGTCCATGTTCATCGACATGATGGAAAAGGGGCTCGCATACCGCAAGAGTGCCACCGTGAACTGGGATCCGGTCGAGGAAACGGTTCTCGCAAATGAGCAGGTCGAAAACGGACGTGGCTGGCGGTCGGGAGCCCTGGTTGAACGCAGGGAACTCACCCAGTGGTTTTTTCGAATATCCGACTTTGCGGAGGAACTGCTTGAATCGATCGACGAACTCGTCGACTGGCCCGAAAAGGTACGGCTCATGCAGCGAAACTGGATCGGCAGGAGTTCGGGCCTCCAGTTCCGTTTTCAGACCGTCGATGCACCTGTCGGGTTCGAGCAGCTGGAGGTCTTCACGACTCGCCCGGACACCCTGTTCGGCGCGAGTTTCGCCGCGGTTTCCTTTGACCACCCGCTGGCCAGGATTCTTGAATCCGATCCGGAAGTGGCTTCATTCAACGAAGAGTGCAGGCGTGGAGCCGTTTCGGAAGAGGAAATCGAAAAAGCCGAAAAAACGGGATTCGACACAGGAATCCGGGTCGTCCATCCGTTCCTCGAGGGCGTGGAACTGCCCGTTTTCATAACGAATTTCGTACTCATGGGCTATGGATCGGGCGCGATATTCGGTTGTCCGGCCCACGATCAACGCGACCTCGAATTCGCCCGAAAATACGGCCTTGGCGTGGTTACCGTCGTGTGTCCGCCCGATGGTGATCCAGCCGCCTATGAAATCGGCGAGGAGCCCTACCTCGGGCCGGGGAGAATGATCAATTCCGGGTTCCTGAACGGCCTCGAAATCGAGGACGCAAAGGCCGAAATCATTCGGAAATTCGAAGATTCCGGATCGGGCGAGGGAAAGGTCATGTATCGCCTGAGGGACTGGGGGGTCTCCCGGCAACGGTACTGGGGGTGCCCGATCCCGGTCATCCATTGCGAGGATTGCGGCGCTGTCGCCGAGAAAAAGGAGAATCTCCCGGTCATCCTGCCAGATGATGTGCGTTTCGACGGACGCGGCAATCCGCTCGAAAAACACGACGGCTGGCGAAATGTCCCGTGCCCCGCCTGCGGCCGGATGGCGCGGCGAGAGACGGACACGATGGACACGTTCGTCGATTCCAGCTGGTATTTCGTCCGTTTCACGGCGCCCCGGGCCCGAACGCCGACGGCCCGCGAGGACGTGGAATACTGGATGAACGTCGACCAGTACATTGGCGGTGTCGAACACGCGATCCTGCACCTTCTCTATTCGCGGTTCTTCACCCGCGCGATGCATCTGACCGGCCATCTGCCCAAGTCGGCAGGGGAACCGTTCACGGCGCTTTTTACACAGGGCATGGTATGTCACGAGACTTACAAGGACGGCGAGGGCCGCTGGTTGACTCCCGAAGACGTTCGCCCGCGCAGGGGGGGTGGTCTTGAAACACGGGGCGGTGATCCGGTCACGGTCGGCCCGTCAGTCAAGATGTCTAAGTCCAAGAAGAATGTCATTGATCCCGAGGATATCATCGAAAGGTTCGGTGCAGATACCGCGCGCTGGTTCATTCTTTCCGACAGTCCGCCCGACCGGGACGTGGAATGGACCACGAGTGGAATCGAGGCTGCCTCCCGGCACTTGCAACGCGTGTGGCGCCTGGTCAACTCAACGGTCGGGCAACCGGATTCGACAGGAAGCCGGGCAAGCCGGGAAGAGGATAACGCGAACCTGTCCAAGGCGATGCACCGGACAATCGACAGCGTCACGAATGACCTTGACAGCTTTTCGTTCAACAAGTCGGTCGCTGCGCTTTACGAGTTCACGTCAACTCTCGCCCGCTCGACGGCAGACCCTGACAGCAAGGCCGAGGCGTTCAAGGTCCTGGCGCAGCTGATGCAACCGATCACGCCGCATCTCGCGGAAGAAATCTGGGAAATGGCGGGCGGCGAGGGCCTGGTCGTGTCGAACCCGTGGCCCGTGGCCGACCCGGACATGCTTGTCGAGGACACGGTCGTGCTGCCGGTCCAGGTGAACGGAAAACGACGTGGGGAGATCCGGGTAGCCAAGGGACTGGATAGAGGCGAAGTCGAAGCGCTGGTTCTGGAACTTGGCCCGGTCCGGAATGCTCTCGCCGGCCGGGATCCCAAGCGTCTGGTCGTTGTTCCCGACAGGATCGTCAATGTGGTTGTCTGACGCGAGACTCGGCGTGGCCCTCGCCGGATTGCTCCTTCTGGGAGCTTGCGGGTTTCAGCCGGTCTATGGTCCGGGGCCTGACGCTCCGGGGTTCCAAAGGCAGGTTTGGGTCGAACCTGGCCTGGTTCGACGCGATTTCGAGTTGCGTGAACGCCTGGTGGACAGGATCGGTCATGCTTCCAGGGAAGCGCGGTACACGTTGAGTTTCGAAATCGACACCGAGGAGACACGCCTGGCGCTTGAAGTCGGAGGGCAGTTTTCCCGGAACAGCCTGTTGGGGACGGCGAGATACAGTGTCGTCGACAATCTTTCGGGAAAGACGGTTCATACCGGAGAGGTCAGGTCCAGAGCCGCGTACGGCGGTACGGCGGCAACATATCCGACGCAAGTTGCGGCGGACGATGCCGAATTCCGGCTTGCGCGGTCATTGGCCGACCTGATTGCCAATCGAATCGAGTTGACCTACGCGAGTTGGCCGGGATGAAACTGACGGGCGCACAAGCCCGCACGTACCTGGCCGGTCCCGGGAACCGGTTCGGTTGCATTCTCCTGCACGGCGCCAACACCGTTCGCGTGACCGACAAGCGGATCGACCTGGCAGAACGACTGGTTGGCCCGGACGGAGCGCGTGAATTGAGATTGACCGTGCTGCAAGCAGGGCATGTCACCAAAAGGCCGGGTGCCGTTGCCGACAACCTCAAGGCTGTCGGATTTTTCCCCGGGCCGCGCCTGGTGGTGGTTGAAGGGGCGACCGATGCCGTCCACAAGCAGTTGGCCCAGGCGTTGTCCGCACGAAACGAGAGAGACGCTTTTCTGATCGTGACCGCGGGCGCTCTCTCGACGCGATCGAAGATCAGGAAACTATTCGAAGGGGACAGGGCCTCTGTGGCGATCGGGGTCTATGATGATCCGCTCGAAAGGGTGACCATCGAGGCGATGGCGTCCGAGGCAGGGCTCACGACGTTGGCCCCCGAGAGTATCGAGCACCTGGTCCAGTCGTCCGCCTTTCAGACGGCATCGGAAATTCGGAACACGCTTGAAAAGCTCGCGTTGTACGCGATGGGGCGGCAGCAACCGGTGACCCCGCGCGACATCGAGATGCTCGCGCCGGATTCACGGCTTGCGGGGATGGAGGACGTATTGTTCGCGGTCGCGGAGGGCAGGCCGTCGGATGTGGTGGTCCCGTTGCAGCGCCTGTATGCGCAGGGAGTTTCGGCCGATTCGGTCTGCCAGTCGGCCTACACGTACTTTCGGTCTCTCCAAAAGGTCGCCCTGCATGACGGGCGCATGGACGCGGCCTTTTTGAAACTGCGCCCCCCCGTATTTGGCCCTACCCGCGACCGAATGGCGAACCAGGTCCGTCGCTGGGGGGAGGAACGACTCGAGGCGCCATTGCGGGAACTGTTTGACGTCTGCCTCGCGCTCAGGTCGACAAACCGGGGTCCCGATTCAGCGGTTGTCGAGCGGGTGCTTCTGCGAATTGCGTGGATGGCGCCCAAGCCGGGATTTGGGCAAGCGAGGTGATTCGACCGGAACGGCCGCCCGATTCCGGGGCAAACGGTGTCCTGCGGTCCCGGCAGGATGGTCGGCGTTCAGGAGATTCGGCGTTGTCGTTCAGGCACGGGAACCGGTTTTCTCTTCCTGTTCATCCACCCTGACAGACCGGGTTGCATTGCCGCGTCCACGGAACACGAACCGTGTTTTTTTTGCCGGGGGAGCACGTCACGGGGGACCGGGCGCGATTGGCTGCGATATTCGCAGAAGAGGTTCCGGCACGGACGAAACCGTCCAACTGACCGGAGCCATTTGCCAGCCGCATGAGCAAACGCGAGATGAAACCGCCCGGAGTTTTTTCGGCCTGGAGAATTTCGGGGTGAACCCCGCCAGGTTTGCGCCTGGCGGAGAGGCGGCACTGTTGCACACCCAAAGCAGGCAGGACGGGATGATCCCTGTCCATGAAGGGGAACCGACACTCGTGGCCGAGACAGACGAGACGGTCCTCGAGCCCGGCATGTGCGTGGGTTTCCCTGCCGGGGGCGACGCCCATCACCTGGTCAATCGAACCTGGCAGGATGTCGTGATTCTGGAAATCGGCGACCGGCCCGCGGGCGATTCGGCGACGTATCCCGGGGACGACCTCCGGGCCGTCATGGGCGAAGAGGGAATGTGGCAGTTTACAAACAAGGACGGAACGCCGTACCTGGGATCGGGCGCGGCGGATTGATGGGGCGGGTTCCGAGACATCGGCGTCCCGTTGAAGGTGATCGCCGTTCGGTTTTCCGGACGGTCGCCTTTACCTCCAGGCCGGCTTGCCCCGGGGCGGGTGTTTGCCCGAAGGCGGATACAAAACCAACGACCGCGACCGGCAAGCTGGCGCGGACCGGGCAGGTCCCGCCCGGCGAGGAAACGCGCGCATTCTTGCTTCGGGCGGTTCAACGGTCACGGTGCGCCATGATCGGAGTGCGAGAGTCCCCTTTTTCTGCGCGGTATTTCGTATACGACCTTCGGAATTCGAGTTTCGAACGATTCCTGTCGAGCAATGCGCCATCCCATGGTCGGGTCCATGACGTGATCGTGATTCCAGGACTTGTTCCGACCCGTTTTAAATGTCAGCCAGATGACGATGACTCGCATGGACGAATCCGAAACAGCCTTTGTCTTCGATGTCGACGGGACCCTCGTTGCCAGCAGCCTGCAACTGACGAACGACAATCGAGAGACGCTCCTGAGATTCAGCGAGGCCATGCCAACCTACCTGATTTCGGGATCCGAATTCGAAAAGACCAGGTGGCAGATTGGCGACCTCGTCTTCAAGCCCGTCAGGGGTGTATTCAATTGCAACGGCAACAGTTTTCGCGTTGGCGGACTGACGGTGTTTCAATCGTCGTTCGATTTGACGGATGAACTGGCCGCATTCCTGCAAGAACTTCTTGCCGGGAGCGGATTCCCGCTGAGAACCGGGCGTCACATCGACCGCCGTGCCGGATTGGTGAATTTCTCGGTTGTCGGGAGGAATGCGGACCTCTCGGAGCGCCGACAATACGTTGCGTGGGATCAGGCGAAAGGCGAGCGGAAGAGAATTGCGGAACTGATCAATCGTCAATTCGGCGACCTCGTTTCCGCGCAGGTCGCCGGCGAAACGGGAATCGATCTGGTTGAGCCCGGAAAAGACAAGGGGCGTGTCTACCGGTTCCTGAAGGACCCATTCCATTGTCTCCGCACGGGGTATGCACACGCCGGGTTTGCAAGAATCGCGTTTTTCGGTGACAATTGCCATCCGGGCGGCAATGACTACCCTTTGGCGATGAGACTCGATCAGCGGGTCGATACCTGCCACAAGGTCGCATCGATCGGCGATACCTACCGGACGCTGAACAGGATATTGTCCGATGCAGCATGACCCGGTCAGTTCGGGAAACAGGCAGAACCGCCGACCGGTTTCAGGACTCGGGGCATTTCCGTCGGTGAGGCCGGCGCCGCCGAAGGCCGGTTTTCGATGCCGCCTCAACCTGTTGATGCGCCCGACGCGCAGTCCTGTTTGGACGTGCCATTGATCACGGATTGCCGAGCCCATGCGACACGCCCGGCGCGCGCGCAAACTTGTCCGGTCAGCGACATGAAAGCTGCGAACCGATGAGCCTCGAATCGACTTACGCCGCGATCAACGCGGCCGAGCAGAGGGCTGGCAGGCCAAGGAATTCCGTACGGCTTGTCGCGGTTTCCAAGTTGCAAACGGAAAAAAGGGTCGCGGCGACCCTGGCATCTGGCCACCGGCTTTTTGGCGAAAACAGGGTGCAGGAAGCGATGGAGCGCTGGCCGCCGTTCCGGGAACAGCATGGTGACATCTCGCTCCACATGGTTGGACCGTTGCAGACGAACAAGGTTCGGCAGGCGCTGAAACTGTTCGATGCGATCCATTCGGTCGACCGGGTCAGCCTCGCCGACAAGCTCGCACGCGGCATCCAGTCACTGGGCCGGGCGCCAGAACTGTTCGTGCAGGTCAATACCGGCGAAGAGCCCCAAAAATCGGGGGTTCCGCCGACCGAAGCCGACGAGTTCATCCGTTACTGCCTGGGCATCGACCTGCCGGTAACCGGATTGATGGTCATTCCCCCGGCCTGGGAAGAACCGGCGCTTCATTTTGCCCTGCTCAGGAAAATCGCCCTTCGAAACGGGCTGGAAAACCTCTCGATGGGGATGAGCGGTGATTTCGAGACCGCAATCGCGTTCGGAGCGACCCATGTCAGGGTCGGTTCCGCGGTCTTCGGACAACGCCCCTACCGGTGAATGAATACCCGTGCGTGCGGCAGCCACGATTCGATGATCTCCGCGAGGATTTCTCTGGGAAATGCGATACATCCGGCGGTCGGGTAGCGTGGACCACGCCAGGCATGGAGAAAGATCGCGCTGCCGTGACCCGGCACGGGATCCTGCAGATTGAAATCGAGAACGGCGATCAGATCATACATCGGGCTGGCGCGCCAAAGCCGTTCGTGACTGTACGGATATTCCGTTCCGTCGACGACCGAAACGTGACGATTGTAGGCGGGGTCCGCGGGGTCGTCCGACCAGATGTCGCCGGGCCCGGTCTTGCGAACCCGGGCCGACCTGACCTTCGAGCAGGGCGTGGCCATGGACCACCGCAGATCGGGCAGCCCGGTACGGCGCCGGAAAAGCCGGGGAACGTGAAGACTGACCCTGTCGGGCCGGTACATGACGGCGACGATTCGAAAACGGCCGGCGGGACTCAGGCCGTCGCCTTCGCGGGTCTTCTCTCCGATCCCCGAGTAGCCCGTCGCACAGGGCAGGTGACGGCCGCGGAACCGCGCCCCGCAGGAGGTGACCACGAGGTCCGTGGGGCCCGGATTCACAGCAGGTGTCCGCTCCGTCGGGCCTTCGTATCGAGATAATCGGCGTTCAGCCGGGTCCTTTCGACCACGAGCGGAACTCTTTCCTCGACCGCAATTCCGTTGCGGCGCATGAAGTCGACCTTAGCGGGGTTGTTCGTCATCAGGCGAACAGATCCGAAGCCAAGCAATTGCAGCATTTCGGCGCCAAGGCGGAAGTCCCTTTCGTCGTCCTCGAAGCCGAGCCTGTGGTTTGCATCGACCGTATCGTAACCCTGGTCCTGGAGCGTGTATGCCCGAAGCTTGTTGGCGAGCCCGATTCCGCGACCTTCCTGGTTCAGGTACAACAAGACACCGGCCCCGGGTTCGCCCATCTCGCCTAGCGCAGCACGGAGCTGGTGCCCGCAGTCGCATTTCAGGGAACCGAGCAGGTCTCCGGTGAAACAGGCCGAGTGGAGCCGCGTGAGAACCGGCGCATCGCGGTCGGGATCGCCTATTTCGATCGCGTAATGCTCTTCTCCCCCGTCTGATGGGCGGAAGACATGGACTCTGGACCTCGGAGAGACTTTCAGGGGGACATTCCCGCGCGCCACCTCGTGCAGGCGTAAGGTCCGGTTCTCGTCATGGCAAAGGAGCTCGCAGGACAGGGACGTCAGTTCAGCCGGTATCGGTACGTGTTCCGGGACAGGCGAGATGACCGCCGCGGGCAGAAGGCGCGACTGCTTGCACTGGCGGATCGCGGCCCTGGCGACCGCCGGCGATCCTCCCCTGAGGCTCATGAACGGCCCTTTCATGGGCGTTTCAAGATCCCGGGACGGATCGGCAATGGATCGAATCCAGCCCGTGTCTGCCTCGGCGGGGACAATCAGTCGGGCGAGGTCGCCGTCGTAAGCCCTTGCGGCCAACGTCCGGGCTCTTCGGGCCGTGACCGCGACATGGATGATTCCGTCGCGCGCGACAGCGCGGAACTGGCTGATCACGTCCGGTACCGCTGTCTCGACGGCGGCAACAAGATGGGCGGTCCCGCTTTCACGAATGACGATCGGTGCACCCATTCTGAGGTCGGCGTGGACACGAGCGATTCTCTGGCCTGTCGTCAGACCGAGTTGCGCGACGCCCGGATGTTTGAGAACTGTTACCATTTGGGGCGGGAATATAGCTTGTGGACGCCGAAGTTGAAACAAATCCCCTGATGACGACACATCTCCGTGACCGGAGCTTCTCCGGCATGCCAACCGTGCCAATATGTCCAGGAACGAAACCCACCAGGAGAGCAACGGCCATGAAAGGTGACAGACTGATACTTCTCGTCGACGACGAAGCGGATTTCCGCGACGTCCTGTCGGAACAGCTGATCGCGACCGGGGACTACGAGGTCATTGAAGCCGAGAACGGCGCCCAGGCCCGTGCGCGAGCCGAACAGTCCACAATCGATCTCGCGATTCTCGACGTCGACCTGCCGGACGGCGACGGGCGGGACCTTTGCCGGACGCTTCGAAAACAGGGGATGACCTGTCCGATCATCATGATGACCGGAAAACATGTCACCGACGATGCCACCATCGTCGGGCTGGATGCGGGCGCCAACGACTACGTGATGAAGCCGTTCAAGATATCGGTCCTGCTTGCCCGAATCCGGGCGCAACTTCGTCAGCACGAGTTTTCCGACGATGCCGTCTTCACGATCGGCCATTATTCGTTCAAACCCTCGCAGAAGACCCTGTCCGACAATGACGATCGGCGGGTCAATCTGACGGAAAAGGAAACCAGTATCCTCAAGCGGCTTTATCGTGCGGACGGCAGCGTCGTCTCGCGGGATTCCCTGCTTTCCGATGTCTGGAAGTACAAGACCAAGTCGACCCATACGCTTGATACCCATATCTACCGGCTGCGCCAGAAAATCGAGGTCGATCCCAGGAATCCCAGCCTGTTGATCACCGAGGCAGGGGGCTACCGATTGGCCAGCTGAACATTGGCCGTCCGGGCCGGCTCCTGTCGGACCGGTCCGGACGGCATGGAAACCCGCCCTCGCAATCCCGGCAGGGTTTGTTTCGCGCCGGTTCGAAGGGTCCGGCAGTCGATACGAAGCCGGGAAGTGATGGTCGGGGCCGGGGCAGGCTTTCCGTTCCCCTTGCCGGCGATCACGAGGACCGACGGGTTTCCAGGTAGCGCCTGGATGCAACGCGCGCGATCTCCAGGTATCGGCGAAGGCGTTCCCGGCTTCCCGGGAAGTCCTGGCGCGGTTCGATCCAGCCGAGGCATGCGAGGGTGCGAAGCAGGTGGAACAGGGGCAGCGTTTCCCAGTGTTCGTCGGGCAATACGCGCTGTTCCCTGTAACCGGCGACGAGGCATTCCGAAAGCCCCTCGTCGCCGGGTTCGTCACTTCGCCGGTAGGTCGCCACGGCAAGGTCGTACATGCGGAATCCGTAACCTGAATCATCGTAGTCGATGATCACGGGCCCTGCTTCGGATATGAATATGTTTTCGGGAAGCGGGTCCGCATGGATGAGACCGAAGTCGGCACCATCCTGAAGAAACCTCTGCAAGTCCGTACGGGCGACGTCCCGGACTTCCTCCATCAATCTGGTGTCGGCCATGGTCAGGCCCGAGTTTTCCCAGAACCGGCCCCAAAGCGGCTCCTCACCGAGAAATCCGTCGATGTCCCATGAAGGCCGGGAAAAACCTGAAGGCGGACGAAACCCGTCGGTCGCATTGTGAAGCCGCGCCAGTGCGGCGCCGATTTCCCGGTAACGATGACCGATCGGCGCGGGGTCGCCGGCAGAACCGGGATGGTATCCCGATACCCAGCCGAGCAATGTCGCATGGCGACCCGTCGCGGTCACGAGTACCAGGTTTTCGTCTTCGGTGCAGAACGGGGCCGGGACGGGGAATCCCTGGTCGGACAGGTATCGCAGCCAGAGCATTTCCGAGTTGATGGACCGCTCGTCCTGGTATCCCTCCCGGTGCAACCTGAGCACGCCTCGTCTCGGGGGATCGCCGCGGACCTCGAAAATCGCGTTCTCGCGGACGGACAGGAGTCGCTCGACCCGGGTCCATCGTGGAAAGCCCGGCAAGGCGCCGCGAGCTTCCGCCCAGAGTCCTGAAACATCCCGGAAGCCAGGGTCGGCCATGATCAGGTCAATTCATCGAGAACACGCATGAGGGTGTCACAGAGGATGTCGATCCCGGACTTGTCGATCGACATTGGCGGCCTGATCTTGAGGATGTTGCGATGGCGTCCGGTGACATTCAGCAGGACACCGTTTCTTTTCATTGCATCTGGAAGCAACCCTGCAAGCACCCTGTCGGGCGCACCTTGGGCATCGACAAGTTCCGCCCCCAGAAACAGCCCGGCTCCACGTGCTGCTCGGATGGCACCGTGCGACGCCTCGATGGCACGGAGGCGATCCAGCGCGTAGCGGCCGGTCTCTTGCGCACGCGGCACGAGACCTTCCCGGTCGAGCACGTCAAGAGTTGCCGCGGCCGCCGAAACCGCGACAGGATTGCCGCCGAACGTGTTGAAGTACGGTATCGCGTTTCTGAATTCCGCCATGATTTCCTGGCTCGTTACGACGCCCGCTACGGGGTGTCCGTTCGCCATCGGCTTTCCGAGCGTCACGATATCAGGCTGGAAACCAAGACGCTGATGTCCCCAGAAATCGCTGCCGAGGCGGCCAAATCCGGGCTGGACCTCATCGGCGATGACGAGTCCACCGGCTTTGCGAACCCGTGCGGCGGTTTCGTCCAGGAATCCTTTTTCGAGGGAAGGAAACCCCTCGTTCGCGAAATATGGACAGACGATCAGGGCAGCAATGCCATGACCGTCCTCTTCGAGACTCCCGATCGCGGACTGGACAAAGTCGGCAAACAGCGAGGACTCGTCCGCGGTGATCTCTCCATCAGCCGTCCGTGTTCCCATCGGGCTTGGCACATGGCGCACCCAGGGGGCGTACCCTCCGATCGGAGTTGTTCGCGAGCCGAGCTGGCTGATCAGGTCGGTGTTCCCGTGATACGTGTTGTCCGTGGCGATAATCCCGGTCCTGCCGGTTGTCGCCCGTGCCATGCGAAGTGCAACGTCGTTGGCTTCCGATCCGCTGCACACAAGCATTGCGGAGGCAAGCGGATCGGCAAACCTTTCGGTCAGGCGTTCGACATAGTCGAGGATGTCCGCGTGAAGGTAACGCGTATGCGTGTTGAGGCGCGCCGCCTGCTCGGCGATGGCGGCGACGACCCTCGGGTGGCAGTGTCCGACGTGCGGGACATTGTTGTAACAATCGAGATAACGGTTTCCGTCCCGATCCCAGAGCCACTCACCGCGACCGCGTACGATATGGACAGGTTCACGATAGAATGTTGGCGTATTGGGACCGAGAAGCCGATGACGCCGCCTCAGGAGATCTCTCGGAGATTCCATTTCGTGTCCTCCTCGGCTGTCCGCGCAATGCCCGAATCCGGCAGGGCCGCTTGCCTGCCGGTGGACCGCTATGTCTCAACCCCCGGGGTTCGGCGCAAGGCCTTCACCTGGCCTCGCCTCGCCTTTGAATCGAGCCTGCGTGTGACCGACGCCCGCGACGGCCGTGTTCGCCGTCTCGGTCTTGGCACGAACAACGCCCTTTGCACGAGTGCCGCGAGTTTCCGGCGGACGAGTTTCCTGTTCATCGCTTGCGAGCGATGCGTGCTGGCCGTCAGGACGATGACTCCGGACTTGGTCCACCTGTTTCCGGCGATTTTGCGCAGCCGGTGTTTTTGATCAGGCGTCAAAACCCGGGACGCACCTGCCTGGAATCGCAATTCCACCGCGGTCGAGACCTTGTTGACATTCTGCCCACCAGGCCCCGACGAGCGATGAAATGTCTCTTCGATCTCCGATTCCGGAAGCACGATTTGATCGTTGATCCTGATCATGAATGTCTCCAGCAGTCTTTGAGATTGGCAGAGATTTCAGTCAATGTGAACCGACGGGTCGGAGAGCGCGAGGCCCGGTAATTCCGTTTCTCTGGCTGCCCGAGGAACCCGGAGATGTCAAACTGCCGGGTTCGGCAGATTCCTCGCAATGAGGCGAAACGGAATGAGCGCGACCAGGGCAATCGACAGTTTGACCATGAGGTCAGCCGTCGCAAGTGAAACCCAGAGCGGAACAACTGGCCCGAATCCGATCAGCGGCAGTAGTTCGCCTACCCATGATACGTCGTTGGTCGGCTCCAGCATGCTCAGGCTGGCCGAAAACGCGATCGTGAAGAACAGGGCGGTGTCAAGTGTCGAGCCCATGAGCGACGACAGCAGCGGCGCACGCCACCAGTGGCCGTGACGCAGCCGGTCGAATACCAGGACATCGAGCAACTGGGCCGAAAGAAACGCGATACCCGATCCGAGCGCGATTCTGTGGGTAACCAATGGACCGAACTCTCCCTCGATCAAGGTTCCGGCGAAAGAGCAGGCAATCCCGACCACGAAACCGGCAAACACGACCTTTCGTGCACTGCGGGGACCGTAGGTTCGATTGGTCAGGTCGGTCACCAGGAATGCGACAGGGTAGGTGAAGGCGCCCCATGTCAGCCAGTCGCCAAACAGGAATTGAACGAGGATATTCGAGGCAACAACGACCGTTGCCATTGCGGCGATGCCAATCATGATCCCGAGTCGCATGGGTGCGCCCTTTCGGTTGTTCGGCCTTGCTATCGAAGCCCGCGCATAAGCGTGCATCCGGTCGCGTACAAGTCCTTGCGCCTGTCCCGCCGCCCCCCCGCAAGCAGCGAGTCGGACCCGAGTCCCGTTCGGCGTGTCCGGGTTGGGCCCGCTCATCCTCAAGCCATACGTCGCCCTCGCTGGTGCAAAGGGAGACGAACGGGTCACGACGGGACTGCTCCCGCGCCGGGGTGTCGGCGCCTTGCATCCCCGCCCAGGGCATCCGTGCCTGATTTCAACCCCCCGAACGGGTTTTCCCGCGTTTTCTCCCCTGGCCGCGTCCATTTCATCCGCCGGCCGCCTGCTGGTCCGTGCCGCGGCGTCGAGCCCGGCGACCGGCCGGTCGATGGTCACCGTCCTGAGGCGCCGACGCCTGCGGGCGCATGATGGCGCTCATTGCGGCAAGCTTGGCCGCGTCGATGCCGTCTGCGATGGGCCGTCCACAATGCCGCACCAGCTCCAGTGCGGACCGGGGTTGCGACGCATCCGGCGCCCGCCTCCAGGACCAAAGCCGAAGTCCCCTGGGTCAAGCATCCATCGCGCCATCCCAGTCGTAAACGACGATTTCACCCGTCTCCCGCGCATCAAGCCCACCGAAGAGCGCGCGCGCGGCGACATTGTCCTCCTCCGTGGCAAGCCAAATTCCCTGACATCCCCGGTCTCGCGCCACGCCGATCAACATCCTGCACAGCGCTGTCGCGACGCCTTGGCGCTGATATGCCGGGGAAACGTCGACCTCGTTGACGAAGAAAGCCGGTGCCTTGTCGGGATGCAACAATATTGAGCCCGAGGCGAAGCCGATAATCGTCTTGCCTGACGTTGCAAAGACCAGTTCGTGCCCGTCATCGGCCAGGAATTTGGCCAGTTGCCCAGGATCGACAGGGTTGTCGAATACATCTGCCTGGCCAAGCAGTTGGACATTGTTGTGGCCAAGCCGATGGTATGTGGTCACATCATTCATGTCTTTGCGCCGCCACGCAATCCATGGACTGCGATCAACGCCTCGTAGTCAGACGCTTGCCGATCATGATTGCCACGGTCAGCAACACGGACAAAACGACCCGGAAAAAAACCGGATACCCGGGACGAAACACGCGGGATTCAACACACCCCGACACCGCGGCAACATCCCGCGTGTCGAACGACCGGTTCACTGGTGACGGTGGCTGACGGAATACCGATCGAAACCGGGTCAGCCGGCCGGAAAGACGAAGCGATTCACCCAACTCGAAGTGCAGGATCGCTAGTCATCCCTGGATGTCGTGGGATCGATCATTTTCGAGATCGCAGTGACCTTCGTTGCCGGAAATCCGCTGATTTCGGCGTGCTTGTGGATGATGTCTTCATCCTTCGCAAGATAGACACAGAATGTCTTGTTGGCGGCGACAAAACTCTCCACCCACTGGATGTCCGGCGACAGCTCCGCCAGGACCTCGTTCGACTTTGCGGCAGCCGCCCGCAATTCGTCGCGTTCCAGTGTTCCGACATCCGGAATGTCCCGCTCAATGATGTATCTCTGCATTGTCATCGTTTTCTCCTCTTCCGATGCCCCCGAGGGGCATCATTGTCCACCCGGGACCGGGCGACCGGCCGGGGCCGGTCGGGTCCGCGGCACGGGCCACGGTCTCGTGGTTTCTACATCTCCGGGTTCAAGCGGGCAATTCACGTGTCGACGGACCGGAGGGCACGTCTGTCATCAGAGGGGCGCCAGTGCCGATAACTGCGCCGGCGGGCAACCCGTCCGGGAATCTCGCCGAATTTCGCGACATCGCCCGGAGCGTGGCGTTGCCGCCGTTCAGGAGGACGCGAACTGCCAGCCGATCCGGCACGACGCGGGCTGGCACCCGGTGGCGTTGTCGTGCCGAAATGCCGATTCTCCGAACGACGGGAACACGGTTTCGCCTACGTCAGTGTCGAGTTCCACGATAGTCCCGGTGAGCGGCTTCATCGATCCGCGGCTGAACACGCGGGGTGCCGTGAACTGGATATTCACCGGCGTGGCGCGGATACGCGTGATCTTCATGCGTCGCCTCCGGCGATGCGTCCGACATATTTGGACCCGTCCCGATGACGCGCCAATGTGCATTCCTCCATAGAAATTGCGCGCAGGGGACTGTCGCGTTCAGGCGACAGGTGAATGCGCGC
>JAPOVX010000183.1 GCA_026707935.1 Paracoccaceae bacterium
ACGCGCTATCGATCAGGCGAACGGGCTTCCATGGCGAGTGGAACTACACCTTCACGCCGCGCAGCTGATTGGATAGGTTATTTTGGCGAGACTCCTAAGTCCCTGAGAGGCTGACTCTCGGGCGGTTCTCAAATCAGCGTTGATGTGATTCACCGTGGCGAACAAAGGAGGTTCGCCATGCCCGTTCCATAGCGCAGTGATTTTGATGCGTTTCGGTTGCGTGCGATTGCCCGCAAATCGAAGGACGCACCCCAGACTCGTCGGCCTCTCGCCCTTGCGGCGATCTATGACTGCGCATTCCGACCACTCGTTCCAACGCATTGCGACCACCTATTCCGATTGATCGCGACCAGTGTGGCGCTGGTGCATGAGGGCGCCGTTGGATGGTTTTGCTGATGTCAGTATTGTGGCGGGCCTCGTCAAGCATGGGGTTGGTCCTTCAGGTCGGCGACCGGCAGCGCCGTTTCCGTCTCACCAGCCTGGATCTTGCGCATTGACGGGCCGTCGAGCGCGAGCCGGTAGACGTTGTGAACGATGCGATCGAGGATGGCGTCGGCGAAAGTGGGCTCACCGATGACCTAGTGCCACGTGTCGGTCGGCAGCTGGCTGGTGATGAGTGTCGAGCCCTGGCCGTAACGATCCTCGACGATCTCCATCAGATCGCGCCGCTGACCGGCGGTGAGCCAATCCGGACCCCAGTCGACGAGGACCAAGAGATCGGCCTTGACCAGGGTGCCGAACAGGCGCGCGAAGCGGCCATCGTCGTAGCAAGCTCGAGGTCGGCGAACAGCCGCGGCACGCGGGCGTAGTGCACGGTGTAACCGTCGCGGCACGCCTTGTGGGTCAGCGCGCATGACAACCATGACTTGCCGACGCCGCACGGCCCGGTGACGAGCAGGTTGCGGTGCTCAGCGATCCAGCGGCCGGCGGCGAGCTGCTGGAACAGCGCATTGTCGAGCCGGCGCGGAGTTCGGTAGTCGACGTCCTCGATCGACGCCTGACCGTGACGCAGCCTGGCGCTGCGCAGCCGGCTGTGGAAACGCTTGGTGTTGCGGTTGCCGCCTCGCGGTCGAGCAGCAGTGCCAGCCATTCGGCGTGCGCCAGATCGGCCGCATTATCCTAAGCCTGGAGCTCAACGAAGGCGCCGTCGAGCTTGAGCGCTCTGAGCTGGTCGATGGTGGGATGGGTCAGCATTGCGTGCCTTCTCCTCTGTGGAAGTAACGGGGGCCACCGATGTTGTCGTGCGCTATCGCCGGTCCGTCCGTGGCGGGTGCGGGCCGTTTGCGATCGAGGTTGGTCTTCAGGATCGAGGCGAGATCTGCCGCCGCATTGTGGGGTAAAGCGTCGGCCGGTCAAGGCCGCTGGCCAGTATTCGGCTATGGCGCGCGACCCGTCTGCAGAATATCGGCGACCAGCCGGTCAAGGCTGATCCGCTCGCGCCAGTTCCAATCCTCTCGCGCCGCGGAGTCGTCTATCGAATTGGGCCAGGAATCCGCGATGGTCTGTCGAAAATCCGGCTCATAGGTGCACGAGAAATCCGGAACGTGTTTCTTGATCTCCGCTTCGAGCGCTGCGGCGGTGAAAGACAATGCTGCCAGATTGTAGCTGGTACGTATTGATATACGCGCGGCGGGCGCCTGCATGACGGCGATGGTGGCGTCGACCGCATCTTCCATTGCCATCAGCGGCATGACCGTATCGGGGCGAACGAAGCACTTGTACGGTTTGCCCGCTAGGGCACTGAGCAACATCTCTACAGTGTAGTCCGACGTTCCGCCGCCGGAAAATTTTTTCACGGTAATCAGCCCCGGATAACGCAAGCTGCGGACATCAAGGTTGAACTTGTCGAAGTAGTAGTGGGAAAGGTTCTCTCCAGCGACCTTTGTGACGCCGTACATCGACTCGGGTTCCAGGATCGTGCGCTGGGGCGTGTTGTCCTGCGGTGTGTTGCCGCCGAAGACGGCAATCGAGCTTGGCCAAAAGACCTGTGACAGCTTGCCCGCAACAGCAACATCCAGGATCGTTTTGTGCGAACCGAGATTGATCTTCCAAGCCAGATCGGGATTCTGTTCGGCTTCACCGGACAATATGGACGCCAGATTGTAGATCGTTGTGACGCCATACTTGGCGACCACCGCTTCGACCTGGTCGCGTTTGATGGCGTCTAGATATTCGACTGGACCGGTTTCTGCGATCGAGGCGTCGGGCTGTGTCTTGCGGCAGCCTGCGATCACGCGATCGTTGCCGTGGATCGTCCGCAGCGACGCAACCAGGTCTGTTCCGATTTGGCCCGCTGCGCCGGTCACGAGTATGACTTGATGGTCTGAAGGCACGGCGCCCCCTTGTCGGAATTCGGTGCTGCTCATCCGATCTCATCGCACCGGAAGGCGTTCCCCCGGTTCGGGCGACGGTCGGCAAGAATTATGCACTGTGTATTGAAACCGTCAAGCACCTTCCCAAGCGCCCGCAACTGTGATCATTTCCGGCATCCGCCGAACGGTGCGTGCCCCGAGGAAATCTGAGCTGAGAATTCGCTGCATGAGTGGAAGGCACGATGGCGCCGATCTCCACCAACTCGGCAAGACGGTTCGCGACGCGCGCAGAAAGAAACGCGTCACGCTGGTAGAGTTGGCGAAAGCGTCAGGGGTGTCGAAATCGGTCCTGTCGCAGGTGGAGCGCGGCACAACCAATCCAACGCTAGCGTACCGAAGCGGACGTTGTCCGGAACGGGGGACTGGGCGCTGAGGTACTCATTGAAGAGCCTCATCGTTCAGGGATTCAAGGGACAGCGTGGCTGGACCGAAGCCTGGCGGTCGGCGGAGCCGAAGAACCGCTACGACGTCGTCGTCATCGGCGGCGGTGGTCATGGGCTCGCCACGGCTTATTACCTCGCGCGCGAGCACGAGATCACGAATGTCGCCGTGCTCGAAAAGGGCTGGATCGGCGGCGGCGGTACCGGGCGCAACACGACCAATGTGCGGTCCGACTACATGTGCCCCGAGAACGCCGCCGTCTACGACCTTGGCCTTCGCCTCTATGAAGGGCTAGCCCGCGAGCTCAACTTCAATATCATGCTGTCCCAACGCGGCTGGCTCACGCTCGTCAACAGCCAGCACCAGATGGAGTCGGCGCGGCACAAAGCCAACTGGCTGGCCTGCAACGGCGTCCACGGCGAGTTAATCGGCCCTGACGAAGTGCGGCGAATGCTGCCTCTGCTCGCCGACGACGAGCGCGCCCGGTTTCCGCTCCACGGGGCCTTCCTCCAGCGGCGCGGCGGATCCGTTCGGCATGATGCCGTGGCGTGGGGCTATGCGCGCGGCAATGGCATTCGGATAAGGATTTTTGTTGTTCGGATAAGGAAGCCCCCGTGCTTCGGGCGTTTGGCCGGAAGCCGGGGGCCTGGTTACGGTCTGGTTCTGTCAGGCTGGTCTTCGGTTCTGCCACTTGCTCCGTGGTTACCTGGATTCGCGGTTGTAGCTTCGCCCCGACCTCTCGCGCTGGATGCATCGTGAGAGGCCGATCATGATCCGCTTGACGGATTGGGCGACCATCTGGCTCTGCCTGAGGAACATGGTCTCGATCTCGCGCCCCAGCAGTCTCATCCTGTTCCTGAAGTTGGTGCGCATGGAGGATGTGCTCGACCTCTATGGCGAGGCGCCCGATCAAAAGCGGCCGGTGATCTGCTTCGACGAGAGCCCAACCCAGCTCATCGGCGAGGTGCGTCAGCCGATCCCAGCGGCGCCGGGACAGCTTGAGCGCACCGACTTCGAGTATCGACGCAACGGTACGGTCAACCTCTTCATCTTCCTCGACGCGCACCGGCCCTGGCGCAAGGTCAAGGTCGCCGACCGGCGCACCGCGGAGGACTTCGCCCCGTGCATGCGCGAGCTTGCCGATGTTCACTTCCCCGAAGCAGAGCGCATCCGGGTCGTGCTCGACAATCTGTCGACCCACTTGCCCGGCGCCCTCCACGCAACCTTGCCGCCTGCAGAGGCGCGACGCGTGCTGCGCCGGCTGGAGTTCCACTACACGCCTAAGCACGCCAGCTGGCTCAACATTCCGCCAAATGCCGATATCGGCATTTGGCCGAGATCGAGATCGGTGTCTTGCGTGGCCAATGCCTCGACCGCGCCGCATCGACAACCGCGAGCGGCTCATCGCCGAGATCGCAGCCTGGGAACACCAACGCAACCAAAGCGGCGCTCGCATCAACTGGATGTTCTCAACCGAAAAAGCCCGATCCAAAATGGCCCGTGCCTATCCCAAAACAACATTCAAAGAGTCATAATCACTGTGCAAAGAAACTAGTCTAGTCGATGACACCAGTGAGCGCCGCACGAGGATTGGTGACCATCATGATTTCAATCTGTTCCTCGCTGATGCCCGCTTCGAGCATTCGCGGCACGAATCCGCTCAACACGTAGTCGTAGCCCTGCCCGCCGAAGGCTCGCAAATGAGACTTTAAACATACATCATGCGAAAGGAGGATCTGGCGGAGATATCCTTTGTCGATTAGGTTTTTGATCCACTCTAGGCGACGCTGAATTTCCCACTCGATGAAACCCCGACCGATTGAATCGAATTCAACGTAGGCGCCACGGCGGGCGACCGCTTCGTGGTAGTCCATGTGGGGATAGAAGTCGCAGTGACCGATCACGATCCGGCGCGGATCGACCCCCTCTTCTTCGAGAATATCCAATTGATCTAAACCGACCGGTGACCGCACGGCGTGCGTGGTTATGGTCAGTCCGGTGCGCTTATGCGCCCGCGCAGCCGCACGGAACACGCGCTCTTCGGCCGGTGAGACGTGGTAGAGATCGGTACCAATTTCACCAATGATCCCGGCACGGATTCCCGTGCCATCGACGCCCACCTCGATATCGCGCACCATCTCGTCGGCAATCTGATTGGTCGTGCGCAGGTAGACGCTCTCATCGTAAAACGGCTCCCGGTACCAACCGCAGCCCATGATGATATTGAGATCGGCCTGTTGAGCGATCGTGACAAGTCCCTCTGGGTTCTGCCCGAGGATACGGTTGGTCACATCGACAACCGTTGAACCGCCCGCGGCTTTGAAGAAGTTAATTTCGTGAACCGCCAGGGGAATCTCGTTGAGCACGCCGTCGGGGATTCGCGTCACCCGGCAGAGGTCGATAATAAGATGCTCGTGCATCAGTGTTGAGCCGAGCCGGTTCGCTTCCACCGGACCAAGCACCGTCATTACCGTATTCGACATTGTCACTTCTCCTCCGTAGGTTGATGCTAGCGCTTGCCGGATTGAAGGAATCCTTCCAAGTGCCAACCGCGCGCGAAAACGGACTTCGCTCGTCCCTCGCTACATTTGACGTAACCGCGGGTCGAGCGCATCGCGCAGCCCGTCGCCAAGGAGATTGAGCGACCAAACAATCAAGAAGATCGTCAACCCGGGAAACGTGATGTACGAGAAGGAGCGTGAAATGAAACCATATCCCGAACGGAGCAGTGAACCCAACGACGACCAGGGTGGCTGCACTCCAAGACCAATATAGCTCAGCGCTGCTTCGATCAAGATGGCCTGTGCCATGGTGAGGGAGGCCTGGACGATCAGCGGTGGTAGACAATTCGGCAGGATCGTGCGAAGCGCGATACGCATGTCGGTAGCGCCCGTTGCGCGAGCCGCCAATACATAATCGAGGCCTCCCTCAACGAGAACGACGGCTCGCGTCAACCGCGCGACGCTGGGCACTCCCATGACTCCAATGGCCAGAGTGGCATTGACGGTGCTGGGTCCGAACGTTGCGACCAGTGTCAGCGCGAGCAACAATCCGGGGATGGCCAACAGGACGTCCATCAACCGCATGATCAGATCGCCGGTGAGACGGCCCCTGTAACCGGCGATCAGCCCCAGTGGCACTCCGATAAGGAACGTGATCGCCACGGCGCTGAGTCCCACAACGATGGTGACTCGCGTCCCGAAAAGAATCCGGCTGAATAGATCACGGCCAAGCTCGTCGGATCCAAGCCAGTAGCTCGCGCTTGGTCCGGCAAACCGGTCCTTCGCATTTATCGCCAGTGGGTCGTGGGGCGCAATCACCGGAGCGAGGAGTGCTGCCAACGCGATCAGTGTCAGAACCAATGCCGCGATGGCCGCTGGTCGCCGACGACGCAGCGTTTGTGCAAGGCTCTTGAAACCCGTAGGGCTGGTACGAGGTTTATCTCTCAGCATGGGTTCCCTGGATTCCATCGTGAAGTGCAACGGGCTTAAGCAAATCTGATTTGGACGCTTTTTCCGAGGTCGGCAAGCATTGTCAGGAATGGGGTTTTGTAGCCGACGCATTTGCGTGGCGTGAGGTTGGCGGTGAAGACGATATCCTGCAAGTCCTCGTCATCGAGGGCATCGATGTCCAGATGCCGGGGTAGCCAGCGGCGCAATCGACTGTTGGCGTTCTCGATACCACCCTTTTGCCAGGACGCATAGGCGTCATAGAACCAGGTCGTCATGTTGAACATGGATCTGAGCAGGCTATGCTGGGCGAAGGTGGTATCGTTGTCGAAGGTTACCGACTTGCGCACTGCCGGATCGAGCCGCCGGAACACGCTCACCATGACGGAGACGGTTTCGGCGGCGGTTTTGCCGGTCAGTCGAGCAGCCAGTGTCACCCGTGATTTGCGTTCATGCAGGACCAGCACCGGGCGGGTGCGCTTGCAGATGGTCAGATCGGCTTCCCAATGGCCGGTTTCCTCTCGGTTTGCCACCGCATCGGGCCGATCGTGAATGGAAGCTCTGTTGTTGATGGTGACGCGGGATTGTCGCGCCCGCATGGGCCTGCGTGTTCTGCGCCGGCGAGTCAGATAACGCCACAGCTCCTCCGCCTTCTGCCTGGCGCGGTAGAGGAAGGCGTAGATCGTCTCGGTGCACACATCACGCAGGCCTGACTCGTTTGCCGCCTTCAGCCATCCGGCGATCTGTTCCGGCGACCAGCCTTCAGCCAGACGATCGCGGACAAAGCGACCGAGCCCCTCGTCCTGTTCGATGGCCGCGTGACGCCGCCTGCGCAACACTCCCTGTAGTCCGGATAACCAACCCGACATCATATCAGGTCGGGGGTGTTGCACTTCACGCTGGAACTCAGCAGACGCGGTCCCTGATCGTGTCACGCGAGGGCCGTGCTCGGCGTGGTCTTCGGCGTTTGTGGCGCCGGGTGAGATAACGCCAATGCTCCTCGCTCTTCTGGCGGGCACGATAGATGAAGGCATAGACAGTCTCGCAGCCCAAGGGCCCGCAGGCGGTGCTCGTTGCCGGCTTTCAGCCATCCGGAGGTCTGTTCTGGCGTCAGAACTCAGGCTCCGGTGACAGTTCGATTGCCCGCCTGAGGGGTCATAACCCGCTCCCATGGTTAGGCATATCGAATTCTCGGATCCAGCGCACCATAGAGGATGTCGACCAAGAGATTGATCAGAATAAATCCCGTCGCAAACAACATCACGGTGGCTTGGACCACTCCATAGTCTCGCAGGCGAATGGCATCGATCACAAGTTGACCCAGTCCCGGATAACCGAAGACCCATTCGATCACGACGCTGCCGCCGAGGAGATAGCCCATTTGCAGCCCGACGACCGTCAGTGTAGGAATCATGGCGTTCTTCAAGATGTGACCAAAAACCACATTTCGTTCTGAGAGGCCCTTTGCATGTGCGGTCTGCACGTAGTCCTGACGTTTTACTTCCAGAATGCTGGAGCGTAGGAACCGCATGGTCGGCGCTATCAATACCAGTCCAAGTGTCACGCAGGGTAGGACGATATGTTTGAGATTGGTGATGGGATCGTCGAAGAATGGGACGTATCCGACCGCCGGCAGCCAGCCCAGCTGGACTGAAAAGACCAAGATGAGCATGATGCCGAGCCAGAAACTCGGTACCGACATGCCGATCGTGCCAATTGCCGTCACAATGTAATCGACGATCGTGTTTTGGCGGTTCGCGGCGGCGATCCCAAGTGGAATCGCGATAAGCAATGCAAAGGTCATCGCGAAGACTGTTAATTGCAGGGTTGCCGGTAACCGAAGGGCGATCAGAGACGACACTTCCACCTGGTCGTAGTAAGAGACGCCAAAGTCGCCGCGAAGCGCATTGCCGGCCCAAATTACATACTGCAAATAAATTGGTTTATCGAGACCTGCTGCCGCCCTGAGTTTCGCGATGTCTTCCCCTGTAAGTCCAATTTGGATACCTTGTTTGGCCAGAAACGGATCTCCCGGAAGGAGATGAAGGGAGGCAAAGATAACCATCGAAACCAAGATGATTACGACAATGCTTTGGAGCAGTCTGCGGATAACGTAGGTTTGCATGTATGCTACTACGATGCCGGTAACTGATCAGTAAGTCAATCGTTCGAGTCTCGCAAGATTGGATTCGGTGGCTGGTGGCCTGTCCATCGTCAGTGCAGTCAATATCTCCCCAACAACAGTCGAAAACTTGAAGCCGTATCCGGAAAACCCGCCAGCGAACGCGACCGCAGCATGGCCAGAATGCCGGTCGACGATGAAATGGGCATCGGGAGAATTTGTGTACATGCAAATGTGTCCGCGCACGACCGAACCACGCTCCGTCAAGAAAGCTCGGATTCGCGTTGAGTCCTCTGGGGTCAGTGTTCTTTGGATCGTTTCTCGGCGACTCAGATGGTATGCCGCCGCACTTTCCATCGCCCCGAGTCTCTCAACGGCCATGTCACACATCTCGATCCCGCGATTCGCAGCACATACCTGCCAGAAGCCCAGGCTACCGCGGGATGCGAAGCTGTGCCAGCTCAGCGGCCTGACAGGAATCATGATCATGAATCATCCAAGGTCCCCAAGGTCACGATCAGGTGTCGGCAATCGCAATGACCCGTGAAATCGGTCGGAAACTGGCAGCATCAAATTCAAGTAATCGATATAATCCCCGTGAAATGCGCACTGCCTCAATCCGTGCGGAATGGTGATCCGGTTCCTGCCTCCGTGCGATGATGCGAATTCGGGGTGCGGTTCAATGGTTGTTTGTGCAGCGTTACAGATGTGCATAGAGCGTTTTTTTGCCGCGCTGCGTATTGCCTCAAGAGAAATGTTATGACACAAATATTTCATGAGAAACGCTAGAGGCAAGAATGCGCAAGACCGAAGCTTCGGCAGAGATGGAATCAGGCACCGTTCTGGGTAAGGCAGTGTTTCGTGCGTCACAGGCTCTCGGGCTGACTGGGGCCGAACTTGCGACCGTCATCGGCGTCAGCCCTGCCTCGATTTCGCGCCTGAATGACGGGAACTATACTCTGCGCGGCAAACCGTTTGAGCTTGCAGCGTGTTTGGTTCGTGTGTTCCGTTCGCTCGATGCCATCGTTCACGGGGACGGCAAATCAATGAAGGCCTGGATGATCAGCCGGAACACACACCTTAACGCGGTCCCGAAGGACGAGGTGAAGTCCGCACAGGGCCTTGTTCGGGTGATGAACTATCTCGATGCCGCCAGAGCTCCCCTATAGACCATACAAGAATGAAGTGTGGCGTTTGGTCGAGGCACAGCACATTGTCTCGACCATGAAACTCGTCGATAGCCGTGAAGAACAGGAGTTCCTGGAGGCAATACTGGAGACCACAAAACCTCCGCTCCCTCCTGAGTGCCAGCACCTCCACTACCTGCTTGGTGCGCCTTTCCGATATGGCCGGTATCCGAGGGATTCACGCTTTCGGCGAACTGGAGAAAGTCCCGGAGTGTTCTACGGCGCGGAGGACCCGATGACCGCAGTCGCAGAGACCGTTTGGCACAGGCGCGATTTCTTCAAGGGTTCGCCGGGCACACCGATTCCTGAAGTGCCGGGGACCTATACCGCTTTCTCCGTACCGGTTCAGTCTCCGTTGGCAATCGACCTCACTGAGCCGCCCTTGTCTTCCGAGGACGCCCGTTGGACCGACCCTGATGACTACGACGCCTGCCTTGACCTGGCAGACCGTGCCCGCGAGGAAGGATGTGAACTGATACGATACACGTCCGTCCGTCACCCAGCGGCTTTGCCGAACATTGCTGTGCTGACGTGCCAGGCATTTGACAGTTCAGAACCCAACCAGTTCCAGACATGGCACATCCATCTGCGACCCGGTCGGACGCAAGTTCGGCGCCAGCATCCAAAGGTGTCCGCAGAATTCAGGATCGGCGAATTCAAGCTGGAATTCATTTAATGGTGGGTCGGTCAACGCCGTAGCACTCAACGATACAAACGGACTGAAATTGCCTCAGCATGATCGATGGAGTGACAGACGGATAATCGAAGAAAGAAGTCCTGTCTCAGATCAAATCCACCGAGTTTTTCCGGTTCGGCGACGGTCTGTCATTCTTGACGGCGTTGTCGGCGACATGGAATCAGTCCGGGGATGTCCTGCCGAAGCTGGCATCGGAGGTAGGTCTCGTTGAGAAGGATACCGTCCAAAGGGAGTTCCGGTCAGGAGGCAACTGTCACGGCAGACCGCCGTAGCGCGCGGCCTAACCGGTTCTCGCGGCTCGCATGATGTCCGAAGCATCTCTCTGCAATACTCGTTCGCTGTCTTCCCGGCCGATCCATTTCAAACTCTCGACGGCAGAACGGCAGCTCAGGTTCGCACCGCCTTCGCGCTACCGTTCTCTTCCCAATCGTCCCACCCCCGGAATCCAAGCGGCGTGTCCCGGTCAAGACCCTTCAGCCGTTCTTCCCACGACTTCAGATACAGGATGAGGCGGCGATTGTTACGATCTTCATCCGAATAGACATAGCCGTGCCCCTGGATGCCGAAGGCCACAAAGGGCGGCAAGACGAGAAAGCCCATATAGTGAAGCGAATAATGGGTCGACCAGAGAATCTGCTCGATGTCTCCGCCACGGGAGCCGCGCCCGAACGCGGTTTCGGGGGCTCCGACCGTAACGGAGCACACTGCCTTCCTGCCTCGGAAATAACCACGATCGTAACGCATTTCGCTGGTATAGAGGCCTCCACTCACAAAGACCCTGTCGAACCATCCCTTGAGAATGGCCGGCTGGCCGTGCCACCAGACCGGGAACTGAAACACGACAAGATCCGCAACCTCCAGCCGCGCTATCTCGTTCCGAACGTCATGGGGCAACGTGTCTGTTTCGAAGGAGTGGCGCTGTTCGCCCAAGGGAGAGAAAACAGCGTCATTGCCGCGGTTCGTGTAGTGTTCCGGACGTTCGCATGGATCGAAATCCTGGCGATAGAGATCGGAAATCTCGACGGAAAACCCCCGCTTCCGCAATGTCGTCCTGGCCACCTCGGTGAGCGCCGCATTGAAGGACGCGGGCTCCGGGTGGCAGTGGACGATCAGTACATGCATGGGAGTGTCCCTGATTTCGACTACGGTTCCGCCGCATCCTATGATACCCGTTTACGCAATGCTATTCGGTATAGATGAAAGGAAGTATTGCAAAAATGTACAACCAGCTTTCCTGGGACGACATGTGCCTGGTGCATGCCATCGCAGACGCCGGGACGCTCTCCGGTGCGGCGCGTACGCTTCATGTCAGCCATCCTACCGCGTTCCGGAGGTTGAACAGGCTCGAGCAAAAGATGGGGGTGCGTTTTTTCGATCGAGCCCGTGATGGTTACACCGCGACGGCGGCGGCCGAGGAAGTATCCGAACTCGTACGACTGTTGCGAAATGACATTCTGGCGGTGGAGCGCCGGATCTCCGGTCGAGACCTGCGACCATCGGGAACGCTGCGGATTACCACAACCGATACGCTGCTGTTCGGCTGGCTGTTGCCGGGCCTGCGGGAATTCCGCAGTGCATACCCCGACATCAGACTTGAACTGGTGGTTTCCAACGATGTCTTCAGTCTTTCCAAGCGGGAAGCTGACATAGCCGTGCGGCCGGTCCACACGCCGGGCGAAAGTCTCGTCGGCCGAAAAATCGGAACCATTGAACAGGCAGCATACATGGCAACGTCGCTGGCCGCCCAGGCCGACGACATCGAGGCGATGGTCTCAATCGACTGGATCGGCCCAGACGAAAGCATGTCATATCCGGCATTCGACCGCTGGCTCGAGCAGGAGGGCCTCGCCGAGCGATGTCGAATTCGCGTGAACACCGTGTATGGGATGCTCTCCGCCGCAAGAGCAGGGCTCGGTTTGTCCGTGTTGCCCTGTTATCTCGGCGAAAATGACACAAGGTTGCGCCGCGTGGGCGGAGTCATCCCGGCGATGGCCACGGACCTCTGGATGCTTACACATCCCGATCTACGCAAGGCAAAGCGAATCCGCGTTTTTCTGGACCACGTTGCAGGCTTCGCAAAAATCTCGCAATTCGGTGTGGTGGAATAGGGTGCCAAAGCGCACCAAGCCGGAACAGGCCTGGAAAATACGCGCGCGCAACACGCCGTCCTTGGCAGTCGACCGCATCAGTATTGACCCCGTCCTCAATGGCCATGGGTTGTCGTTCTCGTTCGCCTTCAAACGGTCTGAAACCTGCTCCGCCGCTTCGCCGAGACGGCGGCAATGATCGCCCTCGAGATCGTGGATTTGCACCTCGATGTCGTGCTTTACCTGCCCGATGTCGTCGGAGACGAGCTGCGCGTCGAGCAGGCCAGTCGTATCGGGATAACATGAAGAGGATGGCACGTTTTTTCGGAAACCCGGTTGTCAGCTCCTCCGGGGATCTGCCGTTGGTGGCTTGACGTCACTTGGAAAGATCTTCGAACACATTTACTCTCGTATCGCGAGATGAGACCAAAAAAGACAGATTGCGACAAAAAACTGTCGCTGTTTGGTCCGCCATCCATCACGCCAGGGCAAACAGACCCGGAAGCCGAAAACTGGTGAAAAAGACCGCAAAACCTGAAGGCGCGGGACCCGAACCGAACCAGGGTTCCGAGGTCGTGCATGAGGGTAACGACATGACCGCCAGCGATCATGTCCACGACCGCGTCTATCGTCGACTTCCCGAAGACATCAAGAACATCCTTCGACAGGAGGCCAAATTCTCGGGCGCCAATTTTCCGGGCGAGGATCCGGATCGGGTCGACACTGGCAAGAGCCCCAAAACCGAAGACACGGGTTCATCGCGGTCCGGGGGATGGTTCAGGCTCGGGTTCGCCCTGTCGGTTTTTTGCGCCTGCTTGCTGGCCCTGGTTTACAGGCACGGACCGGTGATCAGCGAACATCTTCCGGCGCTGGAGGCCGGCATCGCCAGTTATTCCGAAATCGTCGAACAGGGGCGCCGTGAAATCGAAGCAACATTTCATTGGCTTCCTGAAATCATCGATCGCCTGACCCGGGCGCTTCAGGGAATCGCGCGATGATTTCCGCGGCAAGGTAACAGGACAGGCTTCGGGCAAGGCGTGACGTCATGTCACCGTGCACCCGGGCGTAACAGGGTTACGCCGCGGTATCGCATTTCGATTGCTGTCCTCTTCACGGGAATTGCCTCGCATGACTCCGTCAAGTATGTCACCGCTCAGCAGGATTTTTTCTTGACCGGACAGGTCTTTTGGCTGTTGCGCCTGAACCCCGTTTCGAAGCGAGAAACGTCGATTCCGCCAGATCGCGTTCGAACGACGGCCTGTTCGCTCAAGCGGCGGGAAGGCAGACCCCGGCGTCACTGGCAGGAGAAGCATTCACATGAAATCAGGTTATCGCGTCGTTGTCATAGGAGGAGGCGTCGTTGGCGCTTCCGTGCTTTATCACCTGGCGAAATTCGGGTGGCGGGACGTCGCTGTCATTGAGCGATCGGTCTTGACGGCCGGATCGTCCTGGCATGCAGCGGGCGGAATCCATGCCCTGAACGCCGACCCGAACATGGCGGCCCTCCAGGCCTATACGATCGACCTCTTGTCCGAGATCGAAAGGGAATCGGGCCAGGATATCGGACTTCACATGACGGGCGGCGTGACTTTCGCTTCTGCCGAGCCCCGCTGGGAATGGTTGCAGGCTACCTACCGGATATTTCAGACGATCGGCATCGAAGACTGTTACCTGATGACCCCGGATGACGTGCGCGAGCGATGCCCGATCATCGATATCGACGGGGTCATTGGCGGCCTCTGGGCGGATCGGGAAGGATATATCGACACGACCGGAACCGTTCACGCCTACGCGGGCGCTGCGCGCAAGCACGGCGCGGACGTCATCGAGCACAACCGCGTCGTCGAACTCGAGCAGAGACCGGACGGCACCTGGAACGTGATCACGGAACTGGGAACCGTCCACGCGGAGCATGTCGTCAATGCAGCCGGCCTGTGGGCGAAGCAGGTCGGCCGGATGGCGGGACTGGACTTGCCGTTGTCCCCGCTCGCTCACCACTACCTGGTCACTGAAGAGATCCCTGAAGTCGCCGCACTCGATTTCGAGTTGCCGATGACCATCGATCTCGAAGGCTTCACCTACATGCGCCAGGACCAGAACGGCATCCTGATCGGGATCTACGAGATCGACCACCAGCACTGGAATATCGACGGCGCACCCTGGGATTACGGATTTGACCTCATCCAGGAAGACCACGACCGGATCGAAGACGAACTGATCATGGCCAACCGGCGCTATCCTGTTCTCGAGAGAACCGGAATCCGGAACTGGGTCAATGGCGCGTTCACCTTCTCACCCGACGGCAATCCTCTTGTCGGCCCGGTGCGCGGCCTGAAAAACTACTGGCTGGCATGCGGCGTCATGGCCGGATTCCTCCAAGGCGGAGGCGTGGGCAAGACACTTGCGGAATGGATCATTCACGGCGAGCCGGAAAGCGACGCCTGGTCGATGGATATCGCCCGCTACGGCTCGTTCACATCGAACAGGGAGTACATTCGCCAGACGACTGGGCAGTTCTACTCGCGGCGGTTCGTCATGACGTATCCGAACGAACAGCTGCCGGCAGGGCGCCCGCTTCGCAAGGCGCCTGCCTACGAAGGAATGAACGGCGCCGGCGCCGTGTGGGGATGCAGCTGGGGTCTCGAAGTGCCGCTCGTATTTGCCCCTCCCGGTTTCGTCGAAACCCCCACCCTCAGGCGATCGAACGCGTTCTCGATCGTCGCAGAGGAATGCCGCGCGGTTCGCGAACAGGTCGGACTCCTGGATATTTCCGGGTTCTCCCGGTTCGAAGTCACAGGACGCGATGCGCGGGCCTGGCTCGACCGGGTCACGGCGGGCCGATTGCCGTCGCCCGGCCGCGTTGCGCTCGCACCGATGCTGGGACCGGACGGCCGGCTCAAGGGTGATCTGACCGTGTTCAACTGGGGCGATGGCGCCTGGTGGATCATGGGCTCCTACTACCTTCGGGAATGGCACATGCGCTGGTTCACCGACCACGTGAACCCGGAAGAGGAAGACGTCCGCATCGCGGACATTTCGGATTCAATCGTCGGGTTTTCACTGTCCGGCCCCAATTCCCGACAGGTTCTCGCATTGCTCACGCATGAAGACATCACGAATGCCGGCATGCCGTTCATGTCATGCCGGAGTCTCGATGTCGGCCTGGTCCGGGCGCGCGTCGGCCGATTGTCGGTCTGCGGTGAACTCGGGTACGAAATCAACTGCCACGCCTCGGAGCATATCGAACTCAGGCGCATTCTCCTGGCGGCGGGCGCCGAATTCGGGCTCAGGGAAATCGGGTACTACGCACTGAATTCACTTCGGCTGGAGAAAAGCTTCGGAATCTGGTCCGCTGAATACACGCAGAGGTACACCGCCGGCATGACCGGTCTCGATCGCTGGATCGACCATTCCAAGCCGGACTTCATCGGCAAGGCCGCCGCGCTCGGGGAAAGGGAGAAAAACGCCCCACCGGAACGGCTGGTTACGCTCGAAATCGATACGCGTGACGCTGATGCGTCCGGCTTCGAGCCGGTCTGGCAAGGCAACCGGAGGATCGGCTTCATCACGTCAGGCGGATACGGTCACGTGGTCGGAAAGAGCCTCGCCATGGCCCTGGTCGAGCCCGCATTTGCCGAAACCGGAACCGAGGTCTCGGCCCATGTCGTCGCGGAGAAGTTTCCCGCACGGATCATAGCGAGGTCGCCTTATGACCCGGCCGGAAAGGCGATGCGCATGTGACCGCTCCCCACCCTGAAGGAAGGAGCTTTCTGCTTCTCAGGTTATTGCGGGCGGTTGTGCCCGTCTTGCGCAGAAGCCTCCACAGGCAGGGACGGCCAGAACGCACGCGATGTCAGTATTGATTTAATGACTGTATTCATTCAATCAATCGATTGGAGGAATATTGGAGAAACGGTTAATTTTTCCGGATATCGAATCTGGCCCGCGTGAAAACGCCGGGGCCAAATATTGGCTCTAAGGGAGACAACGCATTGGATAAGGCATTCCGGGCTGAGGGTGTGTTTTGGCGAGGCAATCTGCACGGCCATTCGAACAACTCTGACGGCGCGCTGCATCCCGAGGCAGTGTGCAAGCTGTACCGAGACCAGGGATATGACTTCATTTCGGTCACCGACCACTTTCGCGAGGTCTACGGCTATCCGGTCACGGATACGCGGGCGTATCGGGACGAGGATTTTACCACGATATTGGGTGCGGAACTGCATGCCCCGCGCACGTCGAGAGGCGAAATTTGGCACATTTTGGCTGTCGGTCTGCCGCTGGATTTCCCGCCGCCAGACGAAACCGAGCAAGGGCCGGAATTGGCTCAGCGTGCGTCTGATGCCGGCGCATATGTGGCCATCGCACACCCCCACTGGTACCAGCTTCAGATTGAGGATGGAGAGGCGTTGCAGGTTGCAAATGCCGTCGAAGTGTACAATCATACCAGTCAAGTGAATGCGGACCGCGGCGATGGACTCGTCTTTTACGATGCGATGCTCAGTCGCGGTCACCAACTGCACTGCATTGCGGTCGACGACAGTCACATCAAAGTCGACGACACGTTTGGCGGCTGGGTGATGGTCAAATCGGAACAGAACACACCGGAAGCAATTTTGGCAGCTCTCAAGGCGGGAGAGTTTTATTCCAGCCAGGGACCCGAAATTCACCAAATCGCGTTTGAAGATGATCATGTCGTCATCCGATGCTCTCCCGCCGAAACCGTAATGCTTCTTGGGCCCGTGTCAAAGAACGTGCGCGTTCATGGCCGCAATCTGACGTCAGCGAAGCTGGCGTTCAAGGATTTCGTGAACGAGTGGTGCCGGGCCGTTGTTGTGGACAAATCCGGGCGCAGGGCCTGGTCAAATCCACATTGGTTTGGGTGAGACACCTGACGCACGCCAGGTGAGTCTCGCCGACGTTTCCAGGAGGAATACAAATGTACAGAATGCTGATCGCGACGGCGTTGGGGCTTGGCTTGCTGACCTCGACCGTCGCAGCAAAAGAACTCAGGATTGCCGTGTCGACGCATATTTCGAATATGGATGTGCAGGATCAAACCGGTAACAACGGTGCGCCCATGATGTATCAACCATATGAGACATTGATTGAGCGCGACAGCTTTTCCAGCCCCTTGACGTTCAAACCGGGTTTGGCGACCGAGTGGACGCAGATCGAACCGACGGTTTGGGAACTCAAGCTTCGCGAAAATGTGAAAATGCACGACGGGACGACGATGGATGCCTACGATGTGGAATTCTCACTGGACCGCGTCTTTAACAAGGAGCCGGAGTTTGCATCCGCTTGGGGTCGTTGGTTCTACAATTTCAAGGACGCGGAAGTGGTCGATCCGATGACCGTGCGAATTCACACGATCAAGGAAGATCCGCTGTTTGAAGTCATGATGTCGGCCCGGACGTCCGGAATTACCTCGAAGGAACACTATGATTCCATGACCTGGGAGGATGCTTCTCAAATCGCCATTGGGACGGGGCAGTACAGGGTCACGGAATTCGTCGCAAGAGATCTCGCCGTGATGGAGCGGTTTGACGATTACTGGGGCGAACCGGCACCGTTGGACAAGATCACCTTCAAGTATGTGAAAGAGGTCGCGAGCCGGGTCACCGGTTTGGTCAACGGAGAGTTCGACCTGGTCACCAACATTCCGCCGGACCAGGAAGCCGCGATGCAACAGCCTGGCCTCAAGATAAAGGGCGTGACTTGGCCCATGTTCCATGTTTGGATCATCGCGCAAAACAACGAGCCAACCGATGACCCCAGAGTGCGGAAAGCACTGCGGTTGTGCACCGACAGGCAGGCTCTTGTCGATGGCTTGTGGGGAGGCAAAGCGCACGTCCCGATGGCACACCAGTTTTCGGAATACGGCGAGCCTTACTACATGCCGGGGCTGGACTTGATAAAATTCGATCCAGAGCAGGGCAAGGCGCTGTTGGCGGAAGCAGGCTACAACGGTGAAACGGTGCTCGCGCAATTCCCGAGATCTTACTATCTCTATGGTGATCTCGCCGCTCAGGTCATTCAGCAGCAATGGGCTGAATGCGGGGTAAACCTCGAATTGGAAGAAGTGGACAGCATCGACTACGACATCGTCAACGTGCGCGCATGGTCCAACCCGATGTATTACCCGGATCCACTGGGAGCGATGGACACACACTGGTCAATTTACTCATGGGTCGGGCAACGCAATCTTTGGACGCCCACCCACCCGGATTGGGCGCCTACGTATGAAACGGCGCGCTTCTCGACCGATGTCCAGGCCCGAAAGGATGCCTACCTGAGATTGCTGGAAATCAGCGAGGACGAGTCCGGCTGGCTCTTGATGTATGAGCCGCATGAACTGTACGGCATGGTAGAGGGGTTGGAATTTGAAATTCCGATCGCTCAACGACCATATGTCTTGCCACTGCGGGCCGGCGAATTCACGTTCGACAACTAGTATCCGGTACCTGGAAAATCGAGGCACAGGGCGGGTCGTCTAAGCATGGCCCGCCTTGCCGTTAGTGGGGGAATAGCTGGATATATATCAGGACGAATAGTTAGAGCATTCCTGACAATGTTCGTCGTCCTGCTGATTTCTTTCATAGTCGGACGACTTTCGGGAACTCCCTTCGAGATCATGTTTCCTGACGGCCTGACCGTCGAACACCAAATTGCATTGGAAAAGAAGTTCAAGCTGGACTTGCCCATGCATGAGCAGTTCAGACTGTATGTCACACAGATTTTCAAGGGCGATTTTGGCCGGTCTCTGTATACCGGAGAAAAAGTCTGGGCAATGTACGCCATTCGCATGCCGGCCACCTTGGCGGTCGGCAGCCTTGCCCTGCTCGTTGCGATCATTATTGGCCTGCCTTTGGGAGCTCTATCGGCGCTCTACCGGAAAAATATCGGAGTCACAGGGGCTCTGCTCCTGGTGTTTCTGGGTTATGCCGTGCCGCATTTCGTGATCGGCATAGGCCTGATACTGCTGTTTGGATACATCTTGCAGATCTTGCCGGCCACGGGCCTTGACACCTGGCGTCATTTCGCCCTCCCAACCATCACTCTAGCCATTCCGATGATTGCTGTATTGGCGCGCTTCATGCGAGCTGCAATGCTGGACGCGATCGGGCAAGACTATGTTTCAACCGCCACTTCCAAGGGTTTGACCGACGCGCACATCGCCAGGAATCACATTTTTCGCAATGCCCTTGTTCCCATTATATCAGTCGTGGGCCTGGAGATTGCGGGTTTGCTGAACGGCACCATTTTTGTCGAAACAGTTTTTTCGTTGCCCGGCGTAGGAAGAATATTGATCGGCGCTGTCGAGCAAAGAGACTATCCAGTCCTGCAATTCGGCTTGATCGCATACTCACTGATTGTGGTTACGGTAAACCTTATTGTCGATTTGCTCTATGTTGTCGCTGATCCCAGAATTCGACTGGAAAAATAGATGAGCCTCATTTCACCATTTCCTGTCAGCAGTTCTTTTTGGAAATATCTCCAAAACATCAAGCCAGACCGGGTATGGGTCTGCAGCGTTTTTCTCTTGGGAATTGTGCTTCTTGGTATTCTTGCGCCAGTCATCTCTCATATCGAACCAACCACAGTCAATCTGCTGGAAAGGTCCAAACCGCCGGTGTGGTATGAAGGCGGCAGTTGGACCTATCCTCTGGGAACAGACAATTTGGGCCGTGACATGCTGTCTCGTTGTTTGCATGGTATCCGAACGAGCTTTGCCATAGCGACCCTGGGGCTCATTTTTAGCGCGATCCTGGGAGTTTCCATCGGGATTATTGCGGGATTGCTTGGCGGCTATACCGATGAATTCCTGATGTTCATTACGGATGTTTTTATCACCATACCCAACCTTCTCTTGCTCCTGGCGGGAATCGTTTTGTTGGGAACCGAGATTTGGGTCCTGATCGTGATGATTGGGCTCATCCGCTGGGAAGCCTATGCAAGGATTGTTCGTGGGCAGGTTATGGCCTTGCGCGAATTGGGTTTCATTGAGGCGAGCCATGTCCTTGGGGGATCCCGATTGAGGATCGCGGTAACGCATGTCCTTCCAAACCTGATATCTCCCCTTACCGTCATCCTGACTTTGAGTTTTCCATCAGTACTCTTGATGGAAGCGGGACTTTCCTTTTTGGGCGTCGGGGTGCAACCCCCAACGCCCTCGCTAGGACGCATGATTGGCTCCGGCAGGGACTATCTTCTGGACGCCTGGTGGATTTCCGGGATGCCTTCCATCGTCATCGTATCCATCACCATGCTGTTCCAGCTGATCGGCGACGGACTTCGCGACAAGTTGGATGTACGCCTCGATGGCTGACCCGAACGGTAAAGGGAGATTGCTCCTGTCCGCGCGGGACGTGAACGTCAGCTTCGAAGTATCAAATGGAATTGTCGAGGCCGTTCGAGATTTGAACCTGGACATCTTCGCTGGAGAGACTCTGGCTTTGGTCGGGGAGTCCGGATCAGGCAAGTCTGCGTTTGCCAAGTCAATTCTGGACATGCATCAGCCCCCATTCACACGCCGGAGATGCGTGATCCAGGGAGACATTGAATACCATCGTGCGTCAGGTGTTCTCCAGCTTGTCGGTGCAGATGGCAAGACAATGCGCGCGGTACGAGAAAAAGAGATCGGGATGATCTTTCAGGACGCTATGTCCTCGCTCAACCCCGTCATCAGGCTTGGCAAGCAAGTCTACGAGGCCCTTTCCTATGTCCCGATCGACCCATCCAGTCGCTGGCTCAAGGTCTCTGGAATTCTTGATGAAGTGGGATTGGGGGGAAAGCGGTATGCCCGCTCGTTTCCCCACCAGCTGTCTGGCGGCCAGCGTCAAAGGGCGATGATCGCAATCGCAGCTGTCCGGACCCCGAGCCTGCTTATCGCGGATGAGCCAACCACCGCGTTGGATGTAACAGTTCAGGCGCAGATATTGAGTTTGCTCAAGCGGGTACAAGCTTCCTCGAACATGTCCATGTTATTCATAACCCATGATCTCGGAGTGGTTCATGATGTCGCCGAAAGAGTGGCCGTTATGTGCGCGGGCCGAATCGTGGAGTTGGGAAATGTCTCGCAGGTTTTCCGTGACCCGCAGCATGCCTATACGAAGTCTCTACTTGAGAATCGTCCAGGCCCCACGCGCAAGCGCAAGGCCAGGGTGGCCACCGCTTAGATGCCTGATAGGATAAAGAAACACGCGGTTGCACGCGGTTGCACAAGCATGCAAGTCTGAAGAGATGAAATCGTTTGTTGAACTCAGCGACGTGAAGGTGAGTTACAGTGGCGGTCTCTTGCATCGCGCACCGAAAGTCGACGCGCTTCGGGGCGTATCAATCCACTTGAATCAGGGGGAACGCCACGGTTTGGTCGGAGAGTCCGGTTCTGGAAAAAGCACCCTCGGCAGGGTTATTCTCGGTCTGGAAAGGCCAAGCCATGGATCCGTTTCGGTGGCTGGGTTCAATCCCTTTGCGCTGTCCAAGTCTGAGAGGCACGAATTCCGTCGTCGGGTGCAACTGGTTTTCCAGGACAGTCTTGCTGCCTTTAATCCCAGGCTGACGATCGGCAAGTCTTTGGGCGAAGGCCTGGAAATTCATAATATTTGCAAATCGAGCCAGCGATCCGACAGAATTGCGATGCTACTGGAGACGGTTGGACTACCTCAGGAATTCGCCGATCGGTTCCCGCACCAGGTCTCCGGAGGCCAGCGCCAGCGCGTAAATATCGCGCGCGCGCTATCCGTTGAACCCGACGTTCTGGTTGCAGATGAACCGGTATCCGCGCTCGATGTCTCCATTCAGGCGGAAGTCCTTGATCTTTTTGAGGACCTTCAGCGAGAACTCAATCTGACGACGCTCTTCATTTCCCATGATTTGAACGTGATTCACGAAGCGAGTGATTACCTTTGGGTTTTGAAAGACGGCGAGATCGTCGAGAAAGGCGCGACAAAGCAGATATTCTCCGGTCCCGAGCACGAGTACACGAATTTGCTTCTGGGCAGCCTTCCGGGGCAGGGTCTTCAGGCTGCGTATTGACCGCAGACCCGCAAGCCTGGATTGGGCGGTTCGTAACCGTTCAGCGACATTGTGACAGCCTAGCTGAGATTTCACTGATTGAGTGTTCTTTTCCAGTCTTTTCTGAGCGGACGGACCCAGATGGCCTTTACCGGTTTTCCGAATTCCTTCCCTGTGTCGTAACGCCCGCGTCAGGCCTCGGTCTCATGGCACACCACTTCGATATTGTGTCCGTCGGGGTCGAGAACAAAGGCCGCATAGTACCGCCCGCTATACTGAGGACGTAGTCCAGGCGGTCCATTGTCCTGTCCTCCAGCACCAAGAGCGGCGCAATGGAACGCGTCGACCTGATGTCGGCTCTTGGCTACAAATGCGATGTGTAGGTGCGCGGGCTTCTCTTCCGTTTGGTACAGGCATAGGGAACTCGTGCCTGTTGGTTGACTAAGTTCAGCACCGTTTGGCGGCCAATCCGTGACTACAGTCACTCCAATTGGCTCAAGCGCCTGCAGGTAGAAGGCTCTGCTCAGCGCAAAGTCGCGAACGCCAAACTTTATGTGATCAAACACGAGTGCCCCCTTCCCTGTCTTAATTTGTCCGAAGAGCGGTAGCGTTCTACATGGCCTAACCGATGATTAGCAGGCAAATCTGCCTGATAATGAGATATCGGAGGCTTTTTTCATGCAGATTTGCCATGTGAAATGTCATCGCCCGGAGGCGGTCGCGCCTCGATTCACTGGGCCCGGTACATAGAACAGACCTCGGAGATCCTTATCGAGATACACCGTCGACGGAACGGCCGGCGCCGTTCGGTGTTGACCTGAAAATGCCGTGCCCATTGCCGGTCGGCGGCGGCAAGACCCAGCACCCACAGAATGAACGAAGCCAGTGCAGCGACGAGCAGCAGAACCACGAAGTGCTCGGGACGCTTCGTTCGCGCATACCGCTGCGCGAACCCGAATTGGTGGCTCTTGAGGTCGCGAATGGTCTCCTCGATCTGCATACGCTGGGCGTAGATGCGTTTGATCCGGGTACCGGCGCCAAGGTGATGCGGCAGCGGCGTGGCGAGCAACCACGGGGTTTGGTGCATCTTTCGATACTTCGCGCGACAGGTTCGGCGCTTGCGAGGTCGGCCCGGCCGACAACGAAAGGCGCGCACCAGATACAACCGGCCCCAGTACCGGTGACGGCGCGACAGACACCGCATGCCGATACGGCGCACACGCGCCGAGGCCTCTCGGTACAGCGAATGGATGAAGCACCCGCGCCCCGTTTCCGGTCGCAAGTACTTGATGCGATTTCGAATCCGCCCTACCCAGTCCCATCCAAGCTCCTCGACATCGCGAATCCACGGATCGCGGAATCCCGCATCGGTCGCTACGATGGGCCGGCAGCCCTCGGCAGAACGGATTGCAATTGATGCAGGAATCGCCGGTGGGTCCTGGCATTGTTGTACGACCGAATCGGATGCACGTCTTCGTAGATCGAAATCGCTCATCCCTTCACCGGCACCGCCGCTTTGAGGATGAGTGCCTTGTGGGTCCGCGCGCTGTCGGCCCAATCGACGAAATTACAGGACGCGCGACACCACCCGGTACCGTCCTCGCCAAGCCGCCAAAGACGCCGTCTCGTTCCCGATGCAGGTGACGATTGCCGAGCAATCGGTCCACCACCTTGATGTGGTGCTTGACGAAGGCTCGCCCCCCACGGTGACCTCCCGCATGTGTCAGTGCGAGCCTGCCACCGCTGGGCAGCGCGTCGAAAATCCGAGGAGAGCGTGCGTCAAAGGTCGACCCTTCGTCCTTCGATACCCGGACGCGATAGGTCGAGATCATCCCCGACCAGCGGAGAGCAACGCAGTGCCTCGAGAATCCCGCGCGGCTTTGGCGGATCGCCCGCAACCAGCGCCATGACCACGGTCCGCGCCGGTCCGCTTCAGGCCCTTCTTCGGCCAGGCGGCGCACAAGAGCACGCAGCAGTTCCCGGTCGGTTTCGAGAACCGTCAATCTCGAACCGCTTGATTCCACGCTGCGCCAGACGTGCACGGTAATTCCTGGTCACCCTTTGTCGAACGGCAGTACTCACGGTCGGTTTCCGTTTTATGGCCAGCCACATGTGCCGAGCTACTTTTCCGGCAAGCAAACGACAAAGGTCTTGACCAAAGCCCTTTTTTTTTCGCCTTCGACCGACTTTGCTGACAGCCCAGCTTCAGACTGTCCGTGATTTCTGCTGGATTCCCGGTGCGTATTCCTCGCCGGCCCGGCATTTCATGACGATGTTCGCCCTGCCGTGGGAAACGTCCTTTCGCATGCGTAAGAGGCGAAACTGTCCAGCTTCTGCCGGTTGCATTGCATCTGCCAGCTGGTTCCGGGCAGCACGGCGGAAACGCAAGGATACGTACTCCGGAGAGCGGCCGTTTTCTCGTTGTCCTCGATCGCGATCGCCACCAGGCCAGCAACTGTTCCCCCCTGCCGTTCGACCAGGCGGATCGCACCGTCCATGGTACCTCCGGTCTCGACCCACTGGTCTACGAGAAGCACCCGTGTACCCGCATCGAATGCGGGAATCCGCATCTCGAGTTCCTGCGTGCGGCGGGAATAGTTCGTGAACGTCACGGTGTCGGTTTCGACGCAGAGCTTGCCGGCCTTCCTGATCGGGAGAATCCCTCTGTTCAGCCGCGACGCGATCGCGGCCGCAAGCACGAAGCCCATCGCGTCAATCCCGGCAACAACGTCAATCCCGTCACCGTCGAGTTCCGAAGTGAGATCGTCCAGGAGATCGCCGAAGGCCGCGGAGTTTATGTAGATCGACGTTGGGTCCAGCCAGGCGAACTGCGGCCCCTTGGTATTCGGCGACATGAGGGGCAGGTACCAGCGATCGCCGCGCGGCCCTTTCTGTTCGTTCAAGATTCTTCTCCGTATCTGCATGCGATTGCCATCAGCTCGTCAAGGCGGCCGGGGTCGATATTGTAAAAGTCGCCCGCGTAGTTGATTCCGGTCGCAACCAGGAAACAGTCGATCAGCGTCGCGTAATCGGAAACGTTTTCCGGGGTCACGCCCGACGCCAGGGCAAGCGGCCGGTCACCGACACCTTTGCGGAAATCTGAGACCTTGCTGACGTCCGCCGCATGACCCGTCGCGGCGCCGGAGGTCGTGACCACGTCCATGTAAGGTGCTGCGGTCCGCGCGGCGCCTTTGAAATCTTCACGACGGACTTCGCGCTGTTTCTTGAAGGCAACGCCACCGAAGTAGAGGCCGTTCCATCCGCAAGCGGAATAGACCCTTCGCGCCGCCTTGGCCTCGGCCTGGTGCTCGAGCCTTTCGTCGATCCGCGCATCGTCGGCCCAATAGGCGTCGATGGAACAATCATTTGCACACAGCCGACTGAGAATTGGAAACGCGTCCCTCCCCGGCATCGCAAGGAAGTTCACGCCGATCCAGAGATTCGGAGTGGACTTTCGTACGTCCGTGATGATCGGAATGAAATCTCCGACCGGAAAATCATGGTTGATGAGGAATACGCCGGGAACGCCCGATCTCACGGCGACCCGGATGTTCCTCAGCACCTGCTCCCGGTCCAGGACATGGATAACCGGCGTCACCACCGGGCCCCGGCACTCGAACATTCGATGGAACTCCGCTCGCGTCATAGGCTATCCCGGCATGAATCCGTGCAATGATAGGTCATGCCAATTGATTTAAGAAATTTATATCGTTAATCTTCACATTATCACCAGTTATCTAGACTCATGCCGAAGAACATCCCGACCGACCTGCTCCGAACCTTCATAACCGTGGTCGACCTCCGCAGCCATACCAAGGCCGCCCGGGTTCTCGGACGGACGCAACCGGCAATCAGCCTACAGGTCAAGCGTCTCGAAGACCTGCTCGGAACGAAATTGCTGAAATCGGACAGGCGGCGGCTCGTGGTCACCGATGCCGGGCAGGCCCTCGGAGCCCGTGCGCGCCAGATGCTGCGCATCAACGACGAAATCGTGAACCATTTCAGCCGTGAATCGATGTCGGGCTGGCTGAAGGTCGGCCTGCCAACCGATTTCTCCAACGCCTTCCTTCTCGAAGCAGTCGCCCAGTTCGTCAGCGGGAACCCCGATGTGCGGGTGGACGTCGAGAGCAATCTTTCGAGCGTGCTTCGCGAAAGGGTCTACGCCGACCGACTCCAGCTTGCAGTGGCAATCGCACCCGAACCGGACGCCCCGTTCCTGATCGAACGGACGAGTGTCACGCCTTTCTGGGTCGTCGCCGAGTCCTATTCGTCCAACCCGGGCGATCCCCTGCCGATCGTTTGCCACCCCGACCCCTGCGAATACGTCGAGCGCATGAAATTGGCGCTTCGCACTTCCGGCCGCAGTTGGAGAACGGCCCTGGTCGCAACGAACGTCGAGGGACTGCAAGCCGCCGTGCGGGCCGACATTGGCGCGACGGCGCTCACGCCCGCGACGTTATCGGAGGGGATGCGCATCGGCCGCGAGGACGAGGGATTCCCGCCGCTTGCTCCCCTGACAATCGGGATCTTCGGAAAAAACCTCCAGCAGGACCGGGCGCTGCACACTCTGACGGAATGGATCATTCGACAAATCGATTACGTTGGACGGCCATTCCAATCATAAATTATTTTTATGCCAACATTTCTCGACTAAATTTCCATAATACTCCTGCAACTCTTAATACTTGGGTGAACGCGGCAACAAGAAAAGGAGTTACAGAATGTCCGATCAGTCATCCAGGAATTTCAGCCGCAGGACACTGCTGAAGACGGCCGGCGCCACGGGAGTCGTTCTCGCCACGCCCATGTTGAACCGGGCATGGGCTGCCGATCCCGTCGAGATCAACATGCTGGCGTGGTACGGTCATGCAGAGCCGGACATCGTTGAAGAATTCGAGGCGCTGCACAACGTCAAGTTCGTGCCGAAATACTACGCGGGGGGCGACAACATGCTCGCCTTGATCGCGCAGTCTCCCCCGGGAACCTACGACATCATCCTCTCCGACGCGGAGTTCGTCCAGCAGCTCAATGCGGCAGGATACATCGAGGAACTCGATCCTGCCGACTATCCGTTCGACGACTATTTTCCGGAGTTCCAGAAGTTCCCCGGACACTGGACCGGCGACCAGCTCTGGTCAGTGATGGTCCGATACGGATTGCTCGGCGTCTCGTTCAACACCGATGTCATCACCCACGAAGAGGCGATGAGCTACAATGTCTTCTGGGACAGCCGCCTGACAGGCAAGGTCGGTCACTTTGACTGGCACCTGCCAAGCCTCGGCCAGATGTCCCTGCTCAACGGCAACGACGATCCCTCGCCATTCGACATCGACGGCGCCGCGTGGGAAGCGGTACAGGAGAAGACCTTGTCGCTCAAACCCCAGGTCGGCGGGTATTTCGATTACGGCGGGACGTTTTCGTCGTTGAAGACGGGCGAGATGCACGCGATGTGCGGAATCGGCGACTGGATCACGGGCGTCCTGCAAAAGGACGGCGCACCCGTTGACAGCGTCATTCCCGAAGAAGGAGGCATCCAGTGGACCGAGAGCTATTCGATCGGCATCGGGACGGAGAAGGGTGAGATCGCGAAGAAGTTCATCCAGTACATGCTGTCCCCGGCCGGGCAAGTGAGATCGATCCAGATGGCCGCTTATCCCGCCCTGTCTCCGACCAAATCGGGATGGACGGCGATACAGGAGGTTAACCCGGACGAGGCCAGACGCTCGGGCCTGATCGAGGGCGCGGCGAACGACCCGATCCGGTTGAAGCGGGAAGGGCGGATCCACTACCGCGACATTCCACGCCAGCAGAGCCTGGAGGATTGGAACGACTTCTGGTCTGAATACAAGAATGCCTGAGTCCGGGATTGCGGACATGGATAGCCCCGGGTAAATCCCGGGGCCATCCTTTTGAAAGGCAGTTCCCGGCCAATGGCGACAAGCAGCCGATATGCCTTCACATGGCGCCTTCCGATGCTCATCTGGCAGGCGGCATTCTTCGTCGTACCGCTCGCTTTCATGGCGGCAATCAGTTTCTGGCTCGTCAAGAACTACCGGATGGAGCCGGACTTCATCCTGAAGAACTGGTCGAAGATGCTCGGCCGCGGGTTTTTCTGGGACGCGTATTGGATCACGCTCTGGCGTGCATCCCTGGCGGCCGTGGTCATCAGCTTCATCGCATTTCCGGCATCCTACGCCCTCGCCTACAAGGTCAGCGAAACCGCGCGCCGATGGGCCGTGTTTTTCCTGATTGTCCCCTTCTTCACGTCTTACCTCGTGCGGACCTACGCATGGCAGGTCATACTCGCCGAAAACGGCGTCGTGAACGCAGTTCTTGGACAGGTCGGGCTTGGGCCGTTCACGATGCTCAATACCGGTTTCGGCGCAATGATCGGATACATGACGCTGACATTGCCACTCGTGGTGGTCCTGCAGACCTTCAGCCTTGCTGGTGTTGACCGGAACCAGATCGAGGCGGCGTGGAATCTCGGTTGCTCTCCCTTCCGGACCATAGTCCAGGTCATCGTGCCCTCCGCGCGTGTCGGACTCATCATCGGGGCGGTGTTCTGTTTCATCCTGACCTTCGGCGACTTCGTCAGTCCGTTCTATCTTGGCGGGTCCAAACCCCCGACCCTTTCCATACTGATCATCGACACGACCAAGTCGGGCCAGCAATGGCCGCGCGCGGCGGTCGTGGCCCTCATCATGATCGCCACACTTTTATTCGCGGCTTTTGCCGCTGTCAGTGCCGCGTACCGGAAACCCGTCCGATGAGCATCGCGGCGTTCGCATTCCGCCTCTACCTGGCAGCGGTTTTCTTCTTCGTGTTCCTTCCGATCGGAGCGAGCGTCGTGTTTTCCTTCAACTCGGACAGGTTTCCGACGTTGCCTCTCGCGGATTTCACGGTCGAGTGGTACGCAAAGGCCTTTTCCGACGACAAGATCTGGGATGCGTTCCGCAATTCGGTCGTGGTTTCCCTGGCGGCGGCCGCGATGTCGACGTTCATCGGTTTTTCCACCGCGTATACCGATTTCCGCTACGGTTTCCGGTTCAAGGCGGCGTACCTGGCCCTCGCGCTCCTTCCGCCGACAATCCCCCTGGTCATCATGGGACTGGCGATGCTCGCCTGGTTGAGCCAGATCGGCCTGTCCGGAACGCTGTTCGGTATCATTGCCGCCCATACCGTTCTCGGTGCACCGTTTGCAATGGCGGTATGCCGTCTGCGTTTGCACCAGATGGACCGCTCGCTCGAGGCGGCGGCGTGGAACCTTGGCGCGTCCGAATGGGCCGCCATGCGGCATGTCGTCCTGCCGTTTTCGGCACCCGCCCTGATATCCGCCTTCTGCCTGACCGCGGCCGTCAGCTTCGACGAGTTTGCGGTTGCCTGGTTCGTCTCCGGCCTCAACCGCACGGTACCGGTGGCGATCCTGGAAATCCTTCAGGGAAACGTCGATCCCCAGATCAACGCAATCGGAACCGTCGTGTTCATCACCTCGATGACCCTCGTCGTCATTGCACAGATCATCTTCATGCGCCGGAACAGAAATGGATAACCCGCTTGTCAGCTTCACGGGCGTCTCGAAACGATTCGGCCAGGTCTGGGCTGTAAAGTCGCTTGACCTCACCATTAATCGCGGGGAATTCATGGCGATGATGGGTCCG
>JAPOVX010000372.1 GCA_026707935.1 Paracoccaceae bacterium
CATTGACGCTCTCGTGAATCAGCAGGATCCAGGCTGTCTTCCGGCCACCAATGGCGAACGGGCGCACGGTCTCCCTCCGCTTGATTCTTGCCGCGTTCCCCGGCATGGGTATCGGATGGAGGAGCGGAATCTGTACAGCCGGACCGGCTTCTGGACGCTTGCGATACTATGGCTTCCGGCCGGGGTCGTGGCGCAGGCAATGGTGCGATTCGGACCGGAAAGCGTGATTACGGAAATCATGGCGGGGGCAGGATCTCTGGGTCAGGTCGCGCTTTGCGGCCTGCCGCTGGCGCTCGGCTGTCGCCTGCTCTGGCGTCTCGGCTACCGGCGGGCCGCCTGGCTTGCCGGGGCCGGCCTCGGCGCGGTTACCGTCGCAACATCGGTCATGGCGGGACTGCTGGGCCCGGTCGCGATCGCTGTCTGTGCAATCCTGCTCAGCCTGCCGGTCTGGATTGCCTGGTTCTGGCTCGCCCGGAGGCGCTGACTCGCACGGCAGTCGGTGGGCTTCGCGGCTGGACGAGCGGATACGGGAAGCGGGGAAAGAAGACCGAATGACCGTTCCGGAGGATGTGACGGACGTTACCGAGCGCACGGCCCCGGCACCGTCCGTGACGGCCGCATTGGGGATAAGTTGCTTTCGAGCATGCGGCAGCACGCGAACAACAGACTCCGGGAGTCGGAATTGATGCCGGGACCAGGCAGTTTCCGTGCAGTGAGGTCTGTCTCGGTTCGACTGCGCATCATCGATCGACACGGAGGCAAGGGCTGTTGGGTAAGCGCTGACGGCGGGAACAAGCCAAGTCCCAGACATCGGCCTCTTGATTGAATTCGCGGAAACTTCCCTGCTCAGACCTCGACAGCTCCGCATTTCTCCAGTTCGTCCCAAAAATCCGGAAAGGTCTTGGCCACGCATCTCGGGTTCGTAATCGAGATTCTTCCGGCCTTCAGCGCAACCAGCGCGAACGCCATCGCAATCCTGTGATCATCATGCGAGTCAATGCACGCGGGTCTGAACGCCTCTGTCGCTGTCTTTGATCCATTGACGACCAGGTCGTCACCCTCAACCACTGCCAAACCATCAGACAGCCGGTTGAGTCCGGTCGCGATCGCCTCGATCCGGTCGCATTCCTTGACGCGCAGGTTCTTGATGCCGGTAAACCGGACAGGCGAATCGTTGAACGCTGCCAGGACAGCGAGTGTCGGCACGGAATCCTGCATCTGGGAACCGTCAATCACGCTGGGCATGTCCGGAAAGGTCTCGATCACCTGTAGCGCTCTCGCGTCAGGCTGTCTGGTTGAACCCGGCTTTACCCCGCAAATGCTCAACCCCCTGCATCCCAACACCCTGGCGGCCCAGAAATAGGTGCAGGCGGAATAGTCAGGCTCGATTTCGATCGTGCCGGCCCGATAGTCCTGCTGTTCGAAATCCCAGCTTCCTGGACCCGGGGACTTCGCACTGACCCCAAAATCCCGCATGATCTGAAGCGTTATGTCAATGTAGCCGAAAGCATCGATCTTTCCCGACATCTCCGTTCGGATGTTCATTCCGCAGGGCAATGCCGGCGCAATCATCATCAACGCGGACGTATACTGGGAGGATAGGGACGCATCGACAACTACGGTCGGGCGGTGCCCCTCCCTTGCCCATCGCGCATGCAGCCCGGGGTTTCCGGTTATCTCGAAAGGCATGTTGCCGTGCGGCGAGTCATGCCTTGCTCCGATGGACTCGATTGCCTTCAGAATCGGCCCCATCGGCCGCTTGCGCATATGTCTGTCACCGTCGAAACTGACCTTGTGCCCGATCATGGCCGCGACCGCGATCAGGAAGCGGGCAGTTGTACCGGCATTTCCAACGAATAACCGGCTGCCTTCCGACGGGGTTCCGCGGGATACCCCGACAAGAACGTTCCGTGGATCGGACTTGTCAATTTCAACGCCAAGTCTTCCAAGGCACTGAAGCATTGCCTCCGTGTCGTCCGAAACCAACGGATTCCGAATCTCGGTCTTTCCCTTCGCCAGGGCTGCAATGACAAAGGCCCTGTTGGTAATCGACTTCGAACCGGGCACGATGATCCTGGGTGCCGAGGTCGGCTCGTTGCATCTCAACTCGATTGTTGCCTGCGCAGGTTCTGTTGCCAATTCAATGCCCCTCTTCCCGTCCGGCGAAATCAGTCCGGCGTTCTTGACGATTCCAGGCCAGTTCATCCTACCCGAACGGCATTCCCGCCGTTTCGTTCCCGCGCAGCGTCGATCTGCGCCGGCCCAGGTCGTGCGCCAATGCAGCGGCCAGCCTTGTCACATCCTGTCCAGACGGATTCAACAAAGACTTTTCCGGTTTTTTTTATCGAAACTCCGCCGAGTCGGTATCGACGCGACGACGGTGAATTTTCGGATTTCCGGAATTCATGCCGGGTTCGGCGAGAAGATCGATTCCCGCCAGACCCGAGGTTGGAAAATCCGACACAGTCGTCAATTTCTGTCCGGCATTAGGGACCCGCGCCAGACCCGTGAGTCACCCGGAATCACTGTTCAAGGTCAATTATGCGCAGGCAGCAATTTGCGGGAAAACCGAAGAATGCGATCGCACATTGAACTCGCACCGACGAGACGATCGGCGATTGTGGCCGGAATGGCGCCTGTCATCGTCCCATCGGCTGCCGATGCCGCCGGTTTTCGGGAAATTTCGGCCGATGGGGTGCAGGCCGCGGGATCTGGATTCCGAGCGATACGCCGACGACAAGCCAGCGACTGGGTCCCTTCGGCGCCGAGATCGCCAGGAACGCACCGATTCGGGAAGACACGCACGAACTGGTGCTGTTTTCGCATGGCAACGGCGGTTTCTATCGCAACCACCGCCTTACGGCCCAGGTCCTCGGCCGATAAAGGGTTCGTGGTCGTCGCGCCGCAGCATGACGCCGACTACCTGATTGGCGGCCGCAAGTCCGCGCAGGCGCTGGGTCACAGGTACCTGGAATAGGCTACGGCCCTGAATGCCGTCATCACCGACCCTGAATTCGGAGACCACGCAAGCCGGGAAACGGTTCACGGCGCTGGATACTCGTCGGGAGGCACCACAATCCTGTTGGCCGCGGGTGCCCAGTTTGCCTCGTTCAATCCTTCCGGCAGCATGACGTGACGCTGCGATAGACGCCTGATCGGTTCTGGAACGCACCACTTGTGAATGGCAAGGTTGTCCTGTTGGCGCCCGTTTTCCAGGGCATCAATCCGGAGCCACCGCTATCCATCACCGCGCCGAACGTATTCGCCATAGAAGGCGACACCGTCGCGATGCCCGAGTTTCATGCCGCCCGGTTTTCGATGCGGTTTCCCATGACACGCCAGGCAACTTTCAAACCTTGCCGGGCCACCACCACGCATTGATTGCTCCTTTCCCAAAATGGATGGCAGAAATGGAAGACATCCCTGTCGCCAAGGACCCGGAATGGTTCGACCGGTCGGCGTTTCCGGACGAATTGAACGCGAGAATAGCGGCGACGTTCGTTGACATGTCGTCCGCCGCAGGTTCGGGTCAACGTGTTCTGCATGCCCTGACGTCGTTGATGTCAGGGAAACCGCTCTACACAGAGACGATTCCCGGCAGTCGCTGCGCGGGCGGAGTGTTGCGGCTGCGTCCGGTCCGTACAACGCCATCGATGACGGTCATGCCGACACCCGGCAGGTTGCCGAGTTCGATCGATTCCAGGATCGTCTTCCCGGGCGCATGCTGCGCCTGATCCATGAGCACAAAGTCTGCCGCCCGACCTTCCTCGAGAATTCCGACATCGAGATCCCGCATTCTAGCCGTGTTACCGGTTGCAAGGCACACCGCGGATTCGGCCGCGAGATTCCCGAGGCTGGACAGCATCGCGATCATCCGGAGAATTCCAAGCGGCTGAACACCTGAACCGGCCGGGCCGTCCGTCCCGAGAATCACCCGATCGAGCTGTTTCAACTCGCGAGCGGTGTTGAGCGTCAGCAAGGCCGCACGCTCGTTGCCGTTGTGGACGATTTCCAGGCCGGTCCGGCAGCTTTCGCAGATACAGACGATCTGGTCATCCGGAAGCGCCGAATGCCCTCCGTTGATATGCCCGACCACGTCGGTGGCCGCTTCCAGGACGACATCCTTGTCGATCAGCCCCGATCCCGGAATCGACGGGCCCCCGGTGTGGATCGTGCTCTGAATTCCGTACTTCCGGGCCCAGTCGACCATCTTTCGCGCTGTCGGGCCATCCTTCACCGACCCGAGACCGACTTCCCCCATCAGGGTGACGCCGGCGTCGGCAAGATCCTTGAAATCCTGCTCCTCCATACCGTGTTCGATAACCGGCGCTCCTGCCAGGACCTTGACCCCCGACGGCCTCGCGTTTTCGTACCAGCGCTGGGCTGCAATCGCCATTGCCTTGAGACCGACTATGTCCTTCGGCCGGCCCGGCATGTGAACCTCACCCGCCGAAATCATCGTCGTCACACCACCATTCAGTGTCGAATCGATCCAGTGCAATTGCTGCTGCCTGGGCGTGTAGTCCCCGACAACGGGATGGACGTGACTGTCGATCAGCCCCGGGGCCAGCGTGACGCCCCGTGCATCGACAACGACATCAGACTCCCCGGTGTCGACTTCGTCCGCACGACCGATCTTCGCAATGCGCCCCCCCTCGGCAATCACGCAATCGGCGTCGAGAATGGGCTGCTCCATCATGCCCGAAAGCATCAGCCCGATGTTCCTGATCACAAGCCTGTCGCCGGTACCCTGCATTGACGCCTCCTGCCGTTCGAGTTGCTTCGTTCCCGCGCATGCTACCTTGAACCTGGCAGATTTCAATCCGGGTACACGGGTGAATCCGGCCCGGCGTGCTCTTGCCCGCCGACGCCCGGCGGTACCGGCGGCGATCACGGTCAGTTCGGATGCGCTGACCGACTGGGTGCAGCGTTGCCGGCTCGGCTGCCTACGACGGCAGAATTTGTCGATAGGCCTTTAATCAATCGGCACGTTCGGGTGACATGTACAGGGCCGACTTGCTCGGGAAAGGCGTTCCAAGAGCGGGATACATCAAAACGACCTTCGATCCCGATCGTCTTTTCAATGAACGTCCGAATCTGCCTCCTGCCCCCGGAACCGGGGCAAATGCAGTTCTTCACGGCTGCCAGGCGGCGCGGCGCCAGGCACACTGCAGACCTTCACCATCGATTTCGGGATTCGGTACAGCACAGTTCTGGCTCCGGCATCGATCAACTCGATCCGTTGGCCGTACCGGCGGAAGTCGCGAACGTTGAAGGTCAAGAGCCGTTTCTCACCATGGAACAGCATCGTCACGGCGATGTTGGCGTCGTGAACCTTTTTTCCTTGTACAGGCACGGCGCGGCACAAGTCAGAAAAGACCTCCATCACCCGGGGACCGTCCTCCAGGATTCCGAATGCAATCGCCATCTGTTCAACGTCCTTGAGTGCGTCTTCAATTGCGAGCGGATTTGCCCACAGTTGCTCACGGGTTACCGTTGACAGGTACTCCCGGATAACCTGCCGGCTGATCCGGAGGGATTCCCCGGTCTCATCGTGGTGATTCATGTTGTTGCGGGCCCGGTAGTGGAACGGTGCCGTGACGAAACGCGCCATGACAAGTACGTTGGTGTCGACGAACATTGGCGGTTATCGGTCGTCAGCGCCGTAAATTTCCGATCTTGACGAGCGGAAGTCCTTTGGCCAAGGCCCCGGATCATGGCGTGGAAGGATCCTGTCGAGAGAGAACTTTCGCCGGTCGTCTCCACGAACGTGTTTTCCGGAGCTGGATTCCTGCCTCGAAAAGACCAGGTTTTCTTTCTCGAGGTCGACACTTCGGGTTTTCCAACCGGCTGCCAGCCAAGCAAATGCGTGGCTGTGACCGCCAGCCAGTTTCGAATTGGACCACCACGGCCTGTAAATGCGCGCCGACGGAGGAAGACGAAATCCCAGTACCGCCTCAACTTCATCAAATGACACATGCCATTCCGAACGATCAAGGCCTTTCAAATGACGAAATAGCGGCGCATACTTGCCGCGTGCCGCGACTTCCCTCATCATTTGGCTCGCTCGTGATGTCATGATCAGCTTCCCCATGGTATGGAAATGTTCTGACTTTCATTACTTTGATGTTCTGGGAATGCATACGTCAAACGCGACCATCCTGCATTCGTAGACCGTCAGGCCTTCGGGATTCCGGCGCCTTGGCAGGCCGCCGACACCCGGACGCCTTCGGGCTGGCAGCGCAACGGCAAATGTCACGCTTGTCCTTGCAGTCATCTGCCCTCCTGCGGGCGTGATCGCCACGGGATTGACGTTTGTTCGGAGAATGGCGGGTTGAATGTCCGGTCGCGTGACGCCATCATCCCGGTAGCGCTTGAAACATTGGAGGCGCATGATGAAGAGGCTCTTTTTCATCTCGGTTCTGGCCCTGGGGCTCGCAGTTCCTTTTGTCGGGGCTCTCGCCCATCACGGCTGGACGTGGACGACCGGCGGAAATATCGACCTGACCGGCATCATCAAGACCGTCCGCCTGGGCAATCCCCACGGCATCCTGAAGATCGACGTGGAGGGCGAAGAGTGGACCGCCGAGGTCGGTCAGCCATGGCGCAACAAACGCGCTGGCCTCGTGGAAGGCGATCTGGCCGAAGGAGTCGAGATCCGGGTGATCGGCGAACCGGCGGCCGACATGTCGGAAAGACTGCTCAAGGTGGAACGGCTGTTCCTGGGCAAACGGGAATACGTCCTTTATCCCGGGCGCGACTGAGACCTTGGAGGTCCTGTTCGCAGCGCTCGAGGGGACGTCCCCCGCGCAGGCTCTGCGGGGTTCCCGCTGGGCCTATGCCGGGGTCAACGCCGTGCACATCTTCGCGATCGCCTTGCTGGTCGGCTCCGTCGTTCCGCTCAACCTGCGGCTTCTGGGTGCGTGGCGCGGCATCTCTCGCGAAGCCGTGGTGCGCGTGCTCGCGCCGGTTGCGGCGAGTGGGCTGATCCTTGCCCTGCTCACGGGAACGCTGCTGTTCTCCGTTCGGGCGCGGGAATACAGCGGAATCGGATTCCTGCAGCTCAAGCTGACGTTCATCGCGATCGGAGTTCTGTCAGCGCTCGCCCTGTGCCTGTCCCACGGATTCCTGCTCAAGGATGCCCCCCGCATGCGCCTTGTCGGTCACGCTGTCCTCTCGACGGTCTGCTGGCTGGGTGCACTGGCATGCGGGCGATTGATCGCGTTCGCGGGAGATTGATGTCAATGTCTTTCGACCTGAACGGGGTCCCTGCTCCTTGCGAGCGAACAAAAGGCGACCAGTTCCTGGAAGGCGTGAAGGCATTCATGGAATCCACGTCAGCCGATTTCGGGGTTTGCTCGACCGACTTCACCGACCCCGCCTTCCATTTGCCACGATGCCCGTCCATTCAGTCCCGGCGTCCGCGATCGGTGAGTTGACAGTCGGCCTGTACAACTCCATTTGTTCGTATACAAACGATTCTGTCCCACCCTGAGTGAGCCGCGATTCGCGCGCGGGAAGTTCACGATCCCGTTTCATTCGGCCATGTGGCCACGGCCAACGATCCCTGGAGCGCAGAAATGACGACAGTCGTGCAGGAGAAACCCCGCGCCTTTCCGATTCCTGCGGGCGTATTCGCGGAAACGGTGACCGCGGTCACGCACTACACCGATCGACTGTTCCGGTTCCGCATGACCCGTCCGCCGTCCTTCCGGTTTCGTTCGGGCGAATTCGTGATGATCGGGCTCCCGAATGCCGAAAAGCCGGTCTACAGGGCCTATTCCATCACCAGCCCGTCCTGGGACGACGAGCTCGAGTTCTTCTCGATCAAGGTTCCCGGAGGCCCGCTCACCGAGCACCTGAAGGAAATCAGGCCGGGCGACACGGTGCTGATGAGAAGAAAACCGACCGGTACGCTGGTGAATGACGCGCTCCTCCCCGGAGAACGGGTCTACATGTTTTCCACCGGGACCGGTATCGCCCCCTTCGCCTCCCTGGTCCGCGACCCGGAGACCTACGAGAAGTTCGGCACGGTCATCCTGACCCACACATGCCGGGAAGCCGCCGAGCTCGCGTTCGGCATGGAACTCGTGGACATGGTCAGGAGCGACCCTCTCGTGGGCGAGTTCGCCAGGGATCGACTCGTTCATTATCCCACGGTGACGCGTGAGGAGTTTGCCCGGACCGGCCGGATTACCGAACACATCGGTTCCGGACGCCTGTTCGACGAACTCGGACTTCCGCCGATTGATCCCGAGTCGGACCGGGGCATGATATGCGGTTCAATGGCCATGCTGAAGGACACGAGGAAACTCCTGGAAGGATTTGGCCTGGCAGAGGGCTCGAACAGTTCCCCGGATACCTACGTCGTCGAACGCGCATTCGTCGACTGAACACCGCAAAAGAACAGCAGAAGAGCACCGGGATTCGGAAGTCGCGCGCGCGTTGCGGCCGCCGCAGCCCGGTCCGGGTTCATTGCCGATCTCGCGGCACCGCACCTGCCGCCCATGAAACCGACCATCTTTGGGCATGTTTTGCCATGCACCGGGTTGACACTTGCGCTCATAGCTTCTTCACTGTCGCACCTTCGCAGGTAAAGACTTTCAATCGTCTTCATTCAATCAGGAAGGGAGGAATCAATGATATCCAGATTGCTCGGCGCAATCGCCGCATTTACCATCGCGACAGGCTCGACCTCGCTTGCGGCTGAACCGCTCAAGGTCGGGGTGCTTGCGACACTCGAAGGGACATACACCGTCCTTGGAGAAGACGGGGTGCGTGGCCTCAAGACGGCCCTGGCACAGGCCGACAACATGGCCGGTGGCCGCGAAATCGAACTCGTCATCGGCGCCACCGATGCCAGCCCGGACAGCGCGGTACGCGCCGCCCGCAAGGTCGTGGAACAGGACGGCGTCGAACTCGTGATCGGCCCGCTTTCCGGTTCCGAAGGCATCGCGCTTCGCGATTACTCGAAGACACAACCGCATGTCACCTTCATCAACGGCATTTCAGGAGCCCAGGAAACGACCTATGTCACGCCGTCCGAGAACTTCTTCAGGTTCAACATGGACGGTGCACAATGGTCAGCCGGGCTGGGTGATTACATCTACAACGAAAAGGGCTACCGCACGATCGCAACCATCGGGGAAGACTACTCCTTTGTCTATACGCAGGTGTTCGGCCTCGTGCTCGAATTCTGCCAGGCCGGGGGCGAAATCACCGAACGGCTTTGGGTTCCGTTGGGAACGAAGGACTTCGGGTCCATCATTGCGGCACTGCCAGACGATGTCGACGCGATTTATCTCGGCCTCGGCGGAGGTGACGCGGTCAACTTCCTGAACCAGTACCAGCAAGCCGGTGGCGATGCCAACCTGATCGGCGGCACCATCATGGTTGACGGAACCGTGTTGAGTTCGAAAGGATCGGCGAAGGACGCGCTGATCGGTGTGCCTTCCTCAGGTCCTCAAGCGGATACCTGGGACGATCCTGGCTGGCAGGCATTCGTCAAGGCCTATCAGGACACGTTCCCGCCCGACCAGAGGTTCCCGAGCCCATCCTTGCTGGCGACCGGCTACTACAATGCCACAAGCGCCGCATTGGCATGCCTCGACGAGGTCGGCGGCGACCTCTCCGACGGACAGGAAGGTTTCCGGTCCTGCCTTTCATCGCTCGAACTGGACGCGCCGAACGGCAAGATTCGTCTCGACGACAACCGCCAGGCTATCGGAACCAACTTCGTATCCGAGGTCGTCGAACTCGATGACGGTAACCTCGCGACGCAACTGGTCTCGATCAAGGAAAACGTCAACCAGACTTTGGGCATCGATCCGGACGCATTCGCCAGGATCGGTCTTCCGAGCCGTGAAGTTCCGGAGTGCAAGACGTCCTACGAATAGGGCGACCGGAACACGTTGGCTCAAGACAGCTTGCAACCCGGGCGGCCCTGCTGCCCGGGTTTCTGACAACGGAGTCCGTAATCCGCCGCTCACGCCTGGTCGCGGCGGACGGATACGGCAGCGGGATCGACACGAGTCCCGGGCGAAGCGAAGACGCCGGGGACCGTCAGGGTTCGACCATGGATTCACAGCGTAGTTCCATGGGCGGTTTCCAGCCTCGCATTCGGCACATGGCATGAAGACAGCCCTCGAACGCCACCCCTGGAGAGTCGCGATCGCCGCGATCGTTGCGGCCGTCATCCTTTACCTGGCATTTGCCATTTGGCCGGCCTGGCTGGTCGGTCTGATCGGCAAGAAGAAAGTGTTCCTGAATGCCCTGTTCAACGGCATAACCCTCGGTGGACTGTACTTCCTGGTTGCGAGCGGGTTCACGCTCGTGTTCGGCCTCATGCGGAACGTCAACCTGGCCCACGGATCGCTCTACCTGCTCGGGGGCTATGTCGGATATTTCTTTGCCGAGTGGACCGGCTACTGGCTTCTGGCGTTTCCCGCTGCGTTCATCGCGGTCGGATTGATCGGTATCCTCCTTCAGGTCTTCGTCTTTCGGCGAATGGAAGGTCAGGATCTCCGGCAGACACTGGTAACCATCGGCATCTCGATCGTGTTTGCCGATCTCATGCTTTGGGCATTCGGCGGGGATTTCTACAACATCGCCGCGCCGAGCTGGCTATCCGGGCCGATGGAGACATTTTTCGCGACCGGCGTAAAACGGTCCACGGGCGAACTCATCTACCTGAAGTATCCGCTCGTGCGGATCGTCATTTTCGTGGCGTCCGTGGTTGTCGGTCTGGCCATGTGGGTTGCACTGAACCGCACCAGGGTGGGAATGCTGATCAGGGCCGGGGTCGATGACCGCGACATGCTGTCGGCAACGGGTGCGCGCATTCAGATCGTTTTCGCGTGCGTGTTCGCGTTTGGAGCCGGCCTGGCCGGTATTGCCGGTGTCGTCGGCGGAACCTTTCAGTCCATCGCTCCCGGCGAGGACATCCGGTTTCTGCTGGCGTCGCTGGTGGTGGTCATCGTCGGGGGCATGGGCTCGATACCGGGTGCCGCCCTGGGTGCCCTGCTGATCGGAATCGCCGAGCAGTTCGGATCCGTGTACTTCCCGACCTATTCCGTCGTACTGACTTTCCTGATCATGGCGCTGGTGCTGGCCTTCCGCCCGCAGGGCCTGCTGGGGCGAAACTGAACCATGGCCGATATCAGTGTGGAAAGAAGCCGCGCGCCCTGGCGACAATGGTTCGAACGCGTTCCGCCCGCCTACTGGGTCGTCGGCGTTTTGTTGTTGATCATGCCCGCTTTTGCCGGTGAATTCGTGCTGTTCCAGATATTCGGCTGGACCTTCATCCTCGGAATGATCTCGCTGAGCCTCATGTTCCTGGCCGGTTACGGAGGCATGGTCAGCCTCGTGCAGATGACGGTAGCCGGGCTTGCCGGTTACTTGGTCGCGATTTTCGGGGAAAGCGCCATAACCGAAATCAGCCTCGGATGGTCCTGGTACCTGGTCATCCCCCTGGCCCTGGTCATCGCGGCAATCTTCGCGACATTGACCGGATGGCTCGCGGTTCGGACCGAGGGCATCTACACGATCATGATCACGCTCGCCATCGCCTCGGCCTTTTTTTACTTCACCCGTCAGAATTACACCATCTTCAACGGCTTCTCGGGATTCAACGGGGTGTTGCCCCCCGAAGTCTTCAACGTCGATTGGCGCAATCCGACCGCATTCTACTACCTCACGCTGTTCTGGGCGGGATTCTGGTATTTCGTGGTCCTCTACGTCAGCCGCTCCCCCATGGGACTGGCCCTGCAGGGCGTGCGCGACAACCCGAGGCGCATGGCAGCACTTGGATATGACGTGACCCTGCACCGGGTCGCGGCCTATACCTTCGCGGCGTTTCCTGCCGCGACGGGAGGAATCCTGCTGACCTGGCAGTCAGCCCAGATCTCGCCGGGAACGGCGGGCACCGGCCCTGTCATCGATATCCTGGTCATCGCGGTGATTGGCGGGCTCCGGCATCCGATCGGTCCGTTCGTCGGCTCGATTGTCTATGTCATCCTGAAGACTTTCGCGATCGACATACTGGTCACGCTTGGCGCCGGCGGCGAGCGTTTCCAGCTCCTTATCGGCCTCGGTTTCCTGCTGATCGTATTCTGGTCGCCCGACGGAATCCTGGGGCTGTGGGAGAAACTGCGCGAAAGCCGGGCGCGCGATCCCCTGCGCGTTCGTGGCGGCGATTCACCGTGACGGAATCCGGGAGTTTCTCCGATCGCCTGTCCGCGACGGGAACGGCAAATGCCCTCGAACTCCGGGGGGTTTCGAAAAGCTTCGGCGCGCTTGTCGCGCTCGACGACATTTCGATGACGCTGCGGCCGAGCGAACGCAGGGCGGTTCTGGGATCGAACGGCGCCGGAAAGACCACGCTCTTCAATTGCATTTCCGGCGATTTCCCGCCTTCGGCAGGATCGATCAGGTTCTACGGCGAAGACGTAACGAAGTTTCCGCCGCATGAACGAATACGCCGCGGATTGAGGCGAACCTACCAGATTTCCCTGCTTTTTTCCGGGCTCACCGTCCTGGACAACGTCTACCTCGCATGCCGCGGGGTCCTGCGGGGAAGGTTTTCCATGATCCGTCCACGGCGGAATGAATCCGTGATGGCAAGCGCCGAATCGCTCGTGCGCGTGGCGCACCTGGAAAAGGTCACGGAGACATTTGTCTCGGAGTTGTCCCACGGCCAGCAGCGGCAGCTGGAAATCGCGATGGCTCTCGCGGGTGCACCCCGGTTGCTGCTCCTCGACGAACCGGCTGCGGGGCTTTCGCCGACGGAGCGGGGGGAGCTGATCGAGATACTCACGGGGCTTCCCGGCCACATCGGGTACATCATCATCGAACATGACATGGACGTCGCGCTCCAGGTCGCGGAGTTCGTCACCATGATGCACAATGGACGCATCTTCAAGGAAGGCAAACCGGCGGAAATAGAAGACGACCCCGAGGTCCAGTCCCTTTACCTTGGTGGAGGCGGGCATGCGTGACACGAACGGGCCGACCCTCGAACTCAAGAATCTGAACGTCTTTTTCGGCAACAGCCATGCGCTCCAGGGCGTGGATCTCGTTCTGCGCCAGGGAATTCTGTCCGTGGTTGGACGCAACGGCATGGGAAAGACGACGCTCTGCAACGCCATCATGGGCCTGGTACCGGTAACATCCGGCTCGATCAGTTTCGGGGGGAAGCCGCTCGTCGGAGTCAATCCGGCCGACATTGCCAGGTCCGGCATCGGCTACGTTCCTCAGGGCCGGCGGATCTGGCGATCCCTCACCGTCGACGAGCATCTCGAACTGGTCGCGAAACGTGAAGGATCGTGGACAAAGGACCGGGTCTATTCCACCTTCCCGAGACTGGCGGAACGGCGGCAGAACCTGGGAGGCCACCTGTCCGGAGGTGAACAGCAGATGCTTGCCATCGGGCGCGCGTTGCTGCTCAACCCGAATTTGCTGGTCATGGACGAACCGACCGAAGGCCTGGCGCCGATGATCGTTCACCAGGTCGAAGACACCCTCATTCGCCTGGCGGAAAGCGGTGGGGTCGACGTCCTGGTCATCGAACAGAACATCGGTGTCGCCTGTGCCGTTTCCGAACAGGTCGCAATCATGGTCAACGGCAGGATCAACCGGACGCTGGAAGCCGCGTCGCTTGCGGACGACACGAACCTGCAACAGGCGTTGCTCGGAGTTGGACGGCATGCCCATGACGAGCCCGGGCAATCCGGACGCAGGCAGGAAACGGCAGCAAGGCCCACGTTCGGTCCACAACGCGTGTACCTGTCGAACCCGAAGATACCGTACCGATGGTCGCAACCCGTTCCCGTTCGCGTCATCGAGGGAAGCGCCCGGACCCGCACGGAACCCCGTTCGCGAAACGGCGAGACGGGCAGGACCCTGCGACCGGTAGCCCGCCAGCACGCGGAAACCGTCCTGATCGCCGGGACGCTCGATACCAAGGGTGACGAGTTGCGATATCTCCGCGACCGCCTGGACGGTCACGGGCTCAGGGTTCAGATCGCCGACCTGTCGACAAGCGGGAAACCGTCCGGCGCCGAGATTCCGCCGCATGTCATCGCGGGATTTCATCCCCGCGGGGTCCGGGGCGTTTTCACCGGTGACCGGGGGTCGGCGGTCAGCGGAATGGCGATCGCGTTCGAACGCTGGATTCGCAATCATCCGGGCGTGGCGGGAATCATCGGCGCCGGCGGTTCCGGGGCGACCGCACTTGTCACCCCTGCCATGCAGTCGCTGCCGGTCGGTGTACCGAAGCTGGTCGTTTCCACGGTCGCCAGTGGCGATGTCTCGGAATATGTCGGTCCAACGGACATTCTCATGCTGCACTCGGTTGCGGATGTGCAGGGAATCAATACGATCACCCGCGACGTCCTGGCCAATGCCGCGGCGGCGCTGGCCGGCATGGTCAACAATCGCGCGCAGGGCGCGCTGCAGGAGACCGCCGACAAGCCTGCGGTCGGACTGACGATGTTCGGCGTAACGACGCCCTGCGTACAGAGAATCACGTCTGCTCTCGACGGGCCCTATGATTGCCTTGTCTTCCACGCCACGGGCGTCGGCGGGCGTTCAATGGAAAAACTGCTGGACTCCGGCAAGCTTGCGGCAATCATCGACATAACGACGACGGAGGTCTGCGACATGATCGCGGGCGGCGTTTTCGCCGCAAGCGAAGACAGGTTCGGCGCGTCGATCCGGACCGAGAACCCGTACATCGGGGCCTGCGGAGCCCTCGACATGGTCAATTTCAGGGATCCGGACTCGGTTCCCGAACGCTACCGCAACCGAAACCTGTACATGCACAATCCCCAGATCACGCTGATGCGGACGTCGCCGGAGGAAAACGACAGGATCGGACGCTGGATCGGCGAAAGGCTGAACCGGATGAACGGACCGGTCAGGTTCTTCCTGCCCGAAGGCGGCGTTTCGGCGCTCGACCGGGAGGGGCAGCCATTCTGGGACCCCGAAGCCGATGCGGCCCTGTTCCACGCGCTCGAGGACAGTGTCCGCCAGACATCGGGACGCCGCCTCGTCCGGTCGCCCCACAACATCAACGAGGACGCATTCGCGGACGAAGTTCTGCGCGCCTTCAGGGAACTGCATGACGTGTCGGGTCGGCTTGCAGCGGGTGCGATCGAGAATGTTTGAACGCGAAGACATCGTTGCAGGGTTGCGGGGGAAGATCGCGAAGGGCGAGCCGATTGTCGGGGGCGGCGCCGGAACCGGGCTGTCGGCGAAATGCGAGGAGGCCGGAGGCGTCGACCTGATCGTGATCTACAATTCCGGCCGTTACCGCATGGCCGGGCGCGGAAGTCTCGCCGGGTTGATGCCCTATGGCGATGCGAATGGTATCGTCATGGAGATGGCGGGCGAAGTCCTGCCCGTCGTCAGGAATACACCGGTCCTGGCAGGAGTATGTGCGACCGACCCGTTCAGGCTGATGGGCAAGTTCCTCGACCAGTTGCAGGACGCCGGTTTCAGCGGGGTCCAGAACTTCCCGACCGTCGGCCTGATCGACGGGAATTTCAGGGCCAACCTTGAAGAAACGGGAATGTCGTTTGCGCTGGAGGTCGAAATGATCGGCGAGGCCCGCCAGAGGGACCTGCTGACGACACCGTATGTCTTTTCCGCGGCCGACGCGGAAACGATGGCACGGGCGGGCGCCGATATCGTTGTGTGCCACCTCGGCCTGACGACCGGGGGCTCGATCGGTGCCGAAACGGCCCTTACCCTCGAACAGTGTCCGGATCTGGTGGAAGAGTGGGCCGACGCGGCGCGCTCCGTCAGGAATGACATCATTGTCCTGGTGCATGGCGGGCCGGTTTCGATGCCCGCCGACGCGGCGTATGTTCTTGCCAACAGTCCGAATTGCCACGGCTTTTATGGCGCGTCATCCATGGAACGATTACCGACGGAGACGGCAATCATCGACACGATCCGCGAATTCGGGAAGATCAAGACCGGACCAGGAGTCCGGAAGGGGGAGCCCAAATGACGGGAGAATTGATTGGACAACTGATTCTGTGGCTGGTTTTTGCAGTCATTGTCATCTTCATCCTGTATTGGGTGATGAATTGGCTGTACCGGCGTTCGACCAAGGAAGTGTCGTTCGTGCGTACAGGTTTCCTCGGCGAGAAAGTGGTGATCGACGGCGGTGCGTTCGTATGGCCGATCATTCACGACATCACCCCGGTCAACATGAACTCGCTGCAGCTCTCGGTATCGCGGGAGCGCGAAAATGCGCTGATTACCAAGAACCGCATGCGCATCGATGTTGATGCCGAATTCTATGTACGCGTCCGCCAGACCCGGGAATCCGTCAGCCTTGCCGCGTCCACGCTTGGGCGCCGCACCCTGGAACCGGAGCGGATCCATGCTCTTCTCGAAGGCAAGTTTGTTTCGGCACTCAGGACGGTGGCGTCCGGCATGACCATGGAGGAGTTGCACGAGAACCGCGACATCTACGTCTCCAGGGTTCTCGAGGAAGCGCAGGCCGGTCTCGACAAGAATGGACTGGAGCTCGAGAGCGTATCGATCACGGACATCGACCAGACCAACATCGAGTATTTCAACCCGTCCAACACCTTCGATGCCGAGGGCTTGACCGCCGTCATCCAGGCCATCGAGGATCGCCGCAGGTTGCGTAACGACATCGAGCAGGAAACGACGATACGCATTCGTGAACGCAACCTCGAAGCCGAGCGGCAATCTCTCGAAATCGAGAGACTCTCCGAGTCCGCCCGGCTTGACCAGGAAAGGGAGATCGAGTTCCGCCGCGCCAGGCAGCGCGCCGACCTTGCGAGCGAACGTTCCGAGCGGGAAAAGGAAGCGGAACAGGCAGTGCTGCAGTCGCGGGAATCGATCGAAACCGCCAGAATAACCAACGAACACATGATCTCGCAGGCCCGGATCGATTCCGACAAGGAAATCCGCCAGCAGGAGATCGAGAGCAAGAAGGTCGTCGACGAGGCGGAAATCGCAACCCGGGTCAGTGTCGAGAAGGCCCGGTTCGACCAGGAATGGACCGTTGCCGAGGCCCGGATCGCGCTGGAACAGAAGACGCGCGAAAAGGAAGTCGCGCGCAGCCTCGCCGTGGAACGGGCGGAAATTGCCTCGCGCGAGGAGGCGGAAAAGCTCCGGGTCGAGCAGGAAAAGAACGTCGCCGCCGAACGGATTCGTTCCGAACGCGAAACCCGCAAACTGGAAATCGCGCGACAGACGTCGGTGGAAGAGGCGGAGATCTCGTCGCAGCAAGCCGTCGAGGCCGCCCAGATCGCCTCGCGTGAAGCACTCGAAATGGCCCGGATTGCTCAGGAACAGGCGATCGCCATCGAACGTATCGAGCAGGACGAAATCACGAAAGCCCGCGACGTGGAAAGAACCAGGGCGATCGAGGCGGCCGAGATCACGAAAGCGGAATCCATAGAAGCGGCACAGATCGCCAAGGAGAAAAAGATCGCCGAAGAGCGTATCGCGCAGGAACAGGAAATCCGCGAACGCGAAATCGCGCGCAGACGGGCAGTCGAAGTCGCGGACATCGCCGCCGACGAGACCATTTCCGAAGCGAGAATCCAAGAGGAGGAACATGTGCGCGCGGCCGAGATCACCCGGGACCTGGCGATCCGCGCACGGGAAATCGAGCGGAACGAAAGGATCGAGGCGGCTGAAATCGCGGCCCGCCGGAATGTCGAAAAACAGCGCATCGAGATCGAAGCGAAAACCACCCGGGAGAAAATCGCCCGGGACGAGGACATCCGGAACCTGGAGATCTCCCGGAACCGTTCCATCGACGCTGCGCAGATCGCCGCCGACAGGGACGTGGAGGCGGCGCGTGTCGACAAGGACAAGGCGGTCGACGTCGAACGGGTCCGCGCGGAGCAGGAGCTCGAATCGACGAAACTCGCCCGCCGACAGAGACTCGAACAGCTGGAAGTGGAGCGCGTGCAGGCCATACGAGCTGCTGAAATCGCGAGCCAGGAACTGGTGGAACGGGCAAGAATCGACTCTGAACGCGGTCTCGACGACATCAGGATCGGCCATGAGACCGAGCGGCGGAAACTGGAGATCGAGCGCGAGAGGCTGGTCGACGAAGCGGCCATGGCGAAGGCCATTTCGCTTTACGAGAAATCTCTCGAGGAAAGTGCCGCCGCCATCGAGGCGGACCAGGCCCGCGCGCGCGCCGCCGAAGCGGCGGAAAAGGTACTGACCGCGCAGGCAACCGAAGAAGCCAGCCGAAGAAAGTCGATCGACGTGGTCATCGCGGAAAAGTCCGCGATGGAGGTCCGGATCGCCGCCGAGGGGGAACGCGTGCGCGCTGCCGTCGAGGCCGAGGCGCAACGGCTCATCAACGAGGCCGAAAACATTCTGAGCGACGGCGCGCGGCGTTCACTGTTCAAGCGGAAGATGCTCGAATATGTCGAAGGCATCGTGGCCGCATCCGCGAAACCGCTCGAGAAGATCAACGATATCAAGATCGTGCAGCTTGGCGGGGACGGCGCAAAGGGTGTGGACGGCGGCTCGGGCGGACAGGCTTCAAGCCCCACCGACGAGGTCATCAATTCGGCATTGCGTTACAGGGTGCAGGGTCCCATGATCGACAGCCTGTTGTCCGACATCGGTATCGATGGATCCAGCCTGTCCCGGCAGACCAGCCTGTTGCGGGAGGCATCCGACTTGAGCCGCGTAAAGGCCGCCCTCCGCCACTCCGACGAGCAGGAGGCATCCCGGCCGGAAGGGGACGGCCAGGAGGACGACGGCCAGGAGGAGGAGAAGGGCGGCCGGGACAGCGGCAGGGAGGATCGATGAATGGCTCGTGTTTACGTATCATCGGTGATCAACGCGCCTGCCTCCCGCGTCTGGGAGCGGATTCGCGACTTCAACGGCCTGCCGAAGTGGCATCCCCTCATTCGTGAAAGCCGGATCGAAGATGCCCTCCCGGCCGACAAGGTGGGATGTATCCGCAATTTTCGCCTGCAAAACGGCGACCTGATACGCGAACGCCTCCTTGGACTGTCGGACTACGACCTGTTCTGCACCTATGAGATTCTCGAGAGTCCGATGCCGCTCGAGGATTATGTCGCGACGCTTCGCCTGACCCCCGTGACAGACGGAGACCGCTGTTTCGGCGAATGGTCGGCCGAATTCGCATGTGACGCCGACAAGGAAAGCGACCTCGTCGGAACGATCGGTGGCGATGTTTTCCAGGCCGGATTCGATGCACTCAAGCGCCGGTTCAGTGGCTGAGGAGAACTGACAGTGGTCAAGGTCGTCAGAAGCACGGTCCTGCCGACACCTGTCGATTCGGTCTGGGACGTCCTCAGGGATTTCAACGGGCACGACCGCTGGCACCCGGCGGTGTCGGAGAGTCACGTCGAACGCCGCCGCGGTGCCGACGAGGTGGGATGCATTCGCAATTTCAGGCTGGAAGACGGCTCCGAGTTGCGCGAGCAACTCCTGACGCTCTCCGATCTTGAGCAATCGTTCAGCTACTGCCTGCTCGACACGCCCGTGCCGCTTTTCAACTACGTCGCACATGTGCGGCTGGCGCCCGTCACCGATGGCGACATGACCTTCTGGGAGTGGGAAAGTCGTTTCGACACGCCGCAGGGGCAGGAGGAGTCGCTGGCCGAGTTGGTCGGTGAACAGATATACCAGGCCGGTTTCGATGCGATCAGGGCGCACATGGGGCTGGATGGATGAGCCAGCTCCAGGTGGATACGTTCGAGTCGATCGCCGAGGCCGAGCGCGCCATGACCGGGCGAAGCAGGTACATGGGCGGCGGAACTCTCGTCATGCGCGCCGTGAACCATGGGAGCGGCGATTTCGACCACGTGGTGCGGACAACGGACCCCCGGTTGCGCCGAATCCGGTCGGAGGGGGACATGGTCGAGCTCGGCGCCGGCGTCACCATGGCAGACATACTCGAATCGCCGGGCCTGGAATTCCTCGCACCCGCCGCGCGTTCGATCGGCGGCCCCGCCGTTCGCAACGCGGCCAGTGTCGGTGGAAACCTGTTTGCTCCGGCACCATACGGCGATTTCGCGACGGTTCTGCTGGCGCTCGACGCCCGGGTGATGTTCGCAGACGGGTCGCGTGTCCCCATCGACGAGTTCTTCCGTCAAAGGGATTCCCGTCGCGGACTCGTGGATTCACTCGCGTTTCGCCGTCCGGGCAGCCGGGAGTATCGATTCACGAAGGTTTCGCGCGTCAGGCCGAAAGGCGTGGCGGTGCTGTCCATTGCCGCCCGTCTGCCGCTTCGACTCGGGCGGGTCACCGGCGCGCGTGTCGCATTCGGCGCCATGGGACCGGTCCCGGCGCGGGCCGGGGGCGTCGAAACGATTCTTGAGGGCGAGCGTCTCGATTCCTCCGTGATTTCCCGGGCCGTGGACGCGGTGTCCCGTGACCTGTCACCGGCCGATGACGCCCTGGCGAGCGCCTGGTACCGCAGGGAAGTGGCGGGCGTTCACCTGGGACGACTTCTTCGGGACGGGGGGTAGGGACTTGGCAAGGACGCCCGTTTCCTTTCGCCTGAACGGCACGGAGGTGGCGGCATTCGCCGATGGCGGCGCCAACCTGCTCGACCTGCTGCGCAGGGGAATCGGTGACCTGTCGCCGAAATACGGCTGTGGCCAGGGTACCTGCGGCACGTGCACGGTCCTGGTTGACGGGGAACCTCGCCTCGCCTGCCTGACACTGGCGGAAGCCGTGGGCGGCCAAGACGTGGAAACGGCGGCCGGGCTGGCCAACGGGCCGGAACTCCATCCCCTGCAGCGCGCGTTCATGGATCATTTCGCCGCGCAATGCGGCTATTGCACTCCGGGAATGCTCATGGCGGCAAAGGCGCTGCTTGAGCAGACGCCGAATCCGGACAGGGACCAGGTCGTCGAGGCGATTTCCGGAAACCTGTGCCGCTGCACGGGTTACGAGCCGATCATCGAGGCGATCATGATTGCAGCCGATTCGATGCGGAAAGGGGTGCGACAATGACGACCGTCGAATTCCGCAAGGACCTGTTCGCGGACGAGCGGGATGACAACCTGCAGGAGATCGGCCAGCCGACGATCAGGCAGGATATTCTCGGCCACGTCACCGGCCGGTCGGTGTATTACGACGACCATCCCTTCGAGGGACTCCTGCACATGCGCTGCGTGCGTTCACCGCATCACCACGCCCGGATTCGATCGGTCGATACCTCGCCTGCCGAACACATCGCGGGTGTCAGGCGAATCGTGCGTCCGGGGGATATCCCGAAAAACCTCAACACGCTGCTGTCACTGATCGGGTTCGGCAAGGACGACGAACCCCTGCTGGCGCCGTCGAAAGTGGCGTACAGGGGGGAGCCAGTTCTCGCCGTCATCGCGGACAGCGATCGAATCGCCCGCAAGGCCGTGAACGCCGTCAGGGTTGACTGGGAGACGTTGCCGCATGTCCTGGACGTGGAGCAGGCGCTGCAGCCGGATGCGCCGGTCGTCAATGACACCTATCCCGACAACACCTTTGACTACTACGAGACATTCGATCACCAGAAGCTCAGGTTCGGCGACGTGGAAGCGGCGTTCGCATCGGCTGACCACATCGTCGAAGGCCGGTACCAGATGTCGCCGATCGAACAGGCTCCCATGGAAACCTGCGGTGCGATCGCCGTTCCCGAAACAAACGACAGGTTTACCTGTTACACGTCAACCCAGGCGCTGTTCTTTTCCCTCGCGACGACGGCCAAGCTTCTGGACCTCCAGTCTTCCCGCCTCCACTTCGTCGGCGGCACCGTAGGCGGAGGATTCGGCGGCAAGGTCGACAGCATCGTCGAGCCGATGTCGGTGCTTGGCGCGATGCTGACCGGCAAACCGGTCAAGTTCATGTGGGATCGTGAGGAGGAAATGCAGGTCGGCGCACCACGCGGCGCCGAGCTCTGGCTGATCAAGGACGGAGTCACGCGGGATGGCCGCATCCTCGCCCGGCAGTTCACCGGTTTGTTCGACTCGGGCGCCTATACGCGCCTTTCGTCCTATGCGGTCGTGAAAGCCACCGGACACCTGCCGGGGCCCTACACGATTCCGAACGTTGCCGCGAACGTCTACTGTGTCTTCACCAACCGGACACCGGCGACCGCAATGCGGGGGTTCGGAATCACGGGCGTCGACTTCGCCATCGAGCGCCAGATGGACAGGTCGGCCGACGCGGCCGGAATCGATCCGGTCGAATTCCGGATCCTCAACGCCTATCGCGACGGCGACATGAAGGCGCACCGCCGCACTGCGAAAAATACGGCCCTGATTGAATGTTGCCAGGTCGCGGCCGAGAAGGCCGCGTGGCTGGTCGACCCGGCGGTCCTGGGCCAGTCGAGCCGATCGGGCGGAGGCGGTACCCGGGCGGACATACCCGAAACAGTGACGGACGAAACGGGGCGGATCGGCGAACGCCGCGGTGGCCGAATCCCCCTCGACCCCCTGGCAGGCCCCGGACCGAAGAAACGGGTCGCCGCCGGAACAGTACGGAGCCAGGAAGTATCCGCGGTTGCCCCGCAACGGCCCGACATGGAGCACGGGCCCGCAACGGGGGAATCCGGCGCGGCGCCTGCCCGGGCACCTTCCGTTCCCCCGCAACCGCCCCACGTGTCCACGCCCGCCGTTCCACCGGTCACGCCCCCCGCGGTCGCACCTCCCGTGAAAAAACCTCCGCTCCCGCCGAAGAAACCGTTTTCCGAGGGCGTGCGGCGACCGGGCGTTCCGCGTTTCCTTTCCGGAACAAGGAGGCGTTGAGATGGCGATTCACAAGGGGCGCGGCTTTGCCAGCGTGAACTATCCGATCGGCATGAATCTTGGTGGAGACCCTTCGCAGGCGCTGGTTCACTCAACGCCGGACGGCAAATTCAAGGTGTCGTTGTCCTCGATCGATCTCGGACAGGGATTGAAATCGGTGACACGCCAGATTGCGGCGGAAACCCTCGGCGTCCCGGTCTCCGACGTCTATGTGGACACGGCGGACAGTGACACCGGCCCGCACTGCATGGGCAGTTTTGCGTCGCGCGGTACCCATCGTGTCGGCAACGCCGTCATTCGCGCGGCCACGGAGGCCCGAACCCAGCTCCTCGACGCGGCCTCGGAGGAACTCGAAGTCGATGCCAGGGACCTGGTGACGGACGGCGCGGGAAACATCCATGTGCGCGGCGCCCCGGGCCGTTCGATCAGCGTGGCGGACGCCTCCATCGCGGCACAGTTCAAGCAGGGGCGAACGCTTGCCGGCCGCGGGATCTTCCTCGTGCCCCCGTCGGAGGCGGACCCGGAAACCGGGGAGATGTCTCCGGTGACCTGTTTCGCCCATGCAGCCCTTGTCGTCGATCTTGAAGTGGACGACGAAACCGGCGAGGTCACGGTGCTTGAAATCAACTCGGCGTACGAGGTTGGCCGGGCGCTCAATCCCCGGCTGGTGGAGCAGCAACTGATCGGCGGCGCGTGGATGGGGTTGTCGCACGCCCTCTACGAGACGACCGAACCGTACTACCCGGCCCGCGAAAATGCTCCGCTGGATTTCAACGAATACGTGATGCCAGGCCCGGGGGACGTGGCAACCCACAACATCGCCATTCTCGAGCGCCCTGCAGAAGACGCGCCGTTCGGTGGCAAGGGGCCCGGCGAGATGTGCGCCAATCCCGTTCTGCCGGCGGTCGCGAACGCGATTTTCGATGCGGTCGGGGTCCATTGCGACCATCTTCCCATAACCGCGGAAAAGATCCTCCGCGGTCTCCGGGCAAATGGCGGCGCAAGGCCGCGGAACAGGGGACGCCGCCCATGACCGGGACCGGTGTTCACGGCAGTCCCGGTGGCATCCTGGAGGCGCGCAGCTGATGCCGGTCCGCGCTTCCATCAGCGGTATCGGCAACCCTGAAACACTGAGACAGGCGCTCGCGGCTGCGCAGTACCTCGCGAGCGCCGAACTTGCGACCGCCTCTTATCTCGCACTCGCGCTTGGAAAGCCGCTGCTGCTCGAGGGCGTTCCCGGGGTCGGCAAGACGGAGGCGGCGAAAGCCATCGGTGCAGCTCTGTCCCGCCGCGTGATCCGCTTGCAGTGCTTCGAAGGCATAGATGCGGCAACGGCGCTCTATGAATGGAACTACCCGCGGCAGATGCTCGCCATCCGGCAGGCAGGCGACGAATACGTCAACCTCTACGGAGACGACTTCCTGCTTTCGCGGCCCCTGCTCGAGTCGCTTCGCGAGCCGTCCGACACGCTCCTGCTGATCGACGAGGTCGATCGCTCGGACCATGAGTTCGAAGCGTTCCTGCTCGAGTATCTCTCGGATTTCTCGATATCGATTCCCGAAACGGGAACGGTCAGGGCAGCGGTGAATCCGGTCGTCGTCCTGACCTCCAATCGCACGCGGGATCTCCACGAAGCACTGCGCCGGCGTTGCGTCTACCACTGGATCGACTACCCGGACGCGGAACTTGAAGCCAGGATCGTCATGGCCAGGGCGAGTTCGGTCGTCCACGCCACGGCACGCGCCGTCGTCGAAGCGGTAACCCTGCTGCGGGAAGAACCGCTCGCCAAGCCCCCCGGGGTCGCGGAAACGGTCGAATGGGCGGAAGCGGCCACGCTGCTGCAGACCCAGGGCGATGACTGGCCGGCGGCCTTTCGCAAATCGATTGGAGTTGCGCTCAAGGACCATGACGACCTTGCCTTTCTCGAGCCACAGCTTGACACGTTCATCCCCGGGCACGTCGCATGACCGTGCCGGCCGCCGCCGCATCCCTGATCGGGTTCGCGTCCCTGTTGCGCCGGCACGGGTTTCCCGTTGCGCCCGACCAGACCGCCGGATTCATCGAGGCCGTCGGAACGCTCGGGCCGCGCGGCATGGCCGACATTCGCAGCGCCGCGGTCGCGCTGTTCGCGATCGCCAAGGAGCGGGAGCCGGATTTCGATGCCCTCTTCCGCGCCTATTTCATGGGCCAGACGGTTGCCGCGCCGGTTTCCGAAGATCGCCAGGATGATGACGACGTCGAGATCCGGGAGGATCGGCAGGGCGAGATCGACGTCCCGGAAGCGGATGGTCCGGAGGGGTCGGGCCGGGCAGCGACAACGGCCGAAAGGCTGGCGCGCCGGCGGTTTCCCGAACGCGATGAATCCGCCATCCTCGCCCGGTTCAGGCGATCGGTCCTACGACGGCTGCCGCGCCGGAAATCGCGCCGTTTCGTCCCTTCGCCGCGCGGCCCCCGGCCCGACCTCCGCCAGACGTTGCGCGACGCTGTCCGCCACGACGGCGACGCGATGAACCTGTTCCCGAGGGCGCGCAAGCTGCGGCAACGGCGAATCCTGTTCCTCATCGATATCTCGGGTTCGATGAAGGAACGAACGGAATGGGCGCTCAGGCTGGCACATGTTCTCGCCTTGGAGGCCGACCGGTTCGAGGTCTTCACACTGGGAACGCGGCTGACACGGATCACGCGCGCGCTTGGTGTCCGGGATCAGGGGAGAGCGCTTGCGCGGGTCGGGTCGCTGGCGGCCGACATGGATGGCGGGACCAGAATCGGCGATGCGCTGCAAGCGTTCCTTGCCGTCCCCAGGTATGTCGGTTTTGCGCGCGGCGCGGCAATCGTCGTGCTCTCCGACGGCCTGGAGCGGGGCGACCCGGCAGCGATGATCGATGCGGTCCGCCGGCTGTCACTGGAGGCCTGGCGCCTGTTCTGGTTGACGCCCCTCGCCGCCGACCGCGAATTCAGCCCGGATACGGCGGCGCTGACCCGGATATTGCCCCGTCTCGACGGCCTCGGGGACGGCAGCACCCTGGACCGGGTCGCAGAGCACTTTCTCGAACTGGGGCACGCGTGATCGTCGATGCACATCATCATGTCTGGAACAAGCGGGATCTTCCCTGGTTGTCCGGCCCCGAGCGGCCAAGGATTTTCGGGGCTTACGCAGCGATCCGGAGAGATTACCCGATCCGGGAATACCTCGAGGACATCCGGGGGACGGGCATCGGAAAATCGGTTTATGTCCAGGCGAACTGGGACCCGGCGCGATTCGAGGACGAAGTGGCCTGGGTTCAGTCGGTCGCCGACGACAGCGGCTGGCCGCACGCGATTGCGGGCTACGCCGACTTCACGGTCGAGGACGTGCGCCCGCAACTGGACCGATTGGCAAGACATGCGCTGGTCCGCGGGGTCCGGCAGCAGTTCCACTGGCATGACGTCCCGCGTTACCGGTTTGCCTCCCGCCCGGACCTGGCGGCAGACGCCACGGTACGGAAAAACATTCGCTGCCTTGCGGATTACGGCTGGTGTTTCGAACTGCAGGTTTTTTCGGGACAGATGACACATGCGGCCGAACTCGCGGCGCAGTGTCCGGACGTCACCTTCGTTCTCCAGCACGCGGGCATGCTGGCAGACAACACCGGGGCGGGCCGCGATCTGTGGGCAGCGGGAATGCTCCGGCTGGCGGCGTGCCCCAACGTCGTGGTGAAGCTGTCCGGGTTCGGAACGTTCCTGCACAGGAATGACCCGGCGTTCATCGCGGGTATGGTACGTGAAACCGTGGAGATGTTTGGGGCTGATCGATGCATGTTCGGCTCGAATTTCCCGATCGAGAAGTTGTGGACGGGATTGCGCGAAATCGTGGACTCCTTTCTCGCCGCGACCGAACACCTTGTTCCCGGACAGCGCGACGCGATATTTCGACTTACGGCCGAACGGGTTTACCGATTATGATCGCGGTTTGAAGCGGGTTGAATCGGACCGAACATGAGGGAGAACAACAATGGCGCTGACCATTCACATCCTTGATTACGGCGATATCGAACTGGAGGCGAGTTTTCTTGTCCTTGGCCATGACTGTGGCAGGGTTCGCCGTGTCCCGGTTTACGGCTTCCTCATTCTCGGAGGGACATATCCGGTCCTCGTGGACACCGGGTACCGTGACAACGCCATCATGGAGAGCCTGGGAATGCGCGGCCTGCAGTCGCACGAGACCATGATCGAGAACCAGCTGGCGCGGTACGGACTGAGGCCGGGCGACATCCGCTACATCATGCACACGCACCTGCACATCGATCACGCCGGCAAGGATGACAAGTTCCCGATGAACACGACCGTGGTGCTGAACAGGCGGGAAATGGAGTTTTCCGTCTCGGGCATCATGTATCCGCAGTATCCGAAACCGGACATCCTCCACCTCGTGGAACGGATTTACGAGCCCGAAGCGATCAGGTTCCTGGACCTGGAAATCACGGCTGCCGAAGAGATCATTCCGGGGGTCTGGTGCGAGCCCGCCTACGCGCATACCGAGGGGTCCATGAACGTGATCGTGGAAACCGCGGAGGGCCTCGCCTGCATTTGCGGCGACGTGATCTATGACTTCAACGACCAGGTGATCAATCACGTGCATACGAACAACTGGTTGGAACCGCGGGTCACGGGGAATCATTCCGGTTCGAAAAGGGGGGAAAAGGCGGCAATCAAGAAACTTCTCAACAATTACAAGTTCGTGCTGCCTGTCCACGATCGACCCGCGAAGATCGAGAACGCGCAGGTCGCCGGGCGCATGGGCATGACCGTACCCGGGCCGATCACGGAAACGCTGCCGAACCGGCAGTGGTTCCCGGCCTGAAACGGGCGGCCCGGACGCCTGAACGACGGAGGACGGTGAGATGGCTCATGCCAGGTTGGACGCCCGGTTCGAAGACCTGATCGACATTCACACGCCGGTGGAGCGGCGTGCGACGGGGTTTACCTTTACCGAGGGACCGGTCTGGCATCCGGACGACGGTTACCTCCTGTTTTCCGACATGCCCGCCGATGTTCGCCGCAAGTGGACTCCCGACGGACAGGTCACGGAAGTCATGCGTCCTTCCAACAAGGGAAACGGCATGACCTATGACGCCCAGCGCAACCTGCTCGTCTGCGAGCACGCGACGAGTTCGGTTGCCCGGTTCCGCCCGGACGGCGCCCGCGATGTCATGTGCACGCATTTCGAGGGAAGGGAGCTGAACTCACCGAACGACATCTGCGTCGGATCCGACGGTTCGATCTATTTCACCGATCCGACCTATGGCCGAATGGAACACTTCGGCGTGCCGCGGCCCCTCAGCATGGGTTTCCAGGGTGTCTACAGGCTGCCGCCGGGCCACCGGCCGGGTGAAGAGCCGGAACTGGTCGTCGACCGTCACATGTTCACGCAACCGAACGGATTGTGTTTCAGCCCGTGCGAACGGTTCATGTGGGTCAACGACACGGACCAGGCGAACATCCGCATGTTCGACGTCGCACCGGACGGACGCCTGGTCAACGCCCGGATATTCGCCTTCGGCATCAAGGATGACAGCTTGCCCGGCGTGCCGGACGGAATGAAAGCCGACACCGACGGCAATGTCTGGGTCACGGCCCCGGGTGGATTGTGGGTCTACTCCTTCCGCGGCGAACTCCTCGGCAAGATCGAAGTTCCGGAGAAAGCCGCGAACCTGCACTGGGGAGGAGCGGACTGGGACACGCTGTTCATCTGTGCAACGACATCCCTCTATTCGGTGATGACCAGGGCGCGTCCGAGGCTTGAGCCATTCATGAAGCCGCGTACGGCATCCCGTGGACCCGATTCCGCCGGCCTGGACATCGATACGGCGCGGACCGCGCTCATCATCCAGGACATGCAGCATGATGTCATTTCCGAGGGGGGCGCATTCGCGGAGAGCGGGTCACCCGCCCATGCGCGCGCCCAGAACGTGGTCGAAAACGGCCGCCGCCTCGCGGAGGCCTGCCGGCAAAAGGGCATTCTCGTCATTCACGTCTGGTTCGTGTGCGAGCCCGGGCACCCGGCGATGACGGACAGGGCCCCGCTGTTCAGGGGAGTCAAGGAGGCGAACGCACTTGTCCGGGGGACCCGGGGCGTCGCGCCGGTCGCGGGGCTGGAACCGCAAACGGGCGACCTCGTGGTTGAAAAGATGACCATGAGCGCCTGGGAATCCGGACGCCTGGAGAGTTACCTGCGTGGCGCCGGTGTCGACACGTTGATCAATACCGGTGCGTGGACCAACATGAGTGTCGAGCACACGGCGAGAACCGCGGCGGACAAGGGATTCAGGGTCATCGTTCCCGAAGACGCCTGCTCCACCATGAACGAAAAATGGCACAGGGCATCCCTGGATTTCGCAATGCAAAACGTGGCGACGGTAACGACCTGCGCCGACGTCATCGCGGACCTTGGTTCAGCCTGATGGGACCCGTTCCCTGGAATCGCCCCTTCATGGCGAGGTCGAGATGACGGAATTTTCCGGGCGCGTAGCGGTCGTGACCGGCGGGGCGCAGGGTATTGGCGGTGCGGTCGTCAAGAGGCTGGCGTCCGCGGGAGCACAAGTCGCAATCTGGGACCTCGATGTCGAGCTGGCCAGGAAAACGTGTGCCGGGATTGGAAACGGTTCGATGGCGGTCGAGGTCGATATTGCGGACCAGCAGGCGGTGAACGCGGCGCTTGAAGCCACTCTCGGATCATTTGGGCGTATTGATGTCCTGGTCAATTCGGCCGGGATCGCGGGGCTCAACGAAACGGTCGAGAGTTACCCGCTGGAAGAGTTCGAACGGATCGTTGCGGTCAATCTCGTTGGAGCATTCATCGTGAACAAGGCGGTGATTCCGCACATGAAGGCGGCGAATTACGGCCGGATCGTCAATATCGCGAGTATCGCGGGCAAGGAGGGAAACCCCAACGCGTCAGCGTATTCAGCGTCGAAAGCCGGGGTCATCGGCTTGACAAAGTCGGTGGGCAAGGAACTTGCTGGGTACAATATTGCCGTCAATTGCGTGACTCCCGCAGCGGCGCGAACCCGTATTTTCGACCAAATGTCCGAGGAACACATCGAGTTCATGCTCTCGAAAATCCCTCGGAACCGTTTCCTTGAGCTGGAGGAGGCGGCGAGCCTCATCGCGTGGCTGGCATCGGAGGAAAACAGTTTCACGACCGCA
>JAPOVX010000329.1 GCA_026707935.1 Paracoccaceae bacterium
GAAAGACTGGAGACATTTCGGGGCTCGGACCGTCCGATCTCGGACCAGTTTAGGTTCGCGAAGCCCAGGGCTCACCATTAAAGATACGGCCATTGTGCTGCCTCCCGACCGCATCATGCAACAACAGCACGGGCCGTGTCATCAGAATTTCATGCCGGTCGGGGTGGAAGATCGAAGCCTGCCATGAGCGTTTAGGTATCTCCATTGATCCATTGATGTTCAGACAAACCCGACCACTTCATACAAACTCGTACCGAGGCTATACACTACGGCAAAACCAGCACCAGATTTGGTCCGCACAAGGCGGAAATTCGACCGCCGTTTTAGCGGTATCAAGACCGTTTACTTTTGTCGTTTGACAGCCAGCGTTCACAACAAGGTCAGGTCGCCGACCGTGCACGCAAGTCCAACGCCAGCATGAGTAATCTTTGATTCGGTGTCGTTATCGCCAGCATCTGCAGGCCCAATGGATGTGTCTCTTACTAGTGCTTGAGTAATTGCCCACGACCGAAAACCATTGCCCATGTCGGCCGAAAGGCTCATCCCGATAATCAACTCTTTTTTTTATCGTTCGTGGTGACAGTCGCCCCGGTATCCATCCTGGAGGCAGTCTGGTAACCAAGGCCGACAAACATGCCGATACCGCGAATATCGACGAACCAGGCTACGCCCACACCTTATGCGGATGCATCGTAAATGATATCTGCTGGGAAGGCGTCCCCAGTTACACCGCCACTCTTGTCACCTTCAATTGGCTCTGCAGAAGCAGCGGCTGTGATAGCACCAAAGGTGTAATCGTCGCGAATAGTACTGCCGCCGTTACCAGTAAACCCGTCAAGACCCGTGTTGCCGCTGTAGCCGGGGTTGTGACCTGTGTGATTGTCGGCAATCGAAGAACCAGATGTGGTATCCGTTAGTGCTTTGTCTAAGGTTCCGTCAGTATGGCCAAGCGTCAACTTGTCGAATGGGCCACTGATGTGGACGGCCCCTTCGGCCCCACCGGGCTGAATTTCCCTGCGTGACGCAGAGCGGCACTGGCACCAATCGAAAGCCCGGGACCGGTTGCGAAGAAATGACCGAAAGAGACCTGGAAATCGTGATGAAGTGTCGCATACTTACTCTTTACGCCGACGACACCGAGTTCGGCCGTCCCGGTAACCGAGACGTTGGCGGCTGCCATGCAGCCGGCAACAACCAGTGAAGTTGTCGCGAGAACCAATCGTTTTGAGATTTCCTTTCCTATGGAAATTGATCTTGTTTACACGACCGGATCGAAATCTCTCCGATCCACTTCCGATATTCATCCTTACCTGAAGAAAAATCGGCTGATGTATGCGTCATTTCGGTGGAATCGATCGCATCGTATGACGGTCACAGATTCCCGGTACAGAATCAGACCTCCGCGAAATCAGGGTAACATCGACCATAGCCAACGAAGTAGTTTGGGTTGGTTTGTGATTGGACTGAAACCGTCCAGACAATGGCCTACAGTTGCGGAATATTGTTCGCTTTGATTCATCCGTTCATTCCCGTCGGAATCTGTAACCACTGGTACCGGGAACAGCAGCGCAATACCAGTTATCGGACGCAGCAGCTTGCAAATGACCGCGCCTGACAGATCCGAGATCAGTCAAGACCCGAAGGCTTGAAATCCTTCCGGATGCCCGCCGTGATGATCATGTCGCGCCGACAGGAAGGTAAGCTTCCGCGAACACCGAAAATTCGGGCCTTAATCTTTGGAGATGAATGAAGTTTGCGTGGCGTAAAGGGTCGTTTGGAGTACGGTTCCAGAGGTTCCTCCAATCGCGAATGAATTACGTAGGAGTCCTTGGTCGCTTTACCGACATCCTAGGCATTCACGCCATTTCTCATTGCCTGACGCCATGGCCGAATGACGTCCTTCTTTTCCCCAACGATATTGTTTCGGATGAAAAAATGCATGACGCGAGGTTGGCGCGGCATATGACGCACAGGGAGAACCGACAGCTCGCATCGGATATCCTCTGTTTGAGTTTAGTTCGGCGGGCGAACCTATGAAAACCCATTCCAGCGGTAAACCACTCTGCTCGCCGAATTCCCACACGTGTGCGATCAGCTACAACGGTCCTCACCGCCCAATGACTTGCGACATCAAATGGTTAATTCAGCAACTGTTCCATTCCGTGCGCAGAAAACACGATGTTTCCTCCTGTCAATGCCCACGATTCGACGTCACCTTTATTGTCGATGAGATTTTCAAATGAAACCTGTTTCAGTCCCGATTCAAATTCGTCGTCAAACAAATATGGGGAGTAGCCCGAGTCCCGCATGATCTGAAAAACGCGTGGAACAGGATTGTATCCATCATATTCCTTGCACGGAAACACCTCAATAATCCAAACCGGCTTGGGTTCGGCGTGGCGTAAAAGGGTGCCAGCTCCTTCCAGCGCGTGTGCCTCCGAGCCTTCTATGTCCATCAACACGAGCGTTTTTTTGCCGTGGACTATGTGTCCGGGAATTACGTCGTCGATTATGTGAACAGGGACAGTTCGCGATTTTAGATGATAGTGGTCGGAAAAGCCCCTTATCAATGACTCTGTTGATCGTGACAATCCACCCAATACGCCCAATCCGTTCTTGTTCGACACAGCCACCGGAAATAGTGAAAAATTCGTTCCAAATTTATTTGCTCTTACGTTTTTTGCGATCATTGCGCAGTTTTCTTGGGAGGGTTCAAATGCGATCACACGAATCCCAAATTTGAGTGCAAGGCAGCAATAGTAACCATGATGAGCCCCAAAATTGATAAATACGTCTATCCTGGGCATCATTTTATTCACAAATCGCCGATCACTGGATTCCCACTCATTGTGAAAGCAGTCCTTCTTGCCAGCAAACAAGAAGCCATCTTGGGTTGTCTTCGGCCTGCTCAACAACCGCCTCCGAACATCAACCCGTTCCTTTAGCAATCGATATACGTCCCTGATTCGCATTGTAGGCCCTCCTGCCTATGGTCAAATATTTCGGAGACCCGTGACAAAGATCTATTTGTCGCGTTCTGGATGGGGAAGCCGGAGAACAGGTGAAGCAAAATCAATGAAAGCCAAAATGAGTATCTCCTAGACTTTATGAATTGACCTGTCCTTGAGATCATGGGTTTTGATCGCGGTATGTCCTTTTTCGTGGCGGAGATAAATGACCAGATTTCGTCGCACTGTGTGCGTTGGTGATTCACGTCACGCGACAACTTATCTGCACAGCTGAAGTGGTTGCTGTGAACCGCGCAACGGAGCGCGATGATGGAATTGGCGCCACTGACGCTCCAGTGCATCCCGCCCCGCTTCAGCCGTCCGCCGATCAGAGACTTGCACCCACCCTCGACAACACCCGTCGACACACAGAGGCCCTGTTCCCGGAACCGGGGATAGTCCATGCGTGCGCGATTGGTTTGGAAGTACGCGATGTTCCGTGCCGCCTCGTCACAATGGCCCGCATGTCTGCGCAACGCGGCGATGACGAGATCGAGGCGCCCCTGGTCGAGTTCGTCGCGTCGGGCCTTGCCCCACTGCGCCGCGAGATCACTCCCCTTCCCGTAGAGAGCCCTGGCAACATCGAACACATGCTGTTTGGCATGGAAGACATCCACGATCTGGA
>JAPOVX010000258.1 GCA_026707935.1 Paracoccaceae bacterium
ACGGATAGGTGAAACTACTTACTAGCTTTCGAAGCCGTAGAGCCTTGCCGCGTTGGTCGCCGGACGCCTTGAGGGCAGGGTAGCTGTCATTCCCGGCCAATGCTTGCGCCGGATCAATGCCCATCGTCATCATGCGGTCCAGGGAATACCGGTCTACGACGGCGCCGGCGCTGTCCGTTGGGCCGTCGCGACCATCGGTGCCTCCGCTCAGGAACACCCAGTTTCCGTCAAGTCCCCGTTCCCGGGCGCCGATGGCAAATCGAAGAGCCAGTTCCTGGTTCCTTCCGCCGAGACCGTTACCCCTGACCCGGACATGGGACTCTCCCCCGAACAACAGGCCCCGGAGGGCGCCGGACGGCAACTGAACGGCATGGTCGAGCATGATCCGGCCGGCAGCCCCGACATCCAGACTGTAGTCCGATTCCGCGACCTCCATTGGAAATTCGTCGACCGAATCCATGATCGCGGTGAGGCTCATGCCGTTCCCGCCGATGATCGCGTTGACACAGTTGACGTCGTTTTCACTTGCGGTTTTCGAGGCGAATGAATCGTGATCGTCGCGGGGAAGAATCAGCAGGTCCCGGGCGGCCCGGGGCAGGGCGGCGAGCAAGTTGCGACGATCCAGCATTTCGACGACCTGCTCACGCGCCATGATTTGGCCGGCGGTCGGGCCGCTTGCGACGACGCCAAGGTGGTCGCCGGGGACATCGGACAGGATATAGGCAAAAACCGGTGCCGGACGAGCCAGCCTGGCCATGCCTCCACCCTTGAGACGGGACAGGTGCTGCCGCACGGCATTCATCCGGCCGATGTCCAGCCCGGCGCGGAGAAGGGTGTCGGTGGTCCGGGACTTGTCTTCGAGGGAGAGGCCAGGCAAAGGCGCGGGAAGAAGGGCCGACCCTCCGCCGCTGATGAGCACGATGACGACATCCCCGTCCGTTGCGGCACGGAGCGTATCCGCCACGGCCTGCGCGGCTCGGACTCCCCGTTCGTCGGGTACGGGATGTCCTGCGGCAAAGACACGGGCGCTGTCGACCGGGCGATAGTTCTCGTCGTTTGTCACCGCGATGCAAGTGATCTCGCCGGCGTGACCAAGCAGGTCCCGGGCCCTGCTCAGCATGGCGATGGCCGCCTTGCCGAATGCGATGACGATATTTCGGCCATTCCCGCTCGGGCCCTGTGGCGGTTCCCGCCTCCATGCGTTGGTAAGGGCGAGAGCCGGGTCGGCTGCCGCGACGCCGGTCGTGAACAGGCGCCTGGCGAGGGACCTCAATTCCTGCAGATCATGCGAAGACGTAATCACGAGCCTGCCCCCGGCCGAATTGCGTTCCCCGCTGATTCCGGGAGTGCCCGCCGGTTTATTCATGGCGGGGCCTGTTCGGGGGACCGGCACCACCGCACCTGCTGGTCTCCACGTCAGATCCTTTCCTGGGAGTGTTTTCGGAGTTCCGCCCTTGCGACCTGCCGCCTGTGAACGGCGTCCGGCCCGTCGGCAAGCCTGAGCGTTCTCAGTGCGGCCCATTGCCGGGCCAGCGGAGTATCCCGGCTGACTCCGGACGCCCCGTGCATCTGTACCGCTTCATCGGTGACCCTGAGCGCGACGTTCGGGGCAACCGTCTTGATCATGCTGATCCAGGGCGCAGCCGCACGCGGGTTCCCCTGGTCCATCATCCAGGCCGCCTTGAGGCACAGCAACCGCGCCATTTCGATTTCCATGCGCGCATCGGCGATGATGTCGAAGTTGGCCCCGAGTTCCGCGAGCCGCTTGCCGAACGCTTCACGGGCCAGCGATCGTCGGCACATGAGTTCGAGGGCCTTTTCGGCTTGCCCGATGGCTCTCATGCAATGGTGAATTCGACCGGGACCCAGCCGGTTCTGGGCGATTTCGAAGCCGCGTCCTTCTCCGACAAGAAGGTTTTCGGCCGGTACGCGGACGCCCGAAAATCGAATATGGAAATGTCCGTGCGGAGCATCGTCATGTCCATAGACATCCATGGGCCGCAGTTTCTGGATACCGTCCGACAAGGAATCAACGACGATCATCGAGTGGCGACGGTGGCGCGGCATGTCGTCGTTACCGGTACGCACCATGACGATGTAGACGGCGCAGCGGGGATCGCCAGCGCCGGTTGCCCACCATTTTTCTCCGTCAAGCACGTAGTCGGGACCGTCCTTCCGGCAGGAAAACTCCAGGCCGGTTGGATCGGACGACGCGACGTCCGGTTCCGTCATCAGGTAGGCAGAGCGGATTTCACCTGCCAGCAACGGGTCAAGCCACCTCTTTTTCATCCAATCCGGCGCAAACCGCTCGAGGACTTCCATGTTCCCGGTGTCGGGAGCGTTGCAGTTGAAGACTTCGGCAGCCAGGTGCGACTTGCCCATTTCCTCCGCGAGCCAGGCGTATTCCACGGTCGTGAGGCCGTAGCCCCTGTCGCTCCGTGTCAGCCAGAGGTTCCACAAGTTTCGTTCCCGTGCCCGCGCCTTGAGGCCCTCCAGGATCTCCGTTTGTCTCGCATTGATCACCCAGCGCCCGCCACGCTCGACTTCGGCAAGGAATTCGGCATCGAGCGGAGCGATTTCGTTCGTGATCATGTCGACCACTTGCCGGTGGATGGGTTTGAGTCTTTCGCTCATTCCGAGAAACATGCCGATGCCTCACTCGTTTTGGCTTCGTCGTGCCGACACAATCAACCGCGCTTCGCCCCCTTGATCAAGTGGAGCGATCCCGATGTTGCCTCAACGATCGGGAATCGCGAAAAATCAGGCGCAAAATGTTTTTCCGCCGTCACGTATTATGCCGAGGTTCGGGTGAACGGGTCAAACGTCGCGAGAGGCTGCCCGCGTCCCAATCCTGTCATGTCCGGAGGAGGTAAACATCTTTGTCAGCCGGGGAACCGGGCAGATCAGTCCCGGATGATCGAAATTCTGCTCGAGGCCGAGCGGGAAGCATGGTTTTCCGACAAGACCGGCGTCCGTGCTCTGCATTCTCAAATTGACAAATCGCCCTTGCGGCGGCGCAGATATCGTGGATTGCAAGCAAATGGCATTCGAAGATTAGAGCAGCGATGCCTACACTATCGGGTTCCGGTTGAACGCGTAGCCGCGCCTCCGTAGCATGATATCCATATCGGGAACGCAAGCAGGCTGCTCGACAGTTCGCATTCGGTTCGATCAAGGGTGGAACGCAATCCACAGAAGAGTGGCACCCTTTCGGAGCCGTTTGCGCCCATTGAAGCGGCACCGGAATGATGTCATCTTCGGGCATTGAACAGGCATGTGACGGGCATACCGACGGCACTGAGCGCGATTGTGAGTGAGAAATGGACACGGCTTTCGAAACGGACACAGGCCAGGGTGCAAGCCTGGTAGATTTTCCGAAACCCCTCAACGAGATCCCGGAAGATTCATACACACTGCCATCATATCTCTATACCGATCCGGCAGTTTACGAACTCGAGAAAGAAAGGATCTTCTACAAGACTTGGCAGTATGTCGCGCACGAGAGCCTGTTCCCGAACGTCGGCGACTACCTGACGCTCCGGATCTGCGACCAGAATGTCTTTGTCATTCGTTCCGGCGACGAGCGCCTCCGGGCATTCTACAATGTCTGTCAGCATCGGGCGCACGAATTGCTGCCCGATGGTTCAGGCAACATCGAACGTGTCATCACTTGTCCGTACCATGCCTGGGCGTACGAATCCGACGGTCGTCTACGGGGGGCTCCGAGGGCGCATATGCGTCCCGGATTCGACAGGAAAAACCACGGGCTGAGCGAAATTCGCCTTGAACTGTTCCTGAACTCGGTGTTCGTCAATCTCGATTCCGAAGCCCGACCCCTGTCCGAATTGGCGGGAGACCTCGAAGCGGATGTTCGAAAGAGATTGCCGTTCCTAGACCGGGTAACAGTGCCCCGAACCAACGCGTTGGGCGAGACCCACATCGACGCGGGCTGGAAGGTCGTCGTCGACAATTACGTTGAATGCTACCATTGCGACCACGCCCACCCGGCATTTGCCGACATCATTTGCATGGATTCCTATCAGCAGGACACGTTCTCGCTATGGTCACGCCAGATTGGTGAGGACATCAGGCCTGACAATTCCGCGTATCCTGTCAATCTGGAAACCGGGGTGAACCATTCGGCATTCTGGTATCTTTGGCCGAATACGACGTTCAACGTTCTTCCGGGCTCCGAAGAAATCAACATCTCGGCAATTCGCCCGACCGGGTTGGAGACGACGTCATTCGAAGGACATTCGATGTCGGCATCGGACACGTTTGATGAAGACCGGGCCCGGTACACGGCCGATGTGCTTGTTCCCGAAGACATCGGCTTGTGCGAAAGCGTCCAGCGCGGGCTCAAGTCAAGGGGATATTCGCAGGGGCCGATCATAGTGGATTCGGTTCGAAGCGGGCGTGGTGAACACGCGATTCACCACTTTCACCGTTTGGTACAGGCCGCGCTTTCCTGACGGGCGAACACGCGGCGGAACATCATGCTCATTGGCAACGGAAGGATCGGAACGGCGCCAGGCGGGCGCTTCCGTATCGGGTGCAAGTCCGAGCCCGGTGTCTGAAGTGCCTGGACATGACCCCGTCATCGTTCTGACGAATTCCGAATCCCCGCGATGAAGCAATGATACGACGGCCCTCGGACGGAACGGGAGAGCATCAGGTCGAGCACAACCTGCCGCCGGAGATCGGCCCGTACCTGGAAGCCCGGGTCACCGGACTTGGGACATATGCGGGAAATCGGAAATTCCCGGATGGCCAGTCGAATCCGACCTACCTGGTCTCCGGTTCCAAGGATTCGTTCGTCTTGCGGGCAAGACCGCCCGGAAAGCTCATCCGCTCTGCACATCGTGTTGACCGTGAGTTCAGGGTCATGCGTGCGCTCTTCGCTAGTGATGTCGCCGTTCCGGAGACGGTCTATCTGAGCGGGGAGGATAATCCACTCGGTCGGCAGTTTTTCGTGATGAGGCACGTCCAGGGCCGGGTTTTCTGGAATCCGGCGCTCCCTGGAATTCCCGCCGAGGAACGCGGTCAGGTCTATTCCGACATGATTCGGACCCTGGCGAGCCTCCATTCCGTCGACCCCGATTCGGTCGGACTGTCAGACTTCGGCAGGCCGCGAGGATACATCGAGCGTCAGGCAGCCTTGTGGATTTCCCTGTACCGGCAGGCCGAGGAGGCGCCGGAACCGATGCTGGACCAGGTCATTCCGTGGTTGGAGGAAAATGTCCCGGCAGATGACGGTTCGGCCAGCATTGTTCACGGTGACTTCCGTATCGACAATGTGATCTTTCGCGCGGATCGTCCCGAAGTCGCGGCGGTTCTCGACTGGGAATTGTCGACACTTGGTCACCCGGTTTCCGACCTGGCGAACCTTTGTGCCCAACAACGCCTGCCAAACGAGGGATTCTTCATGCGCGGATTGGCGGGGGTCGACCGGAGATCGGTCGGGATTCCGGAGGAAGAAGAGATCGTGGAGCAATACTGCTCCCGGATGGCCATAAGCTTTCCTGCAGACTGGACCTTTCACACGATCTTCAGCCTGTTTCGGCTCGCGGCAATCCTTGCCGGTGTCCGGAGCCGGGCCATTCGGGGGAACGCATCCAATCCCGATAAGGCCTTCGAGTTGTCGAAAGCGATTCCGGTTTTGGCCGAATTGGCCGTCGCCGGACTTGATCGATCGTGAGGCGGTCTCTCGATGACGAGCGTATGCGGTAACGGCCGCGCCCACCGGGAAGACGGGTTCGGCTCCGTCAATTAATTCATTGGTGGATGAAGAAATCGATCAACTTTGCGAAACGTTCTGGAGCGGGTATTTCGCGATCGGAACGGGGCTGCAAACAGCACGCCACCCGGCGTTCTCAGAACGCGACCCGGTCGCCCCCTTTCAGTCCAAGGATTTCCCTTGCTTCGTCCGGAGTCGCAGGTTGGCAGCCAAGGTCTTCGATGATTCTGCGTATCTTGGCAACCTGCTCGGCGTTGCTCTTTGCCAGCTTGCCCCGGGCAATATACAGGCTGTCTTCCAGTCCGACCCGAACATGGCCTCCCATTTGGCTGGCAGTGGTTGCCAATGGCATCTGGGCGCTTCCCGCCCCGAGCACCGACCAGCGATAGGAATCGCCAAACAGCCGGTCTGCCGTTCGTTTCATGAAAACGAGATTGTCGATGTCGGTTCCGATTCCTCCGAGGATCCCGAAGACGAACTGGATGAACACTGGCGGGCGGAACAAGCCGGATTCCATGCAGAACTTCAAATTGTAGAGATGGCCGACGTCGTAGCATTCATGTTCAAACTTGATCCCGAGCGGGGCAAGCGCTTCGGCAGCCTCGCGTATGTCGCGAAAGGTGTTTCGAAAGATATTTGCCTCCGATCCTTCGACGTAGGCTCTTTCCCAGTCATACTTCCAGGTCTCGTAACGCCCGGCAAGCCGATGAAAGGCAAAGTTGAAACTACCCATGTTCAGTGAACACATTTCGGGTTCAAATCGTCTTGCCGGCTTGATCCGGTCCCTGATCGACAGCGAAAGGGACCCGCCCGTCGAAATATTCACGACCGAGTCGCTGGCCTGCTTGATGCGTTGCAGGAACGGAGTGAAGTCGTCCGGGTCGACCGACGGGGACCCATCCCGGGGATTCCTTGCGTGGAGATGCAGAATCGACGCGCCGGCTTCGGCGGCCCCGATCGCCTGCGTCGCAATGTCATCGTAGGTCAATGGCAAAGCGTCCGACATTGTCGGCGTGTGAATCGCGCCGGTAATGGCGCAGGTTATGACGGTGCGGCGTTGACGGGGCATGGTACCGGTCCCTCGGTGACGACCCAGGATCGAACGCCAATCGGCGTCGCTGCATCTGGTCTGGATAATCTTCGGTTTTGCTGATCTTTATACCTTCGATGGATGCTGCTGGCGACGGCTTTTCGGAAGGTGGCACGGCCAGACTTGGTCCTTGCTTCGTGCTTTCCGGGAGCGACGACCGGAAAAGATGGATGAGTTCAACCGGCACGGAATTTTCCAGGGTTCGGGGAATCCCCGTCCCGGCGAGGGCGATCGGGATGTCGAGGGAACTTTGCGCGTGCGTCAGCAAATTCCGCCATGCCATGCAGAAGCTTCAACGGAATATCCAAAATGTGAAATCGCCATCCTGCTTGACGACATCGACTGGCGGGCCGGCGGAATCCGGATCCGTGGCGACGGTGCTCTACGGGCGGGCATGCTGCTCCCGGTCGACAAGAGGCCGAAATCCGGTTGAGCCTCAAGTGCCCGCTGGTGTCAAAGGTGACGCTCAATCCAAAATGCGAACCCTCGAAAATCAATGCGTTCCGCAAAAAAGCCGTCGAAGTCAGGATCCCGACGGCGCATGGTTGCATGCGGGAATCCGATGAGGCAGTTTTGAGGGACCGCAATGTCCGTTGCGCCCAGGAGGATCCACGCGGTGTTGTAGGAGTTACGGAATTCAGATGGACATTTTGCGCGGAGATTCTCCATGAGCACCGCCGCTGTCGGCGGCCCCGGGATCCGCTATCAGCCGGACGAAACGCCTGCACCCGCCCTGTCGTTCGGTCTCGGCTTGCAAATTGCCGTGCTCACCATCGCCGGCATCATACTGGTCCCGACGATCGTGATGCGCGCAGGCGGTGCGGGCGAGAACTATCTTTCCTGGGCGGTGTTCGCGACTGTCGCAGTCTGTGGTGCGACGACGATGCTACAGGCATTCCGGATCGGGAGGATCGGGTCGGGCTACGTGGTCATCATGGGAGCGACCGGTTCCTTCATCGCGGTTTGCATCGCCGCTGTCCAGGAAGGGGGGCCGGAGTTGCTGGCAACTCTGGTCGTCGTCTCATCGTTCGTGCCCATCGTGCTGGCCGCCCGGCTCTCCCTGTTTCAGCGGCTGCTGACGCCTACGGTTTCGGGCACCGTACTCATGCTGATCCCGGTCACGGTCATGCCGGCCGTATTCGATCTGCTTGCCGCGGTGCCGCCAGGGACCCCGGCGGTGGCGCCGCCGTTGTGCGCTCTCTCGACAGTGCTCGTGATCGCCGGGATCGCGCTGAAGGCAACGGGCGCCCTCCGCCTTTGGGCATCGATCGTGGGTGTCGTCGTCGGTTCGGTTGTTGCCGCCGCGTTCGGCCTGTACGACGTGAACCGCGTGCTCGATGCGCCGTGGATCGGGTTTCCGGCGGGTGAATGGGCGGGATTCGATCTCGAATTCGGACCGGCCTTCTGGACACTTCTGCCAGCGTTCCTGCTCGTGGGCGCGATAGCTTCCATCCGTACGATCAGCGGCGCCGTCGCCATCCAGCACGTCTCGTGGCGACGGAAGCAGGCAGTGGATTTCCGCGCGGTCCAGGGAGCGGTCACGGTTGATGGCCTGGGAAACCTGCTTTCCGGGCTCGCCGGGACGGTTCCGAACGCGGCCACAACGGTGGGTGCGTCAGTGGCCGATCTCACGGGGGTTGCGGCACGCAGCGTCGGCATCGCGGCTGGCATGATTTTCATCGCCATGGCCTTCTTTCCGAAGGTTCTGGGCGTCGTACTCGCGATTCCCGGACCGGTGGTCGCGGGTTATCTCGGCGTGCTGCTCGCGATGCTTTTCACGGTCGGGATGAGAGTCGCCATTCAGGACGGTGTCAGCTACCGGAAAAGCGTCATTGTCGGGCTGTCGTTCTGGGTTGGTGTCGGCTTCCAGAACAACATGGTTTTTCCCGAACAGGTCACGGGATTTGCCGGGGGGCTCCTGCAGAACGGCGTTACGTCGGGAGGAATCGTGGCCATCTTGATGACGCTTTTCGTGGAAATGACAAGATCGCGCCGCAGCCACTACAAGGCGGCATTCGATTTCTCCATCCTGGCGGAAATCCGGGAGTTCCTCGCGGCCTTTTCGACCCGGAGCGGCTGGGGCGTAGAGATGTCCGAACGGCTCAACGCGGCTTGCGAAGAAACGCTTCTGTCGCTTTTCGAGGACGGGGAAGACGCCGGAGCGGGACGCAAACGCCGGCAGCTGCGCATTTCCGCCCACCGGGAAGGCGACACCGCGGTTCTCGAGTTCACCGTCGCTGCGGGGGACGACAACATCCAGGATCGCCTCATGGCAATCGGCGATGATCCAGGCGACTCGCCCGTCGAAAGCGAGATTTCGTTGCGGCTTCTGCGCTGGCTTGCCGCGTCGGTGCGACACCAGCGATATCACGAATCGGACATTGTCACCGTCCGCGTTGCGGCACCGGTAGCGAAGAGCTGAGTAGCGACATTTGGGCGTTGCGTCACACGGTGGTGAGTCCATGCAACGCAATGGAGATCACCGGGCGGTGAACTGCCGCATTTTGGTGCCCCGCGATGTTTCCCGATGAGTCGGACTGGCGGCGACAGCGAACGCTTCAAAATTTCGGCATTTGGAAGTTCGCCGTACGGCCGGGCGGCAGTTTCCGGTTTCGTGGCGAATCGTACAGGTGGTTGAATCCATGCACGGTAACGGCGTCGGCGGCCCGGGTCGTTGCGCCACCAGTCTACTCACACGGGAGGAATACATGAAATCCGGATCCTGCCTTTGCGGCGAAGTGACATGCGAACGGGACGGGAAACCGGAACCGGCCGTGGCATGTCATTACAGACGGTGCCGCGAGACATCCGGCCACTTCCGGTCCGCCACGGAAATCCACCGCAGCCGGCTCCGGGTTACCCGGGATGTCGGCCCCAGGCGGTACAAGTCCTCCGGCAGGGCACGCCGCGGGTTTTGCGCAACCCGTGGATCAAGCCTGTTCCGGGAGGGTTTCGGCAACGACCGGTTGGCCGTTGCCGCCGGCGCAATCGACGGGAAGACCGGCCTCCGGAGCGCGGAGCACATCCATGTCGCGGACAAGGGCGACTACCACGAGATCGGCGACGGTTTGACCCGGAAAGACACGATGTAACGCACGCATGACGGGTAGGAAGAGCATGCGGCAAGACCGGTCGTCCGGCCAAACGGACGGTAATCGGTTGATGGAGCGCGAAATGGTGAATTCGCCAACCACCGCCGGGGGGCATTCCTGGCGGCAGTGCGGTCGATGCATCATCGCTTGACCACCTTTGCAGGCCCGGCTGGACCGACCGTGTCCTCCTCGAAATGAACGGACTGACGGCAGGTTCGACAAGGCATGCGGCCGGAGCCGTTCCGACGTTTTCGACCGGCTGGCCAATCATGAACGTGCAGCGAGAGGACATCTCCTGGGCACCGGGGACCGGACTCCGACAGGAAACGTTCCCGGCCGTTGCCCCGGTAGCGCCTGATCCCCACGCACGGGTTCGTGAATTCAGGACGATAACCCCAGACATTGGCCCGGTCCCTGATGACGGACAGCACCGCTGCCGGGCGGGCGGCGGCGACGGGCGTCTCATGCAGGGACATGCAGGGACATGCAAAGATCCTGGACATTCTCCGCGACGGCCGTGAACATGGTTTCGTCCGGCGAGGCAACTGCTGGCCGGCCCTTTCGAGTATCGGGGAGGGCCGATCCAGCTGCATCGCGTGTGCCCGCCTTGCTCAAGTTGCCTGCGTCGCTGCCCGTCAATGGCCATGACGATAGGCGAAATCCTGGCGATTTGCCCGCGCTTTTGCGGGATCATGTCTTTTCCTTGCTGCATGACTCTCTAACAATTTACATTTTGTTTTAGTGAGATTTCATTTACAGATCGCCCCGGTATTCCGGGAAGACGAACATGGACACGTACGCTCTCGTCAGGAATTCACCTGCGGGTTTCCCGGCCTTGGCCGCCTGCATTCGGCCGGGTGGGCGGGCTCTGGTGCCTGCGGCGGCCTGCGTAGGTTCTCGTGCCCGCGCAACGTTTTCGCCAGCGAACGCTCTGGAAGGATTCACGGTCGGACCGGCTTCGGCCGGCGCGACTCCGCATTTCCTCGGCGCCGCCGTGCAGCAACTCTTCTACAAGGAAATTCCCGCCGGGCGCTTCGAGGTCGCGGCAACCGGAGGAAGCATCGAGAATTCCCGCCTCATGCGGCGCAATGAGGCCGATCCAGGCATCGTCGGCATCACCGGTGCGGCCCCGCGAAATGCCTGATTCGAACGCAACCTGGAGCCGGGTGAGCAGCCCGATCAGGAAATCCATGCAATTCAGCGGCACGGTGGCCTCTCCTGTACGGCCTCGAAGCGATGGCCGAAGAGACCGGTTTCGGGCCGGTGGAAATCAGCGCTAGTGAGATGCAGCGCGACGGTTCAAAAAAATACCAGGCGAACAAGGGCCACCAAGTCGGCGAGACGCTCCGAGGTGCAGAGCCCATTGCGATCGTGGGTATGGCATGCCGTTTCCCTGGCGCGCCCGACATTCGTTCGTTCTGGCGCCTGCTCGAAACCGGCGGCAACGCGGTAACCGACGGCGTACCGGGCTCGGGCCCGAACCGTCTTGATGAATTGTTCAACGACCCCCGGAACCTGCAAGGCGCCTGCCGTTACTGCGCTTACGTCGATGATATCGATCAGTTCGACGCGGGGTTCTTTCGAATCTCGCCGGTCGAGGCCGAACTGCTCGATCCCCAGCAACGGATGATGCTGGAGACGAGCTGGCAGGCGCTTGAGGATGCAGGGATGGACCCTGATCGGCTCAGGGAAAGCCTGACCGGCGTATACACGGGCATCAGCAACGACGAGTACCGGATGCTCGTCGCGAATTCGGAGAGGCCAGGAGAGGCCGCGGCGTCCTTGTACGCTCTGAGCGGCACCAACCTGAACGGCACCAGCGGGCGGGTTTCATTCGTGCTGGGCTTCATGGGTCCCGCGAAGGCCGTTGATGCCGCCTGCGCCTCGTCCCTGGTGTCGGTACACGACGCGGTCTCGGACCTCCAGCAAGGCAAGGCGGACTTGGCCATTGCCGGCGGTGTTCAGGCTATTCTGAACAGTCGCATCTTCGAACTGCGCGCCGATTCGATGATGTTGTCCCCCGACGGTCAGTGCAAGGCGTTCGATGCCTCCGCAAACGGCTACGTGCGAGGCGAGGGCTGCGGCGCCGTGGTCCTGAAGCGCCTGCGCGACGCGGAAGCCGACGGCGACCGGATATGGGGAGTGATCCGGGGCGCTGCAGTCAACCATGGCGGTGCCAGCATCGGATTGACCGTACCGCACGAACCCGCGCTGGAACAGGTGATCGAAACGGCGTTGTCGCAGGCTGGTGTTTCGGCGTCGGACGTCGATTACCTGGAAGCGCACGGCACCGGAACGGCAGTCGGTGACCCGATCGAAATCAACGCCGTCGCCAATGTCTATGGCAAGGGCCGCGGGGCCGGCCAGCCTCTGCTTGTCGGTTCCGTTAAAACCAACCTCGGACACCTGGAATCGGCCGCCGGAATCGCTGGCCTGATCAAGGCCGTGCTGGTGATGCAGCGCGGCGTGATCCCGAAGCATCTGCACTTCAGGGATCCCAACCCAAGCCTGGACTGGAATGAGCTGCCGCTGCAGGTGACCTCGTCAATGATGGATTTGCCAGCCCGGGGCGGGCGACCGCGCCTGGCAGGCGTGAACTCGTTCGGTATTTCCGGGACCAACGTTCACATCGTGGTCGAGGAATATCCGGCATCGGATACTGCTCCGTATGAAGGGCCCTGGGCCGTGGGATCGGGTCGGGAAGTGGTCGTGCCGCCGCCAACGGTTGCCGTCGATTCGGCGCGGCATGAACGAACGTACGAGGATCGCGGAGTTCGGTTGCTCCCGCTGTCCGGCAAATCGGTGCCTGCGTTGCGTGAATACGCTAAGCGGTATCTGTCATGGCTCGACGAATGGGCCGACGAGTATCCGGCCGAAGACGGGCTGCCGGCACCGCTGCTCGCGGACATGGCGTGGACGGCGAGTGTAGGGCGGTGTCATTTCGATTGCCGTTCCGGCCTCGTCTTCGACAGTGTCGGCCAGCTGCGGGAGCGGCTTGGAACACTGGCCGAGACGGAGGAACTCCATGCGACGTCCCGCGGGGCGGCCACCGTCGCGTTCGCCTATACCGGCCAGGGAAGCCAGTGGGCCGGAATGGGTTGCGACCTGTACGATCACGAACCCGTGGCAAGGGCGGTCTTCGACCGCTGCGAAGATGTCTTTTTCGAAATGCGTGGCACATCTCTGCTGGACGTGATGTTCGGGCGTACCAGCGGCGAGCAAATGAGCGACACGGCCTGGGAGCAGCCGGCCCTCTACGCGCTCGAATGTGCGCTGACCGCACAATGGTCGAGTGTCGGAATACAACCTGATGTGGTTCTCGGGCACAGTGTCGGAGAAATCGCCGCGGCACAGGCAGCGGGCGTGTTCAGCCTCGAAGACGGCATGCGGTTTGCCTGTACGCGCGGCACGCTGCTGTCGGAAACAGCAACGGGTGCCATGGCCGCCGTGTTCGCACCACCAGCGCAGGTGGTGACCGCGATCCAGGCGGCAAACGCGGAATCTGCGGGTGTTGGAGTCAACATCGCGGCGGACAACGGGCTGCACCAGGTGGTCAGCGGTCCCGCCACGGATGTCGAAACGCTCTCGGCGCGGCTCGAATCGGAAGGTGTCCGGGTACGCAGGCTGAACACGACCCGGGCGTTCCACAGCGCGCTCGTGGAGCCGGCCCTCGAGGCCCTCCAGGCCTCCCTCGATCGCGTCTCGGTCCAACCGCCTGGACTGACCTTCGTCAGCAACCTGACGGGCCGGGCGGTGAGCGATGGACAGCTGCTGGACGGATCCTATTGGCGTCGGCATGCGCGGGAACCCGTCGCCTTCGCCAGTGGCGCCAGGACGCTCGCCGATCTCGGTGTGGACGTGATCCTCGAGATCGGCCCGCGCTCCGTGTTGGCCCCCATGGCGTCCTCCGCCTGGCCGGAATCGGCGACCGCCCCTGTCGTGCTTTCGAGCATCCGGCCCGCGCCGGCCGACTCGCCGGCGGGTAAGGGTGGTTTTTCCGAAGCAGTCGCGGCTGCGTATCAGTCTGGGCTGCCGATCCGCTTCGAGGGCCTTTTTGCCGGAGAAACCCGTCGCCGCATCTCCGTGCCCGGATATCCCTTCCAGCGCGAACGCTACTGGTTGCGCGCGCCGAGGCAAAGGCGATCTCTCGAGGGACACCCCCTGCTGGGCCTGCGAAGGGAATCTGCGCGTGGAGAAATCACCTACGAAACTGAGTTGTTCCCTACGGATCCGGGGTGGCTCGACGACCATCGCGTGTTCGAACGGGTCATCGCCCCGGGTGCGCTCTACGGCGCGATGGCGGCATCGGTATCGCTGTCCGGGACCAGCGGGCCGCTGGTCGTCGAAGACATGCAGTTGCATAACCCAATGGTGTTCACCCCGGAGGCCCGCGGGGACGAAACCGTAGCGGCAGGTCGGAAGGTTCAGCTTGTGCTCGGCGGTTCCGGCGAAGAGGGACCGGGCCTTTTGCAGGTACACAGCAAGGGATCGGCCGAGGCGGAATGGATGTTGCATGCCGAGTGCAGGGTAACGACCGGCGCAGACGTGCCGAGCGCCGTGCAGCGTGCGGATCTCGAGCGCCTGAATGCCGAACTGTCTCCCTTGGATGCATCGACCCTGTACAAGGCCAGGCGGACAACCGGAATCGATCTCGGCGCGAGCTTCCGCACGCTCGGCAACCTGTGGGCGCGCCCGGGCGAGGCTCTCGGCGAGGTGGTCTTGCGGGAAGGGACCGGCCCAACCCATACGGAAATTCATCCGCTCGTGCTGGACGGATGTTTTCAGGTCGTGGCTGCGGCACGTATTCAAGGCTCGGCCGAAGACGAAACCACCTACCTGCCGTTCGGCTGGGACCGTCTGTGGCTGACGGCGGACGGCCTTCCCGAGCGGGTTTACTGCCACGTACGCATGACCGCGGCTTCCGGGGAATCGAATGCGGAAGAGAGGAAGCCCGCGGAGGTCCTGAGCGGAGAATTGCGCATCTACGATCCCGACGGCGCCCTGCTTGGCGGGCTGGACGGGTACACGATCAAGCGCGCGACACGCGCGGCGCTATTCTCGGCGGTCGAAGGTGTGAACGACTTATTGTACGAAGTCGTCTGGCGCGAACGCCCCCTCGTGCCGGCAATCATCTCCGCGGACTTCCTGCCGGAACCGGCGACTGTCGCGCGCAGTTTCGTGCCGCTCGCGGACTACCTTGAGGAAGAGGGTGTCGCGCGCGCCAATCGATCCGCGCTGTTGTCGGATCTTGAGCGATGGTCGCGTACCCGTGCACTCTGGACGCTCGAGAAGCTCGGTTGGAAGCGTGCCTTGGACGAGGTCGTGGAGTCGGAGGATCTTCGGCAACAACTCGGCGTCATCGATGAGCACAAGCGTGTCTTCCGCCGGTTGCTGGAGATGCTGGCCCGCTCAGGTGTGTTGCAGGAGGACGGCGGCCGTTTCCGCGTGAAAGTCGGGCATGGCGATCCCCTGCCAGAAGAAATCCGGCCTGATCCGGAGATGTTCGCCGACCGATTGGCCGAACTTCATCCGCATGGTGCAACGGAGATCGGTTTGTTCCGGCGCTGCGGTGCCGCGTTGCCCGAGGTGCTTCGCGGCCGGATGGATCCGCTCACGCTGCTGTTCAGCAGCGGCTACCCGACCCCGGGAGATTTGTATCTGAACGCGCCGATCGCGCTTGCTGCCAACCGGCTGCTCGGGGATGCGGTCCGGGCGCTCGTGGCAAGACTGCCCGCAGGGCGGCGTCTCAGGGTGATCGAAGTCGGGGCGGGCACGGGGTCGGCAACCGCTTCCGTTCTGCCGGAGCTTCCCGAAGGCCAATTCGATTACATGTACACGGACATTTCGGCGGGATTCTTTTCGGAAGCGGAGTCTCGATTCGGGGATGGCGGGGGCTGCATCGATTACCGCCCCCTCAACATAGAGAAGGATCCTGTCGCGCAAGGCTTCGACGCTCATGCCTATGATCTGATCATCGCGTCGAACGTGCTCCATGCCACATGCTATCTCGACGAGACACTCGGTCATTGCCTGACCCTGCTCGCGCCGTCGGGACAGATGGTAGCGCTCGAGAACCTCCGCGGCCAGGGCTGGATGGACCTGACGTTCGGACAGCTCGACGGCTGGTGGCGATTCGCAGACGAATACCGGCCGCATCATGCCCTGGCGAGTCCCGAAGTTTGGTGCCGTGCACTCGACGATGCAGGGTTCGACGCTGCAGAAGTCCTAGGCCTCGATGCATCGCGCCCCGACGAGATGCCGGATCGCGGAGTGATCGTGGCAAAGGGCCCGGACGAGGTGTCCGAGACCCCCGGAACGTGGGTTCTCGTTGCAGACAGCGGCGGCATGGCAGAAGGGCTTGCGAACGCTCTGGCGGCGCGGAACCAGACCGTCCTGGTCGTGGGCGACGGCTCGGGGGACCGGAAGAAATCCAATGCCGGCGGCGTGATTGCCGCAAGCGCCGACGTCCAGCGGCGCGAATCGTGGCGGGCGCTCCTTGACGACCTGCCCGGCGATGCGCCCTTCAACGGGATCGTGCACCTCGCGGCGCTCGACGGCCACGGTAAGGAGGCTTCCGCGCGTGATATCGAACAGGATGTGCAGCATGCGGGAGCGAGTGCCCTGGCGCTCGTCCAGGGCGTGGCCGATTCCGACAGAATCCCGGAAAAGGGCGTCTGGTTCTTGACACGGGGCGCCCAGGTCTTGGAGCGCGAGACCCAGGGGGCAATCGCCGGGGCGGCGTTGTGGGGGTTCGGCAAGGCCGTTGCGCGTGAAGCGGCACACCTCGTGCCGCGGATGATCGATCTGGATCCGACGGTCCCGGCGCACGCGACCAGTCTCGTCGATGAACTGATGTACCCGGATTCGGAAAATCACATCGCCTGGCGCCAGGGAAGCCGTCAGGCTGCCCGCCTGGTTCGGACGGACGACGGCCCGGAACGGCTGGACCTGCCGGCGGAAAAGACCTGGGTGCTGACTCCGGATCCAACGGGCGTGTTCGAAAGGCCCTGCGTCAAGCTTCTGCCAGCGCTGCCCCTGGACGGACAGGAAGTCCGGGTCGCGGTCGAGGCCGCCGGATTGAACTTCTGGGACGTTTTCCGCTCGCTCGGTTTCATCGAGGAAGGGAACCTGGGGCGGGAGATGTGCGGCCACGTCGTCGGTGTGGGTTCGGCCGTGACCAATGTCTCTGTGGGCGATCGCGTCGTTGGCCTGGGGTTTGGTGCGTTCGCCGCGGAAATGGTCACGCACGAGGAACTGGTGGCGCCCGCGCCACCGGGTATATCGGGGACGGACCTCGCCACTGTGCCGAGCGCTTACGTGTCGGCTGCGCTCTCGTACGAACTCTCCGGGCTCGAGGCCGGCGACCGCGTGTTGATTCACGCAGGAGCCGGCGGTGTAGGCCTGGCGGCGATCCAGTTGGCACAGGCCGCCGGAGCGGAAGTCTTTGCGACGGCAAGTGCGCCGAAGCAGGCTTATCTGCGCTCGCTTGGCGTCAAGCATGTCTTCGACAGCCGCCAGACGGGTTTCGGCGAGGAGATTCTCGATGCCACGAACGGCGCAGGCGTGACCGTGGTTCTGAACAGCCTGACGAGCGAGGGTTTCATCGACGCCAGCCTGTCCTGTCTGGCGCAGGACGGCCGGTTCGTGGAACTGGCGAGGCGCGACATTCTCAGTGAAGAGGAAATGGCGGCCGTGCGACCGGATGTCACCTATGCCATCCTCGAACTCGACGTCCTGAAGAAGACCGATCCCGCATGGGTGGGGCGTGTCCTCAGGGACGTCGTGGCGCGGCTCGCGGCGGGTGAACTCAGGCCGCTCGTCCACAGCCGCTGGCCGCTTGCCGAAGCGGGGGCCGCCTTGAGGTTCATGCGCTCGGCACGGCACCTCGGGAAGATCGTCGTCGCGACGCAGCCGCTGGTGTCGGGCCGGTTGCGGGAGGATCGTACCTATCTTGTGACCGGCGGATTGGGTGGCATCGGTCTGGCCGTGGCCGAATGGCTTGCAGACCTGGGGGCCGGCACGATCGTGCTGAACGGCCGGCGGCCTCCTGACGAGGCTGCGCAGGAGGCCATTCGCGCACTCGAAGATACGGGCGCGACCATACGCGTCGAACTCGCGGACGTGTCGAACGCGGCAGCGGTCGACGGAATGCTGGCCCGGATGGACGAAGAGCTGCCACCGCTCGCGGGCGTCATCCATAGCGTCGGCGTGCTGTCGGACGGTGCGCTCACCAACCAGAACTGGGAAAAATTCGAAACGGTGCTCCGGCCGAAGATCCTCGGAGCTTGGCACCTGCACCGCGTGACGGCGGACCGCGATCTCGATCTCTTCATCCTGTTTTCCAGCCGCGTCGGTGTCATGGGCAATCCGGGTCAGGCGAACCATGCTTCGGCGAACGCTTTTCTGGACCAACTTGCTGGCCACCGCCGGGCGCTGGGACTTCCCGGACAGGCCATCGCCTGGGGGGCGTGGTCCGAAATCGGCGAAGCGGCGGAGCAGAAGGACCGGATCGAGCGACAAAGGTCGGCTCTCGGCGGACGCTGGTTTACACCACAGCAAGGCATAAGGGCGCTAGACCGACTCGTGCGTCAGGACGTCACGACGTCCGTCGTGATGGCCATGGACTGGTCGGTTTTCGAAGACGCCGTCGAAGACCGCCCCGCCTTTCTCGAGGATCTCCTCTCACCGGTCGCCGAAGACAGCACCGATGCCGGGGTTTCTACCGAAGACCTGCTCGTTCGACTTGCCACCGCCACCGCCAGTGAGCGTGAAGACTTGCTGGTGACATTCCTGCAACAGGAATTGCAGGCCGTGCTTCGGCTGCCATCGGCGCCGGCACCCAACGTCGGGTTCTTCGACCTCGGAATGGATTCCTTGATGGCCGTGGAACTGCGCAACCGACTCAATCGCGCGTTTGCAGGCGCGTGCAAGGTTTCGAATACGGTGGTGTTCGATTACCCCGAGATCCAGACACTCGCCCGCCATCTTGACGGGGAACTCGGCGAAGTCGACCCCGAAGCGAAACCGCAGGTTCAACCGGCGCCTGGTCCGTGGCCGGTGCCGGAAGCACAGACAATTCCGCCAGACGAACTGGCGCCGGAACGGCCAGGCGGGGTGCAAAGTGACCAGGAACGGATCGCGATTGTCGGCATGGCATGCCGCTTCCCCGGTGCCCCGGACCTGTCCAGCTACTGGCGCCAGCTCAAGGCAGGCGCTGACGCCGTGACCGACGGGCGTCCCGATGACGGCCCCTGGAGCGGCGTCGTCGGAGACCCGGGCGCCGAGGAAGCCACGATTCGCCGAGGCGGGTTCCTTCAGGGCCTTGACCGGTTCGACGCGAAATTCTTCGGCATCCAGCCGATCGAGGCGCGAATGATGGACCCGCGCCAGAGGATGTTGCTCGAGACGAGCTGGCACGCGCTCGAGGACGCGGGAATCGATCCCGGACCTCTCAAGGGCAGCCGCGCGGGCGTGTTCGCCGGCCTGGGTAGCAGCGAGTACCGGGACCTGATCGCGGCCGCGGGCCGGGATGACAGCTATCTCGGCACTGCCGCCAGCGTGGCCATCGGGCGGGTTGCGTTTTCGTTCGGGCTCATGGGGCCGGCGGTGCCGCTCGACATGACCTGCGCGGCATCTCTTGTGGCCATACATCAGGCGGCTGCGAGTCTCAGGCAGCGCGAAGTCGATCTGGCACTTGCCGGAGGCGTGCATATCATTCTTTCCCCTGCGGTCATGCGGTTCATGCGCGAGTACAGAATGCTGTCGCGAACCGGTTTGTGCAGGACCTTCGACGCCGACGCGGACGGGTTCGTGCGTGGCGAAGGCTGTGGCATGGTGGTGATGAAGCGACTCAGCGATGCGGAGGCGGACGGCGACCGTATCTGGGGTCTCGTTCAGGGCTCTGCGGTCAACCAGAATGGCGCAGCCGCGGCGCTTACGGTCCCGAACGGAGTCGCTCAGGAGCGTTTGTACGAGGAGGCGTTGGCTCAGGCCGGCATCGCGCCGCGGGATCTCGATTACCTCGAGGTTCATGGCACAGGGTCGGAGTTGGGCGATCCGATAGAAGTGCGCGCGGTCGCCACGGTCTACGGGCGCGAACGCGAAGCCGAACGTCCGCTACTGCTCGGCACCGTCAAGACGAACATCGGTCATCTCGAGGCTGCCGCGGGTGTCGCGGGCCTGGTCAAAGTGCTTCTTGCCATGAGGCATGGTGTGATCCCGAAGCATCTGCATTTCAAGAATCCCAACCCGCACGTCGAATGGGCTGAGCTTCCCGTTCGGGTTACGGCAGAGGAAACAGCCTGGCCGCCCGCGTCAGGCCGACAGCCGACGGCCGGAATCAGCGCATTCGGCATTTCGGGAACCAACGCCCACCTGATCGTCGAGGGCCGTTCGGCAATAGGCGACGACTCGACAGGGAACGGCGTGAATCGATCTCCGGTCGGGTCGATGAAGCGCGTACCCATTCGCCTCCCGGAGTTCCTCGAGGACATGACGCTGGCTGAGGACGGGTACAGGCCGCGCCGCGTGCGACTACTGCCCCTGTCGGGAAAATCGTCAGACGCACTCAAGGAATTGGCGGATCTATATCTCGGTTGGCTCGACGAACACGCGGAAGACCTTTTGTCCGGCGACAACGCAGGCACGTCGCTCCTTGCTGACATGGCTTGGACGGCAGCCACCGGGCGCAGTCACCTGGAGCATCGGGCAGGTGTCGTTTTCGAGGATGCCCTGACGCTGAGGGAAGGACTGGCACGCGTCACCGACGATGGCGGTATCGTGACGTCGCAACGTCGCGGAAAGCAGGCCTTCATCTTTTCTGGAAAGGCCGGTGATTGGGTTGGTCGCGGACAGGTGCTGTACGAAAGCGAGCCAGCTGCGCGAGCGGTCATTGAGCGTTGCGACGCTCGACTCCGCGCAGAACGCGGCATGTCGCTGCTCGACGCGTTTTCAGGGCGCGCGGAAGCTGCGGACGATCCCTTGCTGGTACAGGCCGCAACCTATGCGCTTCAATGTGCCGTGACGGTGCTCTGGTCAAGCCTCGGAATATCGCCTGGTGCGGTGTGTGCCAGCGGAGTCGGGGAAATCGCAGCGGCACAGGCGGCGGGGGTGTTCGATCTTGAGGTCGGCACGCTTCTCGCGGCGAGGCGGGGAGAGTTGGCGGGGGCGGATTGCGGGGATTTGGCCACCGGAGACGTCGACACGTTCCTTAGTGACCTTTCGTTCGCACCTGCCCGGATACCGTTGCTAGACGGCACAACCGGCCGAATGATCCAGCCGGGGGCGACTCCGGACAGATCGGCCTGGAGCGCCAGCGTATTCCGTCCTGCGGATTTGTCCGGAACGCCGGCAATGCTCGCGGGTCTGGAGGAGATGACTTTGGTGGAGATCGGTCCCGGTGGCGAAAGCGGCCATGTTCGATCGGTGGCTCAGGTGTATGAGGCGGGGCACATGCTTGACTTTACGGGCCTCTTCGCAGGTGAGGCGCGGCGGCGTATCTCGGTGCCGGGGTATCCGTTCCAGCGCCGGAGTTTCTGGTTCAACACGACGTGACGGCCGATCGCGCAAAGCGCGCCCGCCTGACCACGCGACAAGATCCAGGCTCTGTGAAGCGACGAGTCGGTTCACTGCGAATTGATTGAAAGACGTGAACAACGGATCGAGACCGGCCGCGGCCAAATTTTTGGCGGAATGTTCCACCAATTCAGATTCTGTTTTGGGCCAGACCCTGCCGCTCCAGGAACTGCCACAGAATCGCAGCACATTCTTCCGGCTTTTCCAGCTGAAGGAAATGCGATGCCTCGGGCACGAAGTCGTAGTCGACCGCCATCGCATGGCTGAGGTCGAAAGTAGGCAGATATGCGTAGGGAACCGTAGGATCGGCTCCGACAACCTTGGTCGGACAGGCCAGGGTGGTCAAGTCCAGAAGAGGAGAGAAGCTTCGGACATATTCTGCGATTTGAGCCTCATAATCACGAGGGCAACGGAGTTCGTAGCCTTTGCCATCTTCCGTTTTCCGTAGCATCGATCTCGCCATGAGTTCGCGCACCCCCGGCAATACGCGCGCGAATCCCGGAACAAAGGCAAGCAGTTCAACGAACTGCTGTTCGCTCGCGAAGCGCTCCGACCGTTGACGAGCCAACGCCGCCGTGCGTTCCGCTGCGGCGTCGAATTCAGCCTCGCTCGCGGCAGGCTTGCATAGCGGCGGGTCGAACAGGACGAGCGCCGAGTAACGGTAGTCGTTGAAAGACAAGAGGGTCACCAACGTCGACAGGGAATGAAAGACTCCGACTGTCGTTTTCTCTCCGTAGCTGCGAAAGATGGCGTCGAGAATGAGGTCATGATCGGCGATCAGTGTCGGGATATTATGATTCCGGCGGTCGCTGACACTGTTCCAGCCATGATTCCTGAGGTCGTAGACCATCACGTCGAATTCACCCGTGAACAGCGACCAGAACGGATAGTAGACGTCGATGGCGAAACCGTTGCCGTGGGTCAGGATCAGTCGGGAGCCGGATGGATTACCATACCTGCGCACGGTCGTGACGGTACATTCATCAAGCCGGACGTCGCATGTCGAGATTGGCTTGGGCACGTTCCACGGCAAATCGTTTTTCATGACTGTCGGGGCCTGTTTTCTTCCAAACGCGAGGTTTCATTGCGGCTACGCCAAAGAACAGGCCGTCACGCAAGTTACGCGGTGAATCTGGCAGCCCTGCGGTGGGCGGCCACAGGGGTTCATTCGCCTGGTTCCCGGGGGCCGCCTATAATGGGTGGCATCACCCCTGGCTTTCGGTAATCCGCGTTCGTCGATTTGCTCCACGAGATCGTTCAGGGTTTTGAACTGGGGGCAGTCTTTTGTGGCCAGCCTCACGTCAAACCCATTGTTGACCACCTTGTGGCATGCAACGGTTACCATCGAGGATACATCCACTTCGCTGTACCGGGCACTGAAATCAGGTGCATGATCCGATCGAATTGGTCCACGACGATCTGCTTGATTCGGTCTTCGGTCGAAGACGTGGAGCCCCAATCTCCTTTTCTTGCCGATTTTGACTGCTTTTCGGTATCTGCCCTACCTAAATCACTCAAGTCTCATAGCGCAATCGGAATTGACGTTGTGGCGGCCCCGCAGGTTTCAAATGGCCAGGCATTCGATTCCCCGGCGGGTTTGGCAAAAGGACGGTGCAGAGCGGATTTGCTGGGTCTTCTTGAATGGACGAACATTCGCTTCGGGAAGCGGACTGTCGCAACCTGGACATGGCCCCCCCGGATGAGCACCGCCGAAGACACACGCAGAACTGTCTCGGCTGCAACAGTACCGGTTTTCTCCTGGCGCCCGTTGAATTTTCGGGGAGGTCGGGCCACTTGGTTTTCGACCGCGACCGGACCAGCGGGGAGGACGTCGGGTCTCCGGCGTTCCTCCCGCGAAATGCCACGCCGGGGCCGGGGAAGCAGTGCCGGGTCGGCTGTTTGAAGAGAAGACTCGCATGCCAGCAACGATTGCACTATAGGACTCGGCCTGCGGTTCATCCCGCTGCAGGCGCATCGTGCGGCGTGCCGGCTCGGAGCGGACGATCAAGGAGATCAGATTATGGCAACAGGCTGGAAAAAGACCGGTTGGCGGGCTTTTCCGAGAGTTCAGATGCCAGAATACGGTTGCGGCGAAACGCTGGAGAAGGTCGAGCGAAAGCTGGCGAGTTATCCTCCACTGGTTTTTGCCGGCGAAGTTCGTACGCTGAAGTCGAGGTTGGCCGATGTCGCCAACGGCGAGTCATTCCTGCTGCAAGGGGGTGACTGCGCCGAGAGCTTTGGCGAATTCAACGCCAATACGCTTCGCGATACCTATCGTGTCCTCTTGCAAATGGCGATCGTGCTGACCCATGGAGCCAAACGCCCGGTAGTCAAGGTAGGCCGCGTCGCCGGTCAGTTCGCCAAGCCGCGGTCGTCGCCGACAGAGACGAACGGCCAGGTCGATTTGCCGAGCTACCGGGGCGACATCATCAACGATATCGCGTTTACGGCAACGGCACGCGAGCCAAACCCGAAACGCATGCTGCAGGCCTACACGCAATCCGCGGCGTCACTGAATCTCCTCCGTGCGTTCAGTACCGGCGGTTTCGCAGACATCCATCGCGTTCACTCCTGGAATCTCGGCTTTGCACAGGGCTCCGGAGCAACCGATCGGTACCGAAGGATCGCCGACAGGATTTCGGACTCTCTCGACTTCATGACCGCGGCCGGCGTTGGCCCCGACAATTCACATGTCCTCAAGACCGTTGAATTCTACACGTCGCACGAAGCGTTGCTCCTCGAATACGAGGAAGCGCTGTGCCGGATTGACAGCACGACGGGTCTTCCTGTCGCGGGGTCGGGGCACCTGATCTGGATTGGAGACCGTACGCGAAACCCGGACGGAGCCCATGTCGAGTTTTGTCGTGGCGTACAGAACCCGATCGGGCTGAAATGCGGCCCGTCGATCGAAACCGATTCGCTGATCCGGCTGGCTGACACCCTGAATCCCGAAAACGAGCCGGGCCGACTGACACTGATCGCCCGTTTCGGTGCCGGCGCAGTTGGTGACCACCTGCCACGCCTCGTCCGCAGGATTCAGTCAGAGGGACGGAACGTGGTCTGGTCGTGCGACCCCATGCATGGAAACACGATCAAGGCATCAAACGGTTACAAGACGCGCCCGTTCGAAAGCGTTCTCAGGGAGGTCAGGGAGTTTTTCGCGATTCATCAATCCGAAGGCAGCTACCCGGGTGGCGTCCACTTCGAAATGACGGGCAAGGATGTGACCGAATGCACCGGCGGCATGAAGGCCGTTGACGAGATGGATCTTTCGTCCCGTTACCACACGGTGTGTGATCCGCGCCTCAATGCGTCCCAGGCGCTCGAACTGGCATTCCTGGTTGCTGAAGAACTGGACGTGAGGCAAGGGGCTGCGCTCAAGGCCGGTTGACGCGTAGGTGGTCCAAGGCGCCATTGGCCCCGGCAGCCGACCGCTGGTGTCAGGCCGGCCATTGAACAGGCGGAGCATCCGGTGCAGCGAATTTCCAAATCGCACTTCGAGACCTCCCGCCGGTTGAGCCCTTAGACTGTGGCTTCAAACCAACTCAGGTCGATGACCGGCTTCGCAACGATGTCCGGTCAGTCGGGTGCGCTTAACTGGGCCTGGGAACTTCGAAGCGTCAACGGTCGTGGTTTCGACATTCGCTTCCGTCTTCCCGGCCAATGCGAAACGCTCGAAACAAGCCTCCGACATGCGATCTCCCGGGTGTGTTCAAGGGGCCGGGTATCGGTTTCCTTGAATATCGGTCACGATCACCGCGATGCCGGTATCCTGTTTGACCGGCTTGAGCTCGATGCCGTTCTCGACGCGACCCGGATGATCGCCGACGCAGCGCGCGATCGCGGAATCTCGCTGACTCCGGATTCACCCTCGGGAATTCTTGCCTCGGCGATTGCCACCCGAGGCAGTGGCGAGCGCGAATCCGATCTGTCGGAATTGACGCCGATTCTGGAACGGGAAATTGTCAAGGTCGTGGAGTCGTGGGATGAATCCAGATTATCGGAAGGACGGCTGATCGGGGAAGTCCTGGATAGCCAGGTGGGATCGATCGCTTCCCTGGTGGAGGATGCGGAGAAAACCGTCACCGGGAGTCAATCCGGTGCTGCGGACAGGCTTCGGGACAACGTTGCCAAACTCCTCGACGCGAAAGGTGACCTGGATGAAGGACGAATTGCCTTGGAACTGGCTCTCCTCGCGGTCAGATCGGATGTTTCCGAAGAAATCGACCGAATGCGCGCACATGTTGTGTCAGCCCGCCAACTTCTTGAAACCGGCGGTGTCATCGGGCGCAGGTTCGACTTCCTGGCTCAGGAATTGAACCGGGAGGCGAACACACTATGTTCGAAGGCGTCTTCGTCGGGGTTGAACGCGGTCGGACTGGAGTTGAAGGTCGTGGTCGATCAGTTGCGAGAACAGGTCCAGAACGTCGAATGAACATGGGTGACCGCAGGCGAAAGGGGTTGATGCTTGTTCTGTCATCGCCGTCGGGTGCTGGAAAATCCTCCCTGGCAAGAGAACTTGTCGCGTCCGACCCCGAGTTGGTGTTGTCCGTATCGATGACGACGCGGAACCCTCGGCAAGGTGAAGTCAACGGAAGGGAATATTTTTTTGTTTCCGACCATCGGTTCGCGAACGAAGTGGCCGCCGGATCGATTCTCGAGCATGCCGTCGTGTTTGGCCACAGGTACGGGACACCGCGAGGTCCGGTCGAGGATGCCCTGAATGCAGGGAGAGGCGTCGTGTTCGACGTCGACTGGCAGGGATGCGCCCAGTTGAGGGCGTCGCCCCTCGGCCGACACGTGGTAGCCGTCTTCATTCTGCCGCCCAGCATTGGTGAACTGGAGCAACGATTGATCAGCCGAGGTCAGGACAGCGCGGAAAACGTTTCTGGCCGAATGGACCGTGCCATGGAAGAAATCGGGCATTTCCGTGAATATGACTATGTTCTGATCAATGAAGACTTCCGGCAATGCGCAGATGCCATCCGCGGAATCGTGGCTGTCGAGAAAAACCGGTCTGCCAGACGTCCGGATATTGCAGCCTTTGTCGAAGACCTGTCGGCGGAATTCGAAAGCCGCCGCGGTGACGAAGGTCCGTAAACATGACCATTTATTCGCTGAACAACGTGTTGCCGACCTGTCCGGACCATGCGGATTTCTGGGTGGCGCCCGGCGCGCATGTCATCGGAAACGTGTCCATTGGCAGAGCGGTGTCAATTTGGTTTGGAGCAGTCATCAGGGGTGACAACGAGCCAGTCGTGCTGGGTGATGGAACCAATGTTCAGGACAACGCGGTTCTTCACACCGATCCGGGTTTTCCCCTGCAAATCGGTTCACTGTGCACGATTGGTCACTCGGCGATCGTGCATGGCTGCACGATCGGAGATCGTTCCCTGGTCGGAATGGGCGCAGTTGTTCTCAATGGCGCCGCTGTCGAACGGAATTGCCTGGTTGGTGCAAAGGCTCTCGTCCCGGAAGGCGCACGCATTCCGGAATGTTCGCTTGTCCTCGGTGTGCCGGGCCGGGTCGTTCGCAAACTTTCGCCTGACGAGGTTTCCGGCCTTGATCGTGCAGCCCACCACTATCAGTCAAGGTGCCAGCTCTACAGGAATTCGCTGAATGAGTCGGACCCGGCCGCGTGAAGGCCCGACATCCGCCCTGCCGGGTGCCTTGATCCCGACTTCGCGGGTCTGCCGGAATTGATTCGCCTTCACGTACCTGGTGATCTTGTCCGCCATCCGGAAAACCGGAATGGGGGATCGGGCAGGTTCAATCGGTTACCGCTGAGTTCATTACGGTGAATTTTGAAGAAGCGGGAAAGGTTTCGATCAATTCCGAGAACGTCGAACTCCGGCCGGTTTGCGAATCAGGGTGACTCCGAACCTGGAATCGCGTCGATGCAGGCGTGTCGCGCCGTGGCAATTCTTTCGACGAAGGGGCCGGGTTTCTGTACGTTGCGGCCGTTTTCTGTCATTGCGGCCGAGAAGTCGCGCCCAGCCTGCGGTGGTATGGGAAGAGAAGACATGGGAACCGGACCGGTGATCCGCAGAATGTCTGGGCAAGCCAGCGCATGTTTTCGGCAGGGGATTCGGGGATGACGGGGCCGGAAAATCCACAACCTGACCGAAGCCAGTTCACGGTGAGGTTGGCCGAGACCGAGGAAGAGGTTCTTGCGTCGCAGCGCCTCCGCTATCGCGTTTTCGTCGAGGAGATGGGCGCGCATGTGGATGCAGCGTCAGCCCGCGCCGGAGTCGAGCAGGATGCATTCGATCCTTTTTTTGACCACCTGATCCTGATCGATGAGCTCGCCGGTGGTCCTGACAGGATCGTCGGAACCTATCGACTGCTCAGGGGCGACGTCGCACAGGATGGTCCGGGTTTTTACAGCAGTGACGAATTCGATCTAAGCGCGATCATTCGATCGGGACGCTCCGTGGTCGAGTTGGGTCGATCGTGTATCGATCGTCGCTACAGGGGCAATGTTGCCATGCTGCATCTTTGGAACGGCATCGCGGATTACGTATTGAGCCGCAACATCGAGATCATGTTTGGCGTGGCGTCTTTCCCCGGCACGGACCCGGCCCCGTTTGTTGAGGCCGTGTCCTACCTGCATCATTTCCACCTCGCGCCGGAAGACATACGTGTCCGTGTCCGCGTGGACCGAGCGGCCCGTCTCGATCTTCTGCCTCCTGAATCCCTTGATCTGGAGGACGCGCGCTCCCGATTGCCGCCGCTGATCATGGGATACATTCGGCTTGGTGGATTTGTCGGAGCGGGAGCGTGCGTCGATGAGGTCTTCAATACACTCGATGTGTGCGTGATCCTGGACACCGAGAGAATGTCGGAAAAACGCAAGGCATATTTCGTGCGGGGCTACGAAAGGTGATCCCCTGGCAAGGCGAACGTCCGATCGTAATCGACAGTCCGACCGCGACGGGTTGGGTTCGCCTTTCGTACAAGATCCTGGCCGTTCTCGTCGTGATTTCGATCCTTTTCCCTCCGTTGCTGGTGGCACGGTTGCTGAATGCGGACACGGCCCGGCAGGCGATCGTCCGGGTTGCCTGCCGGTCAGCGCTCCTTGTCCTTGGCCTTTCGGTAAAGACGCGGGGAACTCCAACGCTGAAGCCGGGGGGGATGGTGGCCAACCATTGCTGCTGGCTTGACGTGATCGTTCTGAATTCGGTCCACGATGCCTATTTCGTTTCCAAGGCGGAAGTTCGCAATTGGCCGTTGTGCGGGGTCATCGCGCGCGCAGCGGGAACCGTATTCATCCGCCGTCGAATCATGGACGCGCTTTTGCAGAAGATCGAATTCATGGATCGGATCGGGCTGGGCCATCGCCTGCTGTTTTTTCCGGAAGGGACAAGCACCGACGGCCGGCGGGTCCTCGGTTTTCGGCCCACGCTCTTCGCGGCATATTTCGAAGGCGATTTTCGAAACACCACGTGGATTCAGCCGGTCAGCTTTGTCTACGCGGCGCCGACGGGGCGCCGCCGTGACCTTTATGGCTGGTGGGGAGACGCGAGTTTCATAGGCCATGCGGCCATGATCATCTCCGCGCCAAACCAGGGGAGCGTCGAGGTCGTGTTCCACGAACCGCTCAAGGTCGGAGACTTTTCCGATCGGAAACGATTGGCCAGGACGTGCGAGGAACGTGTCCGCTCTGCCGTGCAAATGAACTGAACAGGCAGACCAATCACGGTTTTCCTTCGGACAAACGCGATGCTCGTCGGAAGTCGTGACGGACCACGGGGAGTTCGATGGCCGCCCGCTCGAGGAGCCTGCCCGGAGACGATTCACCACGAATCCCGCCGATTCACAGGTGGAGGTGACCTCGCGTGCACATGCAGCGGGCGACGTTACCTCGACCGGTTCACCGAAAGCGCGGCCGGGATGCGGGGATGCCGGTTTCGATCAACCGGTCTTGCCGGTGAGAGGATGCCCGGCGAACCGGGCGCTGTCCCCGAGCTCTTCTTCGATGCGGATGAGCTGATTGTACTTCGCGAGCCGGTCGGTGCGCGACAGTGAGCCCGCCTTGATCTGACCGCAATTGGTTGCAACGGCAAGGTCGGAGACCGCCGTGTCCTCGGTTTCGCCCGATCGGTGAGACATGACCGAACCGTAGCCGCTCGAACGCGCCTGTTCCATCGTTTCCAGGGTTTCGGTCAGGGTGCCGATCTGGTTGACCTTGATCAGGATCGAATTCGCGCATCCTTCCGATATGCCGCGCGCGAGGCGGGTTGCGTTGGTCACGAATATGTCGTCCCCGACGAGTTGGCACCTGTCCCCGAGCTTGCTGGTCAGGATGTTCCAACCTTCCCAGTCAT
>JAPOVX010000344.1 GCA_026707935.1 Paracoccaceae bacterium
AAGACAATCGCGTCAAACCCGCCTGCCGGCAAAAAAACAGAACAGATTCACCCTGAATCAATGCCCGGACCATTGTCCGATACGACAACGTCGGAGTTCAAAATGCCCAATACGACGCGCTTGTCCTTGTGATCGCTCAGGGCCAGCCAGTAGATGCTGTTATTCAGCAAATTGATGAACACCGGGTAAAGCCTGGACCTCTGGTCAAACACGCGAAAACCGCGGAAAGCTCCAGACGCTTCAAACGAAATTTTGTTTTTTGCTAGTGACAACTTGAAAAACTCAGAGAGATAATCGTAAATCTCTTTGCCGTTTATCCAACTTTGGATTTTGTGCCCTGCCAGTCGCAGCGGCGAGAGGAACCGTAGCTGGTCCGTAAGTCCCTCGTAGCCGAACTCGATATCTTTGACTGCATCAGTCCCGCGAACATTTTCCGGTAGTCGCCTGATTCCTGAGCCGATGATGTCGTCATACGATTGAAGTTCATGTCCTACTATTTCGACTGCAATGCCAAGTTGGGCAAGGCTGTTCAACCTTTCCAATTCGGTTCTAAGTTCACCCAACTCTTCCATTCCAAATGTCGCGAGGTGCTCCAGATCGATGCTGTCCTTCAAATTCTCAAGCGCTGCTATGTAAGAAACGAACAACTCCCTGTTCTCCTCGTCCAAACGCTGTTTGAGCAAATTCATGGCTTTGGACGATTGGGAGTAAGAAAGCCGCCCTGTTTCGAAGCGATGAACCAATGGGGTCGCCTCAGCATGGAACACCTTGTTCCTCTGACTTACGATTTCGCGTATACGTTGATATTCCTCTCTCTGAAGTGAATAGAGAGTTCGAGACCACCCCTGCACGCGGCGATGGATCTGTGCGGCTTGGCTGGCCAATTGTCTGTTTAGAAGGGCAACGGGCTTGGCTGGTTTGATTTGTTCAGTTTTGCGTTCGACTTCCTTACTTAATTCAGCCATCGTCGCTTCGATGGACCGCAATGTAGCACGGTAATGACTATACTTGTCCTCAAGTGGACCGAGATTCTTGGGAGCGCCAGGCAATTTAAAGTCGGACATCCGTTCCCGAAGTTCGTCCAGGGATTGTTGTGCTTCAGATAGTTGCGACTCGGTTTCAATTCTCATCAAGTCATCGGCATGGGCTTCCACTTCACGAGCAAATGTTGGCAGTTCCGGAGCCAAGTCTTGGAGTTTGGACCGGAATTCTTTTCTCTGTCGCCGTCGAAGTTTGTTTCTCGCGTCGGCGGCACGTCGGCGTGCATTGTCAGCCGAAATCTGTGGGAGCACTTCCTGTCGGATTTCAGAGGCCGAGCCAAAATACAGGCGGGCGGATCGCATAAGTATGTTGGCAACCAGCGCCTTCAACGTTTTGGCGGCGCGATTGTCGAGAAGTCCTTCTCGCCCGGCCTTGTCCTTCAAGTTTGGGTTGCGTGCACGCGTAATGGACAAACGACCGAACATCTGGCGATGGTTCCAGAATTCCCGCCCCGCGCTTCGGCTACGGCGAGATTCGATATCAAAGAAGTCGTTGTCCGTTCTTCCATAGGGCAAGACACGGAGACCGTCGCGGAAAACCATGAATCCAGCATATTTTTGTGCAAGTTCCCTATAGAATTGAAATTCCGGTTGTGGGTGAGTTGTGTTGGTGGCGTTAAACTCCATCGAGGCTATGTACAATTCAAGAGGGCCCAAGACGCTATCGCGCCGGGTGGGGATCAAGAGATCTTCAGGGGGTTCGATAACGCAGTCTTCCGGAAGCCATTCGCCAAATGCCCGGACGCGACCGGAAAACACACCCTTTTCGTCTATCTGTCCTTCGATCCGGTGTTCAAGCCCATCTACTTGCCGCTTGTCGAACTGTTTGTTGGACCCAACAATCTCGCGTCGTGTACCGCCTTGCCATATGCACGCCACATACGAAAACTGAAGATCGCTCCTGACTGAAACAGAATCCGTCTCATCGACAAAAGGGTCGACGAAGCTTGAGAGGGTCTCGAAAAACCTGCTCTTTGCGCCGGTGGCCGCGACGTCCGAAACGCCATCTTCCAAGTAGACACGGAGGTCGTAGTTAATGTCCGACACGAGAAGCGCCGTGCCGTTTTCACTGGAGCCGGCCGCCACTGGCCATTCGCGAAAATGTCGGTGTTCGAAGGCGACATTCGAGATAGTTGATAGAATTTCGTACGAAAGTGCGCTCGGCTTATGTTCTCCTTCACCGTGACTTTCGTCTAGGTGTAATTCATCGGATGCTGACCACGCTTCTCGTATTCGTTGCTCTCGCGCTTCTTCGTCGCCACCAGTGATGTTTTCGGAAAGAGACGTGACAAGGCCAGGAAGTTGGTCAAATACTTCGTCAATATTGTCGAATTCGGTAACCGGAATGAAAATGTCTGACAAATTCATGAAGGGGTTTTCGAACAAACGCCAGTCAACGAGTGCTGCGACGAACGGATTGTGTCTCCGTTTTGAGACCAAGAGCAGAAGAGGACCCAAATTGGCACAAGACAGGCGGCCAATGCCCTTTTGACCTTGTCTGGGCCGCACTCGCAAACCATTTCGGTCTTTGGCGGGAGTATGATCCACTGACGCCTTGGATTCCGTTCCCACGACCAACCAACGCTGCGCGAACTCTTGGCTGTTCATCCCATGGCCATCGTCGACAATGGTTGCTACCGGTATGTCTCCATCATAGATGTTCAAAGACACATTTCGAGCGTAGGCATCGAAGGCGTTTTTCCATAGTTCAGAGATTGCTGTCGGACAGTCAGCGATTTGCTCGCGACCGAGATGATCAACAGTACGCGCCCTTGTCTGAAATGCGCTTTGCTGAATCATTCAGTTGGTCGCTCTTCCGATCCGTTTCGGGGACTGCCGTGTACCACACTTACCATGGACACAAGGCCTTAAAGTCAGCAGCTAAAACAGCTAAGTTGGTCCCGGATATCACGCCCGATGCCCAAAACCATGACTGTCGTCTTTGAAAAGCCATTATGTAGCAATTTTTTGATGTCACCAAAATGAGATCGTCTACGTACACAATCGCTGAAATTCGGCGGTCGAAAAGTGGTGATGTCTTGTTGTCAGCAATCAACCGGGCACATCCGAGGGCTTGCCAATCTAAAGCGCCCTTGCCGTAGTCGAGCGCCGGAAAGCTTGCGAACACTATTGACAAAATAAAACGCTCAAACATTTGCCAGCAGGGTGCAACAAATGCCCGGGCGCAATCAAATTTTGTTCCTTACCAGGCCTGTGCAAGAACCGCAGTATCGTCATCGCATTCTCGGAACTTTTGCAAGATGTCAAAGGCTGCTCTCGAACGAAGTGAAACAGAGATTGTCTTGACGTCAAGCAGAAATCGCATGGATCAATCCCGGATGTCACGTCCCTAGGTCACACCCCGTCCCTATCATACATTTCGGGGGAGCCTGAAACGTACATGGTTCCACCGACGGCAGTCAGTGTTTCCAAATCAGTGTCGGCGGTTTGCGAGCTGGCCGCACACACTGTTTTCGATCGGAACGGCCACAGAATTCCTGTGCGGAGTCAACTTTAAGGTCTTGCCGAGTTCTGTTTCGCGGAATGGAATCGACACAACGCGGAACACACCCT
>JAPOVX010000296.1 GCA_026707935.1 Paracoccaceae bacterium
TGGCAACCAGGGCGTCCCAACGGCCGGTGCGCCAGGCTTCCGCCGTCCGGTGCTTTTCCAGGATCAGGTGCGGAACATCGTTCCTCCCGAGATGTTCGCTCAGCGCGATGCCGGCTTGTCCCCCACCAACAACCAGGGTGTCCGTTTTCCCCAATGACATTTTCACGTCCCTTACAGTGCCTAAACACAACCACGTTAGCCGAGGTCGCCAAATGCCGCGCCACTCTAAATCCGGTCGGTCATCCCAAAGCGAGTTTCCCATTTTCGTGATTGCAAAGGCAAATATCCAGACCGGATAGAAACGGAAGCTTTTCTCACTCCCAATGCGGTCAGAGCGAGTTGTGGATCATGGGCACCACGCACCAAGCCGGGATGTTCAGTGCGCGCATTGCCGAGAAAGAGACATTCTTGAATTACCAAATTGGATAGGATGCTTTTGCAGGCTCATCCGGGCCGCCGCGAAGGACGGGCTCACGATGACAAAGTGATCGTCATGCGCTCCGATCTTCGCCGGTGCTCAAGGGCATTGGCGTACACATCCTGAACATTGTTCGTGCTTGCGCGGCTCAAGCGACACAGGATTGCGCCGCGCCACACGACTTTGCACGGACACAAAGGAACTCCGCCTTCCCGGGCGCAAAACTCTCGATAGCCAATGCCGTCACGGGACCAACGCCTGGTACTGTCTGTCGACACATCGCTGTACCCGCCCTCTCCGCTTGCGCATCAATATCCTAGGTTCGGGCCTCTATCGCCTCTGCGTCCCGGCAACCTGAATCAGCAGATCCTGACTCTGGGCACCAATCATCGCGAGCAGGTCGCAAGCGGGATCTTCGATTATCGCGTCGATCAGTTTCAGGCCGGCGGGTGAAAAACGAGACGTCGATGCGCAGATAAGTCGGAACTTCCAGCGGAACAAAACGGAATCATCGGTGAGAAAGTCGTTGAATTAGAGTCACTTACGCGATTTCCGGATGAAGTGATTCCGGACAAATGTTCCCATGTAAATGCCTAATGTCATCACTTTTCACTTTGACATGGCGCATTTCACTCCCCATAAACGTTCCCATGGCTATCAACGTCGAACGCATCCCAAACAGGGGCGCTCAACCCACAATCCTCATCCGCGAGGCCTGGCGCGAAGGCAAACGCATCAAAAAACGCACACGCGCAAACCTCACCGGCCTGCCCGAACACATCATCAGCGGAATCGATACCCTCCTCAGGGGCGGTGTCGCCGTCCGCAACCTCAACGACGTCTTCACCATCAAGAGGGCGGTTCCCCACGGCCACGTGGCGGCGGTGCTGGGAACGCTCCGGTCCCTGGGCCTGGTCCGCATCCTCGACCGCACGGCGAACCGCATGCGGGATCTCGCCGTCGCCGCCATCGTCGCGCGCATCGTCGATCCCGCCTCCAAGCTCGCCACCGCCCGGGCGCTGTCGCCGGAGACCGCATCCACCAGCCTCGGGGCCGTGCTCGGCCTCGGCCCCGTCACCGGCAACGAGATGCTGGCCATGCTCGACTGGCTGCTGAAGCGCCAGCCCTGGATCGAGAAGAGCCTCGCCAACCGGCACCTCGGGGGCTGCAATACCCTTGTTCTCTACGAAGGGGCAACAGACTAATACACTTCGAGGGCTTTCCCGGCGCCTGCCGTCGGTGCCGGTTTTTCTCAAGCGCTTCAAGCACCCGTACGATACCCGGGAACTGAAGATCCGCAAGGTTCGCAGGCACGCCTGCGGCCGCATGTTCCTGGATGTGGAGATGCCGGACGGTCAGCGTTTCCGGATTCCGTCGGATTGGACGATGCTGGCCGGATGCGCGCCCCCGGCGGCTTGCACCCGCGGCACACTTGACGCATTTTTGCCCTGCTTGAACGGATCAGGACACTGGAGGATCGGGTTGGGATCACAGGGCCACGATCGGGAACCGCCGCTTCTGGCGCTTCTGGCCTGGGAGGAACGTCTGGCGCGGTGGCAGAGGTTTCCGCAGGAGAACCGTGCGGCGTTTGTGACGCAACTGTCGCGGCTGATGACGAAGGTTGCCGCAGCGGAGATGGACAATGAGCGCAGGCGAGAAGATCACGGCCCGCCATCTTGAGCGCCGTGCCCTGATTTACATCCGGCAATCGACGCCGACGCAGGTCATCACGAACCGGGAATCCACGGAGCGCCAGTACGCGTTGGCCAACGAGGCGCGCGCCCTGGGCTGGCACGACGACCTGATTGAAACCGTGGATGCGGACCAGGGCCGTTCGGGTTCGTTTGCGGGCGAACGCGGTCGTGTGGGGGCGGTCTTCGGTCTTGAGGTCACCCGCCTGGCACGCAATCCGGTGGAGTGGTTTCAATTGCTCGACTGGTGCCGGATGACGGATACGCTGCTGGTTGAAGGGGAGCAGGTGTATTCCCCGGCGCGCCATGACGACAATCTCGTTCTATCGATCAAGGGCACGCTTTCGGAATCGGAAGCCTTCCTGATCCGGACGCGCCTGCAGAGCGGCATCCGGAACAAGGCCGCCCGCGGCGAATTGTATCATCACATTCCGATCGGATACGTGCTGGAGGGGACTTCGCTGCACAAGGATCCGGACATGCAGGTCCGGCATGCGATCGACCGGGTGTTTTCCGGTTTCCAGGCGCACGGCTCGGCACGCCAGGCGATCCAGGCGCTTCGGGATGAGGGGGTCCGGCTTCCCAGTCGTCAATCGGGCAGCGATGCTGTCGTGTGGAGCGAAGCCCGCTATGAGTATAGCGCGTCCATTCGATTCTCCGCAATCCGGCCATGGGGGGCGCCTATGTCTACGGGCGCCAGCGGACGGAGCGGGTATTGGGCGACGACAACCAGGTCCGGCGCATCATCCGCAAGGTCGCCCCGGATGACTGGCATGTTCTGATCAAGGATCATCACGAGGGTTACGTCCCCTGGCCGGTCTGGCTTGAGATCCAGGACCGGCTGTCGGCGAACTCGACGGCATCGGGAACGGGGGGTGCGGAGCGGTAAAGCAAGGCGCTGCTGCAGGGTCGCGTGGTCTGCGGTCACTGCGGCCGCGCCATGAACGTCGCCTACGGCAAGGCGTGGTTCTACGTCTGTCAGCCACGCAGTGGAGATGCCGACCGACGGTCGTGCATGACGGTCGGCGGCAAGCGCATCGATGCCCTGATTGGCGACACATTCCTTGAAGCGGTTTCGGCGTCCGGCATCGAGGCGGCGGCCGAGGCGTTCAGGCAGCAGCAGCAAAAGGACCAGGAGGCGCATCGGACGCTGCAGCTGGACGTGGACCGCTGCAACTACGAAGCCTCGCTTGCGGAACGCCGCTATCGCAAGGTGGACCCCGACAATCGCCTGGTCGCCGATACGCTCGAACGCGACTGGAACCGGGCCCTGGAGGCCCTGGCCGCGGCACGGGATGCCTTGGAGCAGGCGCAGCGGGACCGTCCCGAACCGCCGCCCCTGGCGCGGCTGAATGCCCTGGGCATGCGCCTCTCCCGGCTTTGGGAGTCTCCCGTTATCACCGCCCGCGACCGCAAGCGTCTTCTGCCTGCCTGGTGGAGGAGGTCATGCTCTGGCGCGACGGGACGGCGAAAGTCATTCGGATCCTCGTGC
>JAPOVX010000200.1 GCA_026707935.1 Paracoccaceae bacterium
CGCCGCCGCCGCGGTCCTCGATCTCCGCCGAGACTTCGACCACATCACCGTCGACTGCAGCCCCGTCCAACGAGTGAACCTCAATGACCTGCGGCGGCAGACCCGAGGCCAGCACCTTGTCGAGGTCGAGCCGGGCAGCAGCCGCTGCGACCTTGCCGTCGGGGTCGCCGGCCAGAGCCTCGCGTACCAGGTCCGGACGGAACAGTGCGTCGAAGACCTGGTCAACCGACAGCACATCCAACCCGCGGACCAGATGGAGATACCTGGCACCGTCTTCCGAGGCGTTGAAGAAACCTTCAGGCGTCAGAACAATCCACGATCCGTCAGCGAAAGAAACGAATTGCGCCACTTCTCGTCCCGTCGAGGTTTCCCAGAGGCGAGACGTGCCATCCGAAGAGCCGGTCAGGGCCATCTGCCCGTCAGCACCAAACGCTACATCTTCTACCGATCCCGCATGACCCTCCAGGATCTGTAATTCATGACCGGTTGCAGTCTCCCAAAGCCGCGCCGTGCTATCCCATGATCCAGTCATCAGGGTACGGCTGTCGGGGCTGAATTCGGCTGCGGTAATCTGAGCCGTATGCCCGAAAAGTTCATAGCGTTTCGAGCCATTTCGGTCGGAGAGATGTAACCATCCCTCTGTCCCGACCATCACACTGTAGCGGCCATCAGGACTCGTCTCCGTGTCTGTGAAGTCTGGCAGGTTCTCCTCGGGACTTGGTTCGTAATCTCTCGTGATGTCCCATGCCCGCTTGGTGCCTTCGAATGTACGGGACATCAGGAGACGCCCATCGGGGCTGAATTCAATGTTCGAGACATAATCTTCATGGGCGTCAATAACGCCTAGGTGCACGCCTTTTTCGATGTCCCAGAGGCGTATGAGACCGTCGTAGTTCCCCTGGGCGGCAACGCGGCCGTCAGGGCTCAACGCGACTTCGCTGATAGCATCCGCAAGGGAATTAAGGACGTGCAATTCTCGACCGGTCTCAACCTCCCAAATACGTCCGGTCGCATCGCCGGAAACGGTTGCTACAATTTTGCCGTCAGGGCTGAATGCGATATCCGTTGTTCCATCCACATGACCCTCAAGGACCTGAAGTTGCCTGCCCGTCGCACCGTTCCAAAGCCGTACGGAACCATCTGCCTTCGAACTGGTAGCAATAATGAGACCGTTACGGTTGAAGACGATATTGGTTACCGGGTCCACATGGCCATCGAGCACACTGACTTCGAGACCGGTTGCCATTTCCTGGAGCAGAACCGTACCATCGATCGACCCGGTGGCAACGATGCTGCCATCTGGACTGAAAGCGAGGCGGGTGATTTCGTCTTTCCCGCTTCGGCCCGGGAGTACGTCCGGCGCATTTAACTCCCTGCCTGTCGACGTGTCCCAGAGGCGCACCGTCGCCTCATACGCCGATCCTGCAGCAACGGTAAGGCCGGAAGGGTCAAACCGGATGCTTGAAGAATAGTCGACTATTCCATCGAGCTCGCGCAACAGACTGCCGGTTGCAGCGTCCCAGAGCCGTATGTTGTCCCTGGCACCTGTAGCAACGAGGCGGCCATCGGGGCTGTACTCGATGATCAAAAGGTCTGCCCCGGCTTCAAGCTGATGCAAGATCCTGCCGGTTGTCGCGTCCCAGAGGCGTACATTTCCGGTGTTGTCACTCGTCGTGATCAAACGCCCGTCCGGGCTGAAGGTGACGGTACCCTCCACTTCATAATTTCCCTGATCCAGAACGCGAAGCATCTGGCCGGTCTCAACGTCCCAAATCTCTGCGCTGAGATTGAACGATTCCGCGGCTATTGTTTGGCTGTCCGGGCTGTAGACAAATCGGCCTACCCCATCCGATCGTCCCGTGAGTGAACGGAGCGTTCGTCCGCTTGCAGCATCCCAAAGCCAAATGCTTTCCCTTGATGTTGATCCGGTCGCAAGAGTACGTCCGTCAGGACTGAAGCGAATGTCCTGAAAGTCACTGGACACTTCCCCAATTTGCGGAATCAACTGCCAGCCATGTTCCTCGGGGACACGGAGCCTGACAATGGACAGCCGTTTCGAACTGAGAACATTTCCGTCTTCGTCAAAGGCGGTTACAGAGATTTCATTTTCGCCCGGAAAAAGGTTGATTCGCCTTTGCAGCCGTAGAAGGTTGTTGTTCTCGGCGTCTCTACGTTCCCGATTGATCGCATCAGTTGCCACCTCCAAAAGGACATCGTTTAGCCGCAACTCAATGTAACCCTTGCCATCACCATGATTCTCGATGCCGAGTGACAGCCTGGCGGTGCTTCCTTCGACCCGGTTTCCGTCGAGAGAAGTCAATGCCTGGATACGCATCGGCATGTCGGGTTTGTCTGCCTCATCCAAGTCAAGCGCAGCGGCCGCGGCCGCTACCCTGCCCTCGGGATCCCCAGCCAGTGCTTCACGGACCATGTCCGGGCGGTTGAGCACGTCATGGAACTGGTCAATGGGCAGCGACTCCGATCCACGGATTATGTCGACATGCCTTGATCCGCCACCGGCAGCGTCAAAGAAACCATCCGGAGTGACCACAATACTGGAGCCATCATCGAACAGGGCAAACATGCCTTGCTCCTGGCCTGTCGTCGCATCCCAGGCTTGCACCGCACCCGCATTACCTGTTGCGAGCAGGGTGCGGCCGTCCGCGCCGAAGGCGATGCCGTTGACATCGAGTGAATGCGTTTCCAGAGTCCGCAGTATCTTCCCGCTGGAGGCGTCCCATATACGAACCATCCCGTCGGTCGAGCCGGTAACGTAGTTACCGCCATCGGGGCTGAACGCAACGGTCAGAATTCCTGCCGAAATACGTTCCGTCGCATGCAACTTCCGCCCACTGGAAACGTCCCACAGGCGTGCAATGCCATCGTATGACCCGGTGACGACAGTGCCGCCGTCGGGGCTGAACGCAACGCCGTAGACTTCCGAAATATGACCTTTTAACATGTGCAACTCCCGCCCGCTGACGGCGTCCCACAAGCGTACCGAAGTATCGCTCGACCCAGTGGCAACAATCCTGCCGTCAGGGCTGAAGGCAACACTCACGACAGCAAACGAATGCCTCTTGAGCACCAGCAGTTCACGTCCGCTGGCGGCGTCCCACAAGCGGGCTGTCCGGTCACCCGATCCGGTTGCGATGGTCCGGCCATCGGGGCTGAACGCAATACCGTAGACGGCATCAGAGTGTCCCTCCAGAATCCGCTGTTCGCGCCCGCTTGCTACGTCCCACAGACGGGTTGTGTTGTCCCACGATCCGGTTGCGATGGTCCGGCCGTCGGGGCTGAACGCAGTGCTGTAGACGGAACCGGAATGTCCCTTCAGAATCCGCAGCTCACGTCCGCTGCTGGCATCCCATAGACGCGCCGTGTCGTCTTCCAATCCGGTTGCGATGGTCTGGCCGTCAGCACTGACCGCAATGCTGTTGACCCCACGTGAATATCCAAATTGCGGCAATATCCGCAGGTCTCCGGTTGATCTGCCGTCTACTGGATCCACGGTTTCCACCAGATACCCGTTGTGCACGAATGCGACATTGCCTGCGGGTGTCCTGACCCTGCTCCAGTTTCCGTCGCGGTCGAGTTC
>JAPOVX010000049.1 GCA_026707935.1 Paracoccaceae bacterium
TCTGAAGGCTGGCTACCTGGTTCTAGTCATTCGCGATGAAGAGCATCGTGACCGGTATCTTGACGCCTTGGCCGCTGCAGATAGTGGCGACTTGAAGCCTTTGGTGGACCTCTTCGCTGATATCCAGATCAGTGACCTTCGAAATGCCATCGAGTCACTACGGCAACTGCGAGGCGAACCGCTGATAAAGGCAGCGGAAACGCTGGCAATCCGCGCTAAACGCCGGGCGGATGCCTCGCAGGAGCAAACCGCAGGGATCATGGAAAGGCTAATACGAATTGCAGCGACTCGCCTCGAAGAAGCGAAGGGCGAAGTCGAACAGGCCTTTTCCAAACAAGGCATCGATGTGATGGCGGATGTCCGAACTGATGACACAGACAAACGCGACTGGTGGCATTGGCAGATCATCCAAGGGGCGAAAAAGCTAGGCTATTTTGCTGACTTAAAACGACCACGGCGATGGGCCTCACTTATTCTGCGCATCCCAGAGATTGAGAAGAAAGACACCCGGTTTGTTCTGTCGTTGCACGCCGTTGGACGTGCGGCCGATCTGCATGTAGCAACGTCTTTTCTAACTGGCGAACTGGATCTTGGCGAAGGAACTACAGCGCGGGAGTGGGAAAATCATGTCCTATCGGAAAGTCCGTTCAGATTTGCAGCGGAAACATCTCGTCTGGACCAAATCGAGAAGCTTGAGAAGCGGTTCCGCGAATGGTTCGAAACAGACATCGAAGCTGGCCTCAGTAAGTGGGGAGAAAGCTTGTAGACGATTTTCCGAAATCATGGTGATCTGCGATTGTGTGTAGGGTCGGAGCAAGTAGCGGACACTACGTGGAGACGCAATATAGTCTGGGGAACTACGCAGCAGAATTCAGTGCAGCAACCACATTCTCCGGATCGTTCTTGATTGCGATCAGCAAGGCAGCCGCAGGTCCGTCCGGTCGGCGGCGCCCTTGTTCCCAATTACGAAGTGTGCCGACCGAAATATGAAAGAGACCTGCGAACTTCTCCTGGGATAGACGGGTGCTCTTGCGGATTTCTCGCACAACGTCGGACGTCACCTCGAAAGTCCGGGATGGATTGCGTTCCCCGCGCACAATTTCAGTCGCCTGTGAGGCGCTATCGATCAGTTTTTCAAAAAGATTTTTATCCATAGTGTCAACCTCTATTTCAACTGCCTGGTGATGCCTGCCAGTTGTCGCTTCTGATCCGGCGTCAGGTCGTCAACGGATCGATGATCGTACGCCAGCAGGAAAAAGATCTGATCCGCCGCGCTCCTGAAGTAATAAATCACTCGCATTCCACCGCTCTTACCGCCTTTTCGGCCTGAAACTCGCCAACGGAGCTTTCGGCATCCCGCCGTGCCGACGATGAGGTCACCAGCCGTCGGATAAATCAGCAGATGTTCCTGCATCCGTTGGTACTCCCCATCTTCAAGGAGATCGGTGATGAGTTCGGTAAACACCGGCGTCTCAATGAAGGTGAGCTTCATTGCGGAACACTACGCCATTGACCTATATAAGTCAATGGCGTATGCGGGTGACGTAAGCTGTGATTATCCGTTCAATAAGAGTGGCGGTGATGGGCAGGACTCGAAACCCCGCCCGGTCTCTGGAGAGTATTAACATTCCGCGTTAAGCGGCCGTCCTTCTCATCAGACCCAGCCGCGCAGCACCCTTGGCGACAATCCTCTTTGCCGTTTCGATATCAGCATCCGTTGTGAACCGGCCCACGCAGAACCGAAGAGAAGCGTCAGCGTCGGATGCCGATAGACCGTAGGCAAGCAATACCCTCGAAGGCTCAAGCACAGCCGACGCGCATGCTGATCCAGATGATACGTATATCCCCTCGAACGCGTTCAGCAATTCGTCCCCGACGGTTCCCGGGAAACACACGTTGAATGCACACGAAACTCGTTGCGTCCGCGATCCGTTCAGCCGTGCGGGGGGGCACATCTCAAGTATTGCCTCCAGCAGTTTTTCTGCTAGCAAGCCCATCCGCTTGCTTTCCGCGTTAACGTTGGCGGCAGCGATTCGACAGGCTTCGCCAAACCCAACGCATAGCGGCACTGGCAGCGTTCCCGCTCGCAGCCCGCCCTCTTGACCCCCGCCGTAGAGCAGAGGCCGAAGCACAACATTCTGACGCCCACCAACGTAGAGCGCGCCAATTCCCTTGGGTCCGTAACACTTGTGCGCCGAAAGGGTGAGCATGTCGGCTCCGAGATGATCAATATCTACCTGTAGTCGTCCCAATGACTGGGCACAATCCGAGTGAAGCAGGGCACCGTGACGATGACTAATTTCGGCGATAGCGGCGATGGGTTGCACAACACCGGTCTCGTTGTTGACGTGCATTGCCGACACGAGGGCCGTGTTCGTGTCCACTGCCTTCTCGACGGCCTCCAAGTCCACAGTGCCGTCGCCCCCGACTGGCAGCACTTGAACATCAAAGCCCTCGTCGCCGAGTGCGAGAGCAGGCTCAATCACCGAGCTGTGCTCGCTCGCAAGAACCACGATCTTGCGTCTCCCGACCGCCGCTCGTACGGCGCCGAACAGCGCAAGATTATTGGCTTCTGTCGCGCCTGACGTGAATACGACTCGACGTGCATCTCCCCCGATCGCTCGGGCGACCTGCCGTCGCGCCTGCACCACTGTCCGGTACGCCTCAATACCTGCCAAATGGCTCGTGGTGTGAGGATTGCCGTATAGGTCGATGGCTTGTGCCATCGCTTCTTGAACTCGATTATCAACCGGCGTGGATGCTTGGTAGTCGAGATACACTGGAGGCGGCGGCATGGTCTTCAGTCGGTGCAATCGCAAGGTAATGCAGCCCTACCACCGAAATCCGATCGCGAAACCAGTTGTTCAGTGTCAATTTCCATCAGATCCCGATAAGTTACGTCGGCATCGACTCCCCAGAAACCAATTGTGACAGTTTCTTGGTTTCGTCGACCGCTTCCGTTAAGTCGCTTTAGTGGCCGACGCTTGTAGTCTGCCTCGAGGTCAACCCACCACCGAATGTCCGACGGCGTACCCGGAACACTTCGAAGATTCTCAGTTAGTTCAGCGTCTGCTGTAGCTATGTCGCTCCGCACATTGGGTATTGCGGTAGTACCCTTCATGAAGCAGAAGACGCAATTTGATAGATTTGCGTCAGGTGGCAACTTCAGCTTTCCGTCTCTCTCCGACCAGAAGGTCAACACATCCTCGTTCGTGATTTCCGCATCCGCCAGTGGCGTGCAGACTATTTCGCCGTCCGTCATCTCGCGTTTCTTGCGTTCGGGATCGCCTACGCTTAGACCGTTGCGCGACATGACGCGAACCACCCGGCGAGGCTCGTCGCCGCGGAGCCCGATCAGGGACACGTATTCGGTGGCATCCTCTCCGGTCATCGGTGCAAACTCAGGATAGCCCCTTTCCGCGAATGACTTATTAGTCATTCGGTGCGCGTAAGCGCCGGAGAAGTCAGCGTAGCTCTGTTCCGGTATAGCTGGTGGGCGGGATCGGAGAAACGCCTTCTTGCGCAACAGTTCGTCGTTGCCTAACTTGCCCCGAGATCGCTGATGTCGTGCG
>JAPOVX010000031.1 GCA_026707935.1 Paracoccaceae bacterium
AACCTGTGCGTGGGACGATTGCGCGGCACATGTCGTTGCCACTGTCGTCAGCGTCCCGACCGAAACCCGTGCGATCATCGACGCCGGCTCCAAGGTGCTGACTTCGGACCTGCTCGGCCTGGAAGGGTTCGGGCACATCATCGGGCGCCCGGGGCTGCGAATAACGGGCCTGAGTGAGGAGCATGGCGTCATCCGGTACGATACGGACGACCGGCTTCGTGTTGGAAACAGGGTCAGAATAATTCCGAACCATATCTGTGTCGTGACCAACATGCTTGATTTTGCCTGGTTGCGGCGGGAAGGGAACGAATTGGCTGTGCTTCCGATCGATGCGCGCGGGAAAGTGACCTGACCGGGAGCACCCCTTGAGTTGTAGACTGGTCAGTTGCTTACTTGACCCATCCGGGCGTCGATCCGTCCTGTTAACGTTCCGGTCCATTCGAGAGGCGGCCTCGGAAAGGGCAAGCGAGTCCGGGTCTGCCGGAACACCCTTCATTTCGGGTTTGGTGTTCGATGAACTTCGCTGCCCTGAACGGTGGTCGGCGCGTCACGTCGCTTCGCCCGCACTCCTGGACGATCTTCCAAAATGCAGACCGGAGCCCCATGTTCCTCTGAACATCCCAACTTGCCCTCAGGATCAGGCGCGCGCGCGGCGCGAAGATCAAAAAATCTTCATCTTCTTGTGGTATGGTCTCCCCGTGCGGCGAGGATGGCGGCCCTGTGATTGACCTCGGCGAAGCGTGGATACCTTGACCGCCAGTGCGCATGCATTCCAGCAAGTTGCTGATCTCATTTGCGAAGAGTACGGCCTCCACTCGGGATAGGAATTCTGATGGTGGATTCGTTCAACCCGCAGACGCCTGCCGAGTACGTCAAGGTCCTTTGCAACCGTGCGGAAGACTGGACCGAAACGGTGAGGTGGCTTTCCAGTCAGCCCTGTCAGTGGGCAAGTGACCGATGCGCGCGAGCCCTGCAGCGAAACCATAAAGCCTTTGCTCGTAAACGGTCACAAGGCGAACTTGCAGCCATCACGGTTTTCGGCCGAATAACGACACATGGGTTCTGAAAGGATTCGCGATGACCACAGTCGATGCACATCACCATTATTGGCAACCGGCACGTGGCGACTACACATGGATGCCGATGGACAATCCCGTGCTCGCCCGGCCCTATGACCCGTCGCACCTGGCTCCCACCCTGGAATCTCACGGAATCGGTCGAACCGTCCTCGTCCAAACGGCGGCAACGGTCAACGAAACCGAGTACTTGCTGGGACTGGCCGATGCGACGTCCCATGTCGCTGGAATCGTCGGCTGGATCGACTTCGAGGACGTTTCCGACCGGCAAGTTCTCGCGCGGCTCGCGCACCACCCGAAATTCGTCGGGGTTCGACCGATGATCCAGGACATTGACGACGTCGACTGGATGCTGCGTACCGACCTCGAGTGGGCGTATCGCGCAGTCGTTGCAGAGGACCTCGCGTTCGACGCCCTCGGATTCCCGCGGCACCTGGAGAATTTTCTTTCGCTCCTGCAGAGGCATCCGGACATGAGGGTTGTCATTGATCACTGCATGAAACCGCAAATCGCTGATCATACCCCGGAATCCTACGACCATTGGGCGTCGGGAATGTCCCGTCTTGCGAGGGAGACCGGCGCCTTTTGCAAGCTGTCCGGGCTGGTTACGGAGGCTCGCGAAAGCTGGACGATCGAAGACCTGCGGCCATACGTCGATCACGTGTTGAGCGAATTCGGAGCGGAACGCGTGATGCGGGGCTCTGATTGGCCGGTCTGTCGGCTGCGTACCGAATACGGGGATTGGCTTGCCGCTGTCCGGATACTGACTGGAAAACTGGAAGAGGAGGAAAAGTCCCGCGTGTTCGGCGGAACCGCGATCGAGTTCTACCGCCTGGAACCATGACTCGTTCACTTGAAATCCAGAACCTTCTTTCGGTCCAGCCTCACGCTGTACTCTTGCCGGGTTGAAACGGTCAAAGCGGCGGCGGCCTGTGCGAATTCTGCAGGCAAGCGCAGGTACGACATTCTGGTCAGTTCCGCCGCCAGCGCCTCAATAAATGCGTCTCCGGCACCGCGCGTCGAAACGACATCGACGTCGATCGCGGGCAGTTCGAAGCACGCGTCTTCCTTACGGGCAAGAAAACCCACTCCGCCCAGCGTGACGATGACATTCGTAGGGCCGCGTTCAATCAGTCTCTCGGCCGCGCGTTCCGCATCGAGGGCCGTTTCATCGAGACCCGCGTGCTGAGCGGCTTCAAGCCGGTTGACGACCAGTATGTCAACCCGCTCGATCGCTTCCGGTTCCGCGAGCGCGTGGTCGCGGCGTAAAACTGAATCAATCAATGTGGCAAGCGTGTTCACGACAGCACCGAACGCGGTGTCTTGCATGATGATTGCAGGATTCATGCCACCGAGAAAGGCGCCGGCACAAAGACCCATGCCTTCATCCTCCTTGGTGCAAGGAATAAACGTAACGGTTGGCGTCTGATCCAGGACCTCCGGCACGCCTGCAAGTTGCTTGCAGGAGACGGAAGACACAAAGTCCATGCCGCTTTGCAGCATGTCGGAAATGATCCTCCTGTCGATTTCTCGGACCCTGTGACCTACTTACGTTTTTCCGAGGCGGTCCAGGATGATACCTGCGATCATCCTGCTGACTCGGACGTTGCTGTCCTGCGTGACCCCGGCGATATGCGGCGTAAGCACCAGGTTCGAAAGGCCATCGAAGATCGCCGCCGCTTCGGCAGTCAGGGGTTCCGTCTCGAACACGTCGAGTGCGGCGCCTCCCAGGTGTCCGGACCGCATGGACGCGGCAAGCGCCGCTTCGTCGACGATGCCGCCCCGCGCCGTGTTGACAAGGACTGCGCCGGACTTCATCCGCGCCAGTTCCCGGGCGCTGATCATGTGCCGCGTGTTGCTGTTCAGGGGCACATGCAGGCTGACGATGTCGGCAACGCCGAGAACATCGCCCATTTCCATGCGCTGAACGTTCTTCCAGGCGTCATTGTCGGCAGGAAGAAACGGGTCATGGGCCACGATCGTCATGGACAGGCCCGCCGCCAGTTCCGCGGTTTCCTGCGCGATGGTGCCAAAGCCGATCAGTCCAAGCACGCGACCGGCAATCTCGCGACCCACGCAGGCCGCCCTCGGCCAGGCGCCTGACGTCATCGTGCTGTTGGCCCGGAACGCTCCGCGCAGCAGCACCATGGCACTCGTCACCACATACTCGGCGACCGAACGCGTATTGGCCCCGGTCGCAGGAGCCACCTCGATGCCGCGTATCCCGCAGGCCTCGAGGTCGACATTGTCGAGACCGACCCCGAGCCGTCCGACCAGGCGCAGGTCGGGAGCCTCACTGAGGAGCGCTTCGTTCACCGTGGTCCTGTTTCGCACGACGAGCGCCTGCACGCCCGACATCAATGCCGGTATCTCCGACTGGTTGTCGGCCAGGTGTGGCGCATAGGTCGTCGGATGGGCCGCGGAAAGCGTCGCCACCGCGGCTTCGTCCATGAACTCGGTGACAAGGATCATCGGCGTTTCGTCCGGCCTGGTTCCAGGTTGCTCGAATCCTGGACGGTCACGTCCACTGCACGGTTTGTCTTCGCGCTTTCCTCGGCCGCTTCGCCGAGCGCAACTGACCAAAGCCCATCGAGCACGTCGACCTCCGGGTGGCCGCTGCCGCTCAGTATGAGGTCTCGAAACCGTTCATGCTGGTAATACGTGGCCGCGTGATGGTCTCCGGCCGCGAGCAACGCCGGGTCTACGGGAATTTCCTCGCGGTGGACGCTCTTGTCCGCCCGGCGCGAAATCTCGATTTCCGCAGCGCGTTCCCTGCCCCCTGGGGAAAACCGGGCGGCGCCGGGGATCTTTGCGTCGACTCTGGCGCTTTCGCCGGTGACCGAGATCACCTGCTGCCAGCGGGAACCCTCCGCGAACATGCAAAGGTCGAGCATGCCGCGCGTGCCGTTCTCGAAATCGACGACCACATACGCATTGTCGATGATGTTGGGAACGTGACCGGCGTATGTCTCGTCCAGGTGGTTCACATCCACGCCGGCAGAGGCGAAGACGCGCCGCGGATTGCTGCCGAGTGCCAGGCGCATCAGGTCCCAGAAGTGACAGCATTTCTCGACCAGCGTGCCACCTGTGCGTGCGTTGAAGCGGTTCCAGTCGCCAACCTTTTCCAGGAAAGGAAACCGGTGCTCGCGCACCGACATCATCCGCGGCACGCCGGCGGTCCCTCGGGTGAGTTCGCTCAGCAATCGCCGGACAGGTGGCATGTAGCGGTATTCCATTGCGACCCATACGGGTGATGCACGCGCGCCGGTCAGGCGGAGAATGTCGCGGCAGTCCCCTGAGGTCGTGCACAGCGGTTTCTCGCAGAGGATAGGCAGGTCCGACCCAAGTACGTCCAGCAGTACGCCGTAGTGGGTGTCGTTCGGTGAGGCGATGATCAGGGCGTCGCAGATCCCTGCGGCCAGCATTTCCCGGTGCCCGGCGAACCCCCTCGCCCTGCCACCGGTCGCGGCGATCGACAGCGCCCGCATGTTCGCGTCGGGGTCGGAGATCGCGGTGACTTCGCAGCCCTCCAGGAGGGCGAGGTTTCGGATGTGCTCCTGCCCCATCATGCCCGAGCCGATCAGGCCGTAGCGGATTCGCATCTCAGAACTCCTGAAGCGGCAGACCCAAAGCCCCAGCCACCCCGCGCAGGGTTGTGCGGTGATCGCCGTAGGCAAGGGCGAAGTGGTGTTCGAGGCCGCTTGACATGATGTCCTGCAGGACGTCACCGGCATCCCGTGAAAACCGGATCACGCCCGAAGTGCCCGAAAAGGCCAAGGGCCAGCGCAACATCTCGCCGAATCCCAGCACCATCTGGAGCATGTTGTATGCCTGGCTGATGCGCATGTAGGTGACCGGCCCGGGTTTCAGCGGAAACTGGTAGAGTAGCGGTTGCCCGCGATTGCCGTGGACAACGGCTTCCGCCCGGAACTCCGGATCGCGCATGGAGTAGGGAGCCTGTCCGCAATGCCAGATGACGCCTGTGTTGTCTCCAGCGTCGATATCGACCAGATCGCTCAGGAATACTGGCGCCCGTGCGGCTTCCTGTAGAACGAGTTGCGTCAGGGCCCCGTAGACGTCAGCCTCGCAGGCACAGGGCGCGCCTTCCTCGCCCAGCATGGCGGCAGGGGCGCAGGCGGCGCCCCCGTACTCGGTAAAGGTCTCGGGCCAGCACCGGATTGCAAATGCATCGTAGCCGGCTTCCCTTCGCAGCTGGTCCATGGCAAGTTTCAGCCGAAGGGACCTGTCGAGTTCCCCCGCGTCAAGGGCGTCAAGGCCCGTGAGGCGGTCTCTCGCCTGCGCGTGAAGCCCGCACACCGCCCGATCCGGCATGGCGCGTGCCAAGGCGAAGAGGTCGTCGAGCTTGAGTTCGTCCACTTTGACGCCCGCGAGCGCGTGCACGGCGCCGGCCTCGTAGGCGCATGTGTCAAACCCAGCCGGATGCTCGCCGATCCGTGCGATGCGTCGGCCCCGGATGGCCTCGGCAACCCTGGCGCCCCCAATAGTCGCCGACGGAACCACCGGGGCCTCAAGGACTGCGGTCTTGAACTTTCCCGCCAGCAGGTCCGGGATCCGATCCGTGACACCGTTGCCTGGATCAGCATAGAGCCATGAAAACGCCCGGTTTTTCAGGCCAAGCGCATGGCTCGCCAGGTTCAGGCCGCAAAGCGCGTTCAGCCGCAACCTCCCTCCGAGGCGGGGTTCCGGCATCGCCCAGATCGAGAGCGGCTGCTCGAACGCCGCAGCGGCCGCGACGATCATCCGGGCGTCGGTGAATGTCAGCTGGAGGACCAGCACCTGGTCAACCCGCGATGCAGCCAGGTCGCCGATGGCGCGCAGGGTCGCGCCTTCGTCAAGCAGGGGCATGCGCGCGCCGATGACCTCATGGCCGGTGGCGTCGAGACTGCGAAGCGCCGCGACGAGCTTCCTGCCGGCGTATTCCACATCGAACGTCGATCGCCCGATCGGCAAGACGCCCAGCCTCATCAAATGTCTCCAAGATCCCGGTAGACGTGGCGAAAACTCGAATCCGCCGGGCGAAAGCGGGCACCGTGAGCGCCATAGCAAGGATGGGCGATCCAGCTCGCGGCGTGTTCGTCCGCCAGCGCGCAGATGTCCTGGAAGTAGGCAGCCGCCTCACCTCGGAGCCTGTCCCGGATTTGTACCCAGTCCGGATAGGCCGAGAACGCATCGAGCCAGATCGCGCGGCCGGCCAGGAACCCGGATGCACCCGCGGCGAAAGCGTGTTTCAGCACCGCCTTGAATTCGGCCTTTCCGGCTCCGGCGGACAGCATCACCCAGGGACGCCCGGCAAGGTGGCCCATTTCATCGAACAGGTTCTGGACGGTTGCTGAACCGTCGGCATCCGAGGCGTTGACGGGGCTTTCCAATTTGAACACGTCCACACCGTAATCCGGCTTGGCGAATTCCTCGACCGATGCCAGGACGAGTTCGCACTGCTTGCCTTTCAATTCAGCATATGCGCCGGTCTGATGGGGGTCAGCCGCCAGGGGATAGACGAGAAGTTCCAAAAGGAAAGGAATATCGAAGTGAGCACAGGCATCGCCGATGCGCCTGACGTAGTCCCGCTGGAGGCTGACCACGTCGCTGCCCGCATCGGGCCTGTACCAGGCAAGAACCTTGACCGCGTCGCCGCCCATGCGCTTGATCTTCCCGACCGACCAGTTGTCGATACTGGCTGACAGGCGGCCCCTGCCGGTTTCCTCGAATAGACTGTCCTCGAGCGTCACGACCATTCCCCGGGCCGGTGAAAGCACATCGAACGAATGCGGGATCGCGTAGTGCGGGTCGAGAAGCATCGCCGTGCTTCTTGCTTCGAGCGTCTCGACCAACAACCGCTTGAACCGTGCGACCTGGTCCCACGGCGCCTCTTCGACGCCGAGATGCCTCGCGATCGGACCCTTGATCGGCGGCCGCTGGTCCACGGCGATCATCTTGAAGACGCCGTGAGCATCCGACATGCGGCGCAGGCCCCGCAACTTGCCAGGTGTCAAATGCACGTCGTTCCCTCCCTGAGAAAGCGCTCCAGCACGGCGCGTTCTGGCGCGCCCTCCCGAACCCCGAACCGCGCGCACTTGAGCGCCGCGGCAGCATTTGCAAATCGGACGGCCGCGGGTTCGTCCTGCCCTTCGCCCAGCGCCAGCGCAAAGGCGCCGTGCCAGACGTCCCCGGCAGCGAGAGTGTCTTTCACGTCGACCGCGAAGGCAGCGGCATGGCTTATCCCGGTCGTACCCGAATACCAGGCACCGTTTCCTCCGTCGGTCACGGAGACCCAGGCATTCGTCATCGCAGTGATTTCTTTCAGTGCCGTCGGCAGGTCTTTCCCCGGGACAAGCGACAAGAGCCCGTCACGAGAAAATGCGACATGGCTTGCCTCCCGAAACGTACCCAATTCCATGGGCGGCTCGGCATCGACGATGCCGGGAACGCGCCGTTCGCGCGCTAGCGCCAGTGCGGCTGCCGTGCCTGCACTCCAGCGCGTGTCGACAAGTACCGCGTCGACGTCAGGCGCGTTGGCGATCCATGTGGTTTCCTCCGCCAGGCCCGAACCGCGGAAGTTCATGATCTGCCGTTCGCCGCGAGCGTCCACATAGACCGAACTGAAAGATGACCGCGCACCCTCGGTCAGTTGGACGAAGTCTGTATTCACGCCCTCGCGCCGCAGGTTGGCCAGGATGAGTCCGCCCAGGTGATCGGACCCCAAGCGCGCGCCCAGGTACGCCTTGCCCCCAAGCCGTGCAATTGCCACTGCCGCATTTGCCGCGCAGCCGCCAACCACGACCTCTGCCCGTATTGCCCGGTACTTCCGGGCCTCGTCCGGCAGGACATCTACATGAAACACGAAGTCCGCCACCGCCATGCCGGTCACGAAAACGCGAGCCATCAATCCACATCCAGGCCGCTCGGCACGGCGTCGGGACGGCCAAGTCGACCCCTGAGCGACGCCGTACCGCTCAGTGCGTGCATGAATGCAACCAGGTCCGCAATCTCCTGGTCCGAAAGCGAGACAGCAACGATGTCCAGCCGCGAGGACAGGCGGGCCCGTTCGTAAGCATCGTCGAGCGGCAGGAAATCCGTGGCGGACAGCCATGGCACATCGGGCAAGGCGGCGAGTTGGGGCTGCCAGCGGGCAAACGAGATTTCCGGTGCGAGATGATGGCGGATCATCCCCTCCAAGGTCGGGTAGGCGCCGTTGTGGCCGTAGGGGCCCGTCCGGGCGACGTTGCGCAGCGACGGGGTGCGAAAACGGTAGGCGTCCTTGAGCCTGTCCGACACCGCCATGTGCCCGGGATCGCGAACCACCGGATCCCACTGCCGTGTTCGGCCCGGCCCGAACTGGGGAAGCATCAGCGCATGGAACCCGTGGTCCGTAAGCAGAGGTCCCGAGTGGCAGGCGCTGCAACCAGCCTTGCCGTAGAACAGTTCCAGTCCTGACCGTTGCCGGGGCGACAGGGCGGAAGCATCCCCCGCGAGGAATGCGTCGAACGGACTGTCGTGGCTCCGGAACTCGGTTCCCTCGAAGGCGGCAATGGCGTTGGCAATGTGCGAGATATCGATGTCGAGCGGGCCATTCACATCGTCAAATGCGGCGGAGAACCGACTTGCATATTCCGGGATGGCACGAACGCGTTGGGCAATGATCGGCCAGACGGCATCAATGCGGTCGTATGCCGCGCCCGCGACCTGGTTTTCTCCAGGATCTCCGGCCATTTCAAACTGCGACGTCAGGGGAAAGAGCGCTTGCACGGCGAGAATGCTGTTGAGCCCCTGGGGCAGCCATTCCTGTGCAGGCGTGTTGAATCCGTTCTCGTAGATATCGGACAACGCGATGCGGCCGTCGTGAAACAGCGTTACCACTTCTGTGGCGCCGAGGTTCCAGAGTGCGGGAGCGTTGCGCGGAATGCGCTTGCGGATGCGGTTGCCGCCGGTTCCGGGCATTCGATCCGGGCCGACGCCAAACCCGCCTTCGCCGATCCCGAGCGAGAGTGCGTCCGTGCCGGCGTGATCGGGATTATGACATGTCGCGCATGAGATATTCCGGTTTCCCGAGAGGATCGGATCGAAGAACAATAGCTGACCCAGTTCGGCCTGTCCCGCGTCGAACTCAAGGAAGTCAGAGGGTTGCAAAGGCCGCGGAAGATCGTTTCCATGGGCGGGGACACACGCGAATGCAACCAGGAGAAATCCCAGATGAAGTACTTTGTTCTTTTTGCCGTTCTTTGCGTTTCCGGCACGGTATCGGCCGAGATCGAAACGGCCCGGGATCTCATGGACGCGGGGCAGTATGACGCCGCGATGACGGAGTTGCTGCCGGCAGCCCGTGCCGGGAACGCCGAAGCGGAAGAACTTATCGGCGTCATGTATGCTTCCGGCCTCGGTGTCGAACGCGACGACGTCCGTGCATTCGAATGGTATCTTCGCGCCTCCATGAAAGGGCATCCGGGTGCCCAGTCGGGAATCGGGTGGTACTATGAAATCGGCCGAGGACTTCCCGCCCCGGATCTCGTGCGGGCCTATACGTGGTACGTCCTTTCCACGATCGGTGGAGATCCCGACGCAGCCATCTCGCAAGAGGAAGTTTTGAAGAAGATGACGCCTGAACAAATCGAAAAGGCTCACGTGCTGATCAATGACTACAAAGGCTGGCTATATCCGTTCCGGTGAAACGGGGGCCACGCATCGCAAGGCCCCCGAATCAGGTTTGTCTGGTAGTCAGTTAAGGTCTTTTGCCGTACCGGCTTCCAGTTCTGCCTCGGCGTCGGCAACGGCCGAAACCAGGGCGTCAAAGATTTCCTCTCCCCCGTCGATGTTCACCTTGAACCAGTCGTAGACCGGTGCCGCGGCCTCGCGGAACATTGCTTTTTCCTCCGGGGTTGGCACATAAAGATCGCCGCCACCTGCGACAAAGTCGGAATAGGCCTGGATCGATTTGCGTTTAGGCGAGGCGAACGTCGCCTGTTGCAGCGCCGCGAAACCGTCGACCACGACCCGGCGCAAGTCTTCCGGCATTGACATGAACGACGCGTTGTTCATCCACCAAAGTGCGCCCATGTAGGCGTGACCGTCAAGCGTGACATACTGAAGGCCGGCATCCGGGAACTTCATGCTCATGATGTCGGTGATGCCGTTCTTGGAGCCTTCGACCACCCCTGTCTGGAATGACGTGAAGAGTTCGGGCCAGGGAATCGGCGTCGGCGATGCGCCGAGTGCTTTCACCAGTTCCTGTGGAAGATCGGCGACGACTGTGCGAATCTTCAGGCCGGCAAGGTCACCCGGTTCCATGACCCGGCGCTCGGTATTGGCGAAGTTGCGCCAGCCTCCCGTGTTGCCAATGGTCATCAGGCGGATCAGCCCGTCCGAGTCGGCCAGCGTCATCTCGCGCATCTTGCGTGTGAAATCGCCCGAGAGCACGGATTCCGCAACACGGTCGTTTGACATCAGGTACGGCAGGTCGAGAACCTGGACGTAGGGGAAAATACCGGCTGCGCCGCCCGAGGTCGAAATGTAGACGTCGACCGATCCATCGGCAACGCCCTGCAGGCACTCCGCGCCGTTTGCGCAGAGTTGCGTCCCAATGAACAGTTCGACCGCGATGGCGCCGTTCGACGCGCTTTCGACAAAACTCTTGAAAACGATCAGGCCGTCGTAGTCCTCGTCATTCTCGTTGGAGTTCGCAGTGGCGCGAATCGTGTAATCGGCCGCTGCCGCCGGAAGTACGGTTCCGGCGAAAACCGCCGCAACCGTCAAGGTCAACATAGTGGATCTGATCATTGATTTACTCCTCATTGGTTTGATTGTGCTGATTGCCCTATTGAACGAACCCCGTAAGGCGCGGGATGGTCATTGAAATTGCCGGGACATAGGTGATCAGGAAAATCACGGCGACCTCGACCGCGAGGAAGGGCAGAATGGCCTTTGAAATCGTTTCGACCCTTTCGCCGGATACGGACGAAGCCACGAAAAGCACCAGCCCCATCGGCGGGGTGGCCAGGCCTACCGTCAGGTTCACGGACATGATGATTGCGAAGTGAACCGGATGAACCCCGAGATCGACGAAGATCGGTCCGAGGATCGGGCCCAGGATTATGATGGCCGGCCCGGCATCCAGGAACATGCCGACGATGAACAGGAGAATGTTGATCAGGAACAGGAGCATCAGCGGGTTGGTGCTGAGCCCGAGCATGAAATCTGCCATGTGTTCGGGCGCGTGGCTGAGGCTGACCACGGTCTTGAATGCGACGGCGGCACCGACAAGAAGCAGAACAGTGGACGAAGACAGCGCCGCACGCATGAGAACGCCGGGAAGATCTCTGAGCCGCATGGAGCGCAGGACGCCAAAGGCCACGACAAGGGCATATGCCACTGCGATGGCGGAGGCTTCAGTCGGCGTGAAGACGCCGACCAGGATGCCGCCGAGAATGATGATCGGGGTTTGCAATGGCGCCACCGCCTTCTTGCAGGTGATGCGAAAATCAGGAGAGACACTGGTTCTGAGGCGCAAGAGCAAGAAGTGCGCAAAGGGAAGCAGGACAAGGAAGACCAGCCAGCCGTTGAAACCGATTTCAACGTTTGACGTCGCACGAAGCAGCGCGGCAACGCCAAAATAGAGCGCAGCGAACAGGCCCGCTAGGTTGATGCGGAGCAGGACGAAGGACACCCAGTGTTCGAGCGGAGAGATGAACTGGTCCCGGTGCACGATCCGTTCGGCCTTCGGCAGGTCATAGCGGTCGGCCATCAGGCGCACAACGACCATGAGACCAACCCCGACGAGGACGCCAGGCACGATACCGGCAAGGAAAAGAGCAGCAACGCTCTCACCCATGACGTAGGCGTAGATAATCATGATTCCGGAAGGCGGAATGATGGGCCCGATCACCGAACTTGCCGCCGTGACCGCCGCCGCAAACCTTCGGGAGTACCCGTTCTTCTCCATCGCCCGGATCAAGGTCGATCCGAGTGCCGAGGTGTCGGCGACAGCGGAGCCCGACAGGCCGGCAAACAGGATGGAGCTGAGAATGTTCACATGCGCAAGTCCGCCGCGCAGGTGGCCCATGAGCGCCTGGCTGAACTCTACAAGACGCGTCGTGATCCCGCCCTTGTTCATCAATTCGCCCGCCAAAACGAAGAATGGAAGTGCCATCAACGGGAAGGAGTCCATGCCATTGTAGACATTCCGATAGAGCAGGGCGATGTCGCGCTCTTGCCCGTTCAGCCAGAGCAGCAGGCCCGGTGCCAGCAGCAGGGCAAAGAAGACCGGAAGGCCGACAAGAAGAAGGACAAGGAAAACGGGGAGGAAAAAAGCCAGCATCAGTCGGCCGCCAGAATTGTGCCGTCTGTATCATCGGGAGGCAGATCGGCATTCGGTGAAAACAGCCTCACGAGAATGCGGAGGATCAGCTCAACGGTAACCAGGATCAGAAGGGTGACGCAAACCAGAAGCGATCCGTACATGTATCGCAGCTTGACCTTGATGGTTTCCAGTCCGACCAGTTCCAGCGGTATGCGCAGGGAGGAACTGTCAAACTTGCCGCCGAATCCGAATGTATGGTTGTAGCCGTGTCCGACGGCGGTCAACAGAACCGCGAGTGAAAACACCAGGAGCACCAGTCCGAGAACAAGCGACGGCACCCTCGCCAATGCACGAGGTAGCAGGTCTATGGATACGAACCCGCTCCAGCGCATTGCCGACGGCGCGATAAATGCAATCATCCACAGCATCAGGAAACGCGCGGCTTCATCCGGCCAGGCCAGCGCGTTATTCAGGACGTAGCGAAAAAAGACCTGGGCAAGAATAACCAGCACCATGAGTGCGAGCGCGATCCAGGCAAGCTGCCGCCCGAGGCGCAGTATCCGTGTGTTGATCCAGGCGATGGGGCGCAGGAGCACCAGCATCTTGGTTTTTCCTCCAACCGAACGAATCGCGATACAGATTTAGTTGCGTTTAACGATCCATTTGGTTCGTATTATTTCAGATACGAACCAAAGTGTCAAGAGCCGTGATTGCGGTTTCAATTTGCGACAACGAGACTTGAGTCCTGTCGTGCACAGAGCTCGCGCAAGGCGGCGGGACATGATCTGTCGGTGACAAGCATGTCGACCTGGCTGAGACGGCCGATGCAGATCGGCGCCATGCGACCGAACTTTGTACTGTCCACCGCAAGTACGACGCTGTGCGCGTGTTCAATAATTGCGCGCGCCACGTAAACCTGGCGAAGATCGTAATCGAGGAGGGCACCGTCGTACGCGATGGCGGCTGCGCCGATGACGGCAACGTCGACCCGGAATTGCCGAATGAAATCGACAGCGTTTTCTCCAATGATTGCCCCGTCGGCCCGGCGTACGACACCGCCCGGCACCATAACCTCAATTCCCGCGAAATCCCTGATTTTATTGGCAAGATAGACTGAATCCGTAACTAGCTTCAGGCCAACGTGATGCGAGAGGCGCATTGCAACGGCAGCTGTGGTCGTACCCGAGTTGATCAATATCGTCGTGTTGTTCGGAATCCTGGATGCAACTGCGGATGCGATGGCGGCCTTCTCCTCCCTTGCGATCTCTTGGCGGACCTGGAACCGGGTATACTCCGTCCCGGCGGCCAACGCGGCACCACCGTGAAACCGTATGATCTGGTTGACCTCGGCGAGCGCGTTCAGGTCCTTCCTGATAGTTTGAGGTGTCGTCTCGAATGTGTCCGCGAGTTCGTCCACCATGGCTCGGCCGTTGGACTGAAGATGTTTCAGTATTGCCGTCTGACGCCGCTTTGAATTCCGGCCCAGTCTTGTCATTGCATTTATGCCAAATTGGTTCTCGATCTTTCGAATTTTTTCATATTCGAGCGATATTTTCAACGGTCGATTCCCTCACGGGTCGATTCGGGTAGGGGCAAATGACAATGAGGCGGTGATCGGGGAACACTAGGCGGTCCATGCGCGGATCACCGCCTCGGGACTCGGTCGCAATTCGCCCGACAATGTACGGGCATTCGAAACAGCCGGTTGCCTGAGCGGCGGACCTGAACATGGCCGATCTGGTTTTTCTCGCTGGCTTTGATGCGTGGAATTCATCAAATACGGGTCGTGCGAACGGGACACCTGGACAATCGGACGTCCTGGCCGGTCGGGTTCAGTGTCATGGGATTCGGTGGCGCGCCGAAAGGAGACCTTTTTCGCGAAGGTCCGGATGATGATGGTGGCGAGGCGGATATGGCTGTACTTGATGCGGACGTTCGCCATATCGATAAGGCACCCCGGTTTGGCATGCCGATCCTATTTGCGACTGTCCCATGCAGTACGACGATTCGGCCGCTGGCACACGGCTCAACGCGGCGGTACCCCGTTTTGTCCCGGGTCATCCGGGCATTGAATCGGTGATTCCTGGTGCATTGACAGTTGGAGATGCCAGATCGAGCGTGTCCAGCCTTGCACAGCCGATTCCACACGAATTGTGGCTGGACTTGCGGGAAACCGGACTCATTTTCAAGGATGTTCCGATTCCGGCTTTCGGCGACAGGGTTGTTCAGCAATGATACCCGATTTTCGGTCTTCACCAGGTCTTTCATACACGCTCCGATGCACGGGGCGTGAAAGCGGCGACGTGGTCACAGACGCCGGTTATTCGGAAGATTCGACAATCTCATCGAAAATACATGCCAATGGGATTATCGGACACCGCATGCCAAAGGTGATCCGATCGCTGATGCGATTCCACTCTTTCATGGCCGAAGCGTGCTGACCATGCCGCAAGCTGGAAACGCAGACTGAAGTACTCTTGTTGCTGCGATGTCTTGTACGGCGGTCGACAACGCTTTTTCGGGATCCGCCCACGCAATGGCAATCGGGAGTCATGCGATCCGTAAACGTTTGTGGAAAAGGCTGTATGATTCGGAATAGAAACTGCGGAGCAACAGGATTTCCGCCATGCGCGGGGCAACTCGCGAATCCCTAGCCATGGCGTTCGCCCTGGACGAGACGCGCCCCGCGCCATGAGTCTGTCGGCCCATGGCATCCGGAACCGGGCTGGAATCGGGAGATCAATTGTGATGCATACGCCTTCCACACTCATCCGCCTGCACGAAAAGGACCAGGTCGCCGTTGCGCTGGACACCCTGAGGCCCGGTGATGGTCTCGGGCAGTACCGGATTCCGGTCCTCTCGAGGGTTGCGGCCGGCCACAAGGTTGCGGTCGTGCCGATTGCGGCTGGAGAGGGTGTCCTGAAGTACGGGCAGATCATCGGTTTCGCGAGATCCGACATCGCCCCGGGAGATCATGTTCACGTGCACAACCTCGGCATGGGGGATCACAACCGGGACTACGCGTTCGGCCTGGACTGCCGTCCGCTGCCGCCCGTCCGGGAGACGGCGGAATTCATGGGCTATCACCGGTCCGACGGAAGCGTCGGCACCCGGAACTATCTCGGCATCCTGACGACCGTGAACTGCGCCGGGAGCGTGGCGCGATTCATCGGCGAAGCGGTGAACCGATCGGGGTTGCTCGGCGGGATGCACAACATCGATGGTGTCGTCCCGATCGTCCACGGAACGGGTTGTGGGATGTCGGACCGGAACGAGGGCTACGCGACGCTTTTCAGAACCCTTTCGGGTTATGTCCGCAACCCGAATTTCGGCGGGATTCTGCTCGTCGGCCTCGGATGCGAGGTCATGCAGATTCACAACCTCATTGGCCCTGACAGGCGGTGGGACGACCCCAACTTCGGATTCCTGAACATACAGCAAACCGGAGGAACGCAACGAACCGTGGAACAGGGCGTCGAAATGCTGGGAGAAATCGCCCGATTCGCCAACGGGATCGAGCGAAAGCCGGCGCCTGCTAGCCGGCTGGTGCTGGGCTTGCAGTGCGGAGGGTCCGATGGTTACTCCGGAATTACGGCGAACCCCGCGCTCGGTGCCGCGGCCGACCTGCTTGTCCGGCACGGGGGCACGGCGATCCTGTCGGAAACCCCGGAAATCTATGGTGCCGAACACCTTCTGACCCGGCGGGCCGTCAACGCCGACGTCGGCGGGAGCCTGGTGGAACGAATTCGTTGGTGGGAAGAATACACGTCCCGCAACGAATGCGAGATGGACAACAACCCCACTCCCGGAAACAAGCGCGGCGGGTTGACGACGATTCTCGAAAAATCCCTGGGAGCGGTGGCTAAGGGCGGGACAGCCCCCTTGTCAGCTGTCTGCAAATATGCCGAAAAGGCCGAGGCTCCTGGTCTGGTTTTCATGGACAGCCCCGGATATGACCCGTGTTCCGTCACTGGCCAGATTGCGTCCGGCGCAAATCTGGTCGCGTTCACAACCGGGAGAGGTTCGGTATCGGGCTATATGCCGACACCGTGCATCAAGCTTGCCAGCAACGACAGCCTGTTCACCCGCATGGGAGACGACATGGACGTGAACTGCGGAGATATCGTCTCGCGAGGCGCCGATGTTGCGAAAAAGGGGAAAGACATCTTTGACCTGCTCCTGCGTGTTGGGTCGGGCGAACCGACCCGAAGCGAAAGCCTGGGTTTCGGGGGCACCGAGTTCGTGCCGTGGCAGATCGGTGCCGTGATGTGATTCAGGGGAGGTGTCGAATGCGACTGGCAGGAAAGAAGGCGCTGGTGACTGCGGCCGGTGCAGGAATCGGACGGGCAACGGCCATCGCGTTTGCGCGCGAAGGCGCACATGTATTCGCGACAGACATCGATTCCCGGTCACTTGAGGACATTTCCGGCGTCGACGGTATCGAAACCCGGCTCCTGGACGTGACGTCATCCGAAGCAGTGGCGGCAGCGGCAGGGGAACTGGGTGCTGTCGATGTGCTGTTCAATTGTGCGGGCGTGGTCCATCACGGCTCGATCCTCGAATGCGATGAGGACGCGTTCGACTTTTCGGTCGAATTGAACGTCAAGGGAACGTACAGGATGACGCGGGCCTTTCTCCCCCTCATGCTCGAGAAGGAACGGGGCTCGATCATCTCCATGTCGTCGGTCGTTTCGTCGCTCATTGCCGCACCGGACAGATTCGTCTATGGCGCGACGAAAGCGGCGATCACCGCGATGATGAAATCCGTGGCGGCAGACTTCGTCACTCGCGGGATTCGCGCCAATGCCATATGCCCGGGAACGGTCGACACTCCGAGCCTGCAAGAGCGTATTCGCACCGCAGGGGCCAGAACAGGAGATGTCGACGCGGTTCGCAAGGCATTCATTGACCGGCAGCCGATGGGTCGCATCGGCCGGCCCGAGGAAGTCGCCGCCCTGGCCGTGTATCTTGGGTCCGACGAGAGCCAGTTCGTAACAGGCCAGGCCATCGGAATTGATGGCGGTTGGTCCAACGTATAGGAAACCGGGATGAAATTGATCCGCCACGGCCCACCCGGGGCCGAAAAACCGGGCCTGGTCGACATTGATGGCCAATTGAGGGACCTGTCGGGACATGTGCGCGATGTCACGGGTTCGGTTCTCGACGACCGGTCGCTCGACAGGTTGCGCGATGTTGATCCGCAGTCCCTGCCGCTGGTTGCCCGGGACAGCCGGCTTGGTCCCTGCGTCGGAGAGGTCGGAAAGGTTGTCTGTGTCGGGCTGAACTATTCGGATCATGCCGCAGAAACCGGCGCGCCCACGCCGAAAGAGCCGATCCTGTTTTTCAAGGCGACATCGGCAATCAGCGGTCCGAACGACAGTGTCATGATTCCGCGGGATTCGCTCCGCACCGACTGGGAAGTCGAACTCGGAATCGTGATCGGTTCGGAGGTCCGGTACGTTGAGGAAGCCGATGCGCTTTCGCATGTTGCGGGCTACTGCGTTGTCAATGATGTCTCGGAACGGGACTTCCAGACCAAGCGCGGCGGCCAGTGGGTCAAGGGAAAATCGGCGGATACGTTCTGTCCGCTGGGCCCCTGGCTGGTCACACGCGACGAGGTTCCGGACCCGCAAGGCCTCGACATGTGGCTTGACGTCAATGGCGAACGGCGACAGGACAGCAGTACGTCCAACATGATCTTTTCGGCGGCTTTTCTCGTGAGCTACATCAGCCGTTTCATGAGCCTGCAGGCCGGCGACGTGATCGCGACGGGGACGCCTGCCGGTGTCGGCATGGGTCGGAACCCGCAGGTCTGGCTGGCCGCAGGGCAGACCATGCGGCTCGGAATCCAGGGCCTCGGAGAGCAGCGCCAACTCGTGGTTGCGTGGCCCGGCTGACGCCCGGAACCGGATATCCACCACGGGGTTTCGTGGACAGGTGAAGGTCCATCCTGAACTCCATGCCAATGGCGCGCAGACCCGCAAGGACATCGTCTGCCTGTCTCCCGGAATCTGGACGGCCGTCGGATACGCGGCGTCGAACGTCCACATGATTGAAGGTAGCGCGACGACGACGATTATCGGCGCATCGGAGTCGACGCGGGCCGCCAGCAAAATCCGGGAAGAATTCCGGAAGCTGACCGACAAGCCGGTCGGGCGCATTGTCTGTACCCATTCCCATCGGGACCATATTTCGGGCGCGGCGATATTTTCGGGTGAATCCGTACCGATCTTTGCGAGCCACCTGTTCCAATCGGACCTGATCGACGTCGATGAAACCGCCATTGCTGCGAACCGCGCGCCTGGACGGCGGACGCGGGCACGCTTCGGCATCGGGCTGACAAGCAGGGAACGCGTCAGCCCGGGTTGCGGCCCCGGCGACCGGCCGAAGGAAGGGCCGGGCGCGGGTATCGTCAAGCCCGGGCGCCTGGTCGAAGCCGACTGCATCGTCGACCTCGATGGCGTTTCGGCAAGACTGATCCTGGCGCCGGGGGAAACGGCCGACCACATGGTCGTCTGGTTGCCGGAACAGAGAATTCTCTTCTGCGGAGACAACTGCCACCACGCCTTTCCCAACCTCTACGCGATTCGTGGAACCCCCTATCGGGACTACGGCGCCTGGGCGAAGTCCCTGGCCCGGCTGGCGGACCTGCGGCCGGAGGTATTGTCTCCGGGCCATGCCAGGCCCGTATTCGGCGAGTCCCGCATACAGGACTTCCTGTCGACGACGCGGGACGCGATTTTACATGTCATGAAAACGGGTGCCGACGGACTGGATGCGGGACTTCCCCTGGATGACATCGTTGCAACCGAGGCCTTGCCGAAAGGTCTCGCCGACAAACCCCGGCTTAAGGAATTCCCCGGAAAGTTCTCCTGGTCCATTCGCGCTTTCGCCGAGGGAACGCTGGGCTGGTACGACAGAAACCCGACACATCTCGGAACGCTTGCGTCGCTGGAACGCGCCGCGCCGCGCACATGGCGGAACTGGCGGGAGGCCCGGAAGCATTGATGGAAGCGGCAGGGACGACGCGCGATCTTCAGTGCCGCCTCGAGCTCTGCGATCACCTGATTGCGCTCGGTTTGCCGGCGCAGATTCGGAAGGCGGAAACGCTGGTCGAGCTTGCCGAAGCGGAAATCAACGCACCGGCCCGCAACACGTACATCTGGGAAGCCAGGAGACCGGGCCGGGACGCGGGAGAAAGCCCGTGACCGACTCCCGAAACCCTGAGCCCGCCGCTCCTCCAGCGAAATCACTCGACAGGATGATGGCTGATGCTGCCGCCTTCCTGTTTACCGTGATCATCCTGATCTATGCGGCATCCGGGCCATTGGGCGATTTCGTCAGGTGGTTCATCGAAACCACCACCGAAGGGTTTTCGGAGTTGTCCAGGCGGGAACAGCGCATCTTGCTCAAGCAACACTGGCTGGGCGCGGCGTTCAAGAGTTTCGAACGCGGATTCCTGCTGCCGACCGGGCTGATTCTCGGGCTTCCGATCATCATGTCCTTTTTCATCACTTTCCTGACGCTTCACAAGGCTCCACACTACAGGTGGGTGAACCGGTTGTTGGCCGCGGTGTCAATTTGCACGTTCGTGCTTTGGGTCGCCAATCTCTTCTCCGTCGATGCCGGTGCCCTCCCGGCTGCCCGTCCTGTCGATTTCGTGTTTTTCCCGATTGCGACGGTCCTGACCCTCTATCTCACCTGGAGATTGTTCGGGACTTTCATCGTCGGATTCTGCCTGTTCTGGATCGTCTATTTCTTCATTCGCGGCTTGCTCCCCGACTGGATGGGGATCCTGGCCGGTTCGGAATCGACGTTTTCGCAATCCATGCGATCGATGGTGCTGAATTTCTGGTCGCAGACGGGAGGCATGTTCGGCCAGCCCCTGCAGGTCGTCTCCGGAAACGTGTTGATTTTCATCGTGTTTGGCGGAGTGCTGATGGCGTCGGGGGCCGGTGACCTCCTGATGAAGATTGCGAACCGGATCGCGGGCGGGTTGACCGGTGGAGCCGCTCACGCCGCAGTCGCAAGCTCGGCGCTCTTCGGAACCTTGTCGGGTGCCGCGATTTCAAACGTGGTTTCGACCGGCGTGATGACGATTCCGGTCATCAAGCGTTCCGGTTTCAAACCCGCATTTGCCGGAGCTGTCGAGGCCGCCGCTTCGACCGGCGGTCAGATCATGCCTCCGGTAATGGGGGTCGTGGCGTTTTTCGTCGCCGGTCAGATCGGGCTCGAGTACCGCTACATCGTCATTGCGGCCATCGTGCCGGCAGTTTTCTACTACCTTGGCACGTTTCTGACCGTCTACTTCGAGGCGCGCCGCCAGGGGATCGGGCCTCTCCCGGCCGGCAGCCGGCCCACGCTCACGAAACCCGAACTATGGCAGACCCTGGTATTCGTCTTTCCGCTCGGAACGCTCTCGTATTTCCTGTTTGTTCAACCGTCGGTTCCGAAAGCCGGCTTTTACGGGTTCCTCGTCGCATTTGTTTGCGCTTTGGTCCTCTTTCGACGATTTCGGTCCTGGTCAACGATCTACAGGGCCTGCGCCGATGCCGGCCGAATGTCGGCTTCCATCATCGTCATCGTGACCGCGATCGGCCTGATCGTGGGCTTGATCCAGGTGTCCGGCTTTTCCGGACGATTGTCCCTGTTGCTGGCCCAACTCGCCACCGGTCCGCTGTATACAACCCTTGTGGTTGTTGCGCTGGGTTCGATCATACTCGGCATGGGGCTGCCACCGGGTGCGACCTATTTCATCATCGTCATCGCGCTGTCGTCAGGAATCGATGCTGTCGGTCTTGCTCCGCTGACTCTCCACCTGTTCGTCGTGTTCTTCGCCGTGATTTCAACGGTCACGCCGCCCGTCGCGCTGGCAGCGTTCGCGGCAGCGCCGATCGCAGGTGCGAATCCGATGCGGACGGGCCTGGAGGCGGCGCGGCTGTCGCTCGCCGGCTTCATCATTCCGTTTGTTTTCGTTTATCATCCGGCGGTATTGTACAAGCTCCAGATCCTTTTCGAGTGGTTTGAAGGGGAGCTGCCAAAGTCAAGGGCAATGATCGATGTGTCGACAGTCAGCTGGCTGGAACTCGGATGGATCGTCGCGGCCTTTTCGGTTTCCATGTGGCTGCTCGCGTCGGCGCTGGCCGGGTTTGATAAGAACCGGTTGCGAACGGGCGAGCGTCTGCTGCGTATCGTTGCCGGGCTGGCAATACTGTTTCCCAGTCTGAAAATCGCGATACCTGCGCTTGCCGTGAGTGCGGCGCTCGTGGTCGGACACCGCCTGATCGGGGGTGTGCCATCGCAGGTTGACGTGCGATCATCCTGAACAGACGACCGGGCAAAAAAAAGACGCGAGACACGGTTAATTCCGTCATTGCGGCAATTTGCCTCGCCGGGAGGGCGGCGGACGAGGATACCACGCTCCGGATGGCGACGATTGCACCAGGTCCTGGGTCAGGCGATTGCGATGGCGACAATGGCCAACGTCGTAACGGACAGCCTTGACAGCGTCCCGATCGAAGTATCCGGCGGAAGTGTGGCAACGTTGCACAAGATTGAGGTTGGTCGCGGAAACCTCGACCTGTCGATGACGTCTCCTGTTGTCGACAACCTGATGGCCGGCGGAAAGCGATGTATGCCAATCAGCCGACGCGCCCAAGTTGGCCAAGAGTCTCAGGCTGCTGATGCGGCTCCCGTATGGACAGCACCATTTCGCGGTTCACGCGGATTCCGACATCCAGGATCTCGATGAAGTCGAGGGTGCTACCGTTTCCCGCGGACCCCGGGGTGTTGGCGCGGACAACGGTGCCGGGGGATGCATCGAGGCCACGACGAGCTTCGTCGCCGGCGAGGACTGCGAGGCGGTCAAGGCGAGTGGGCAGACCGGGACCAGGCGTTTCTTGACGGCAAGGCCGACCTCTACGTGAACGGTTGCATCGATTCCTCTGGACAGTTCGTCCGGTTCACCGAAACGGAGGAACTTCGATTCATCGGACAGTAAGGCGATTCAGGCGGCGTGGTCGACAAATGGCCGGGACAATTAGGCTACCGCGACATGATTGAGCCAGGCCAGGTCCAGGGCCAGGGAAACACTGAAGCGGTCGAGGCATGGATTACATCGGTCGGAAGCGCCGTACGCGGCGATCTCGACGAGAAAATCGTCGACAAGGTGACCAAGGCGTTCCGGGACGATCTCGGCCGGATCAAATCCGGTATCCCGGGCAAAGGTGCTCGATGTCGAGTACGCGGCGGCGAAATGAGGGTTGATGGAACCGCGTCCCGGCGCCGCCCGTCATTTCGCCGAGGCGGGCGTCCTGAACCATGGCTGTCCGATGCCCGGCGCCAACGGCAGACCGTGGTGCCGGGACATCATCGATTCGCGGCCGCGTGTTTTCGGGAACTTCGCGTCTCGTCGGCCCGTCGCTACTGTTCGGGAAACGGAGTCGGTGACGCGAGCGCCTGCGCGAATGTGTCATGGTCAACGTTTCCTCCACTCGTCACCACGATCGCTGTGTCGCGTTCGATCCGGTCTCCATGGAAGATCGCGGCTGCCAGGCCGGTTGCGGCGCCCGGTTCGACCACGATCTTGAGATGTGCGAATGCCAGCGCCATTGCGCGCAGGCACTCCCCGTCGCTGACCGCAATTCCCGGACCGCACAGGCGTGACATGATCGGGAAGGTCAGATTGCCCGGCGACGGCGTCAATATGGCATCGCAAATCGACCCCGATTCCCGTTCATTGCGTTCGATGACCCCGCTCTTCAACGAACGGGCGACGTCATCGAATCCTTCCGGTTCACACGGTCTGACCCTCAGGTGCGGAGCATGTGCCTCCAGGGCCAGCGAGATCCCGGATGTCAGGCCGCCGCCGCCGCACGGTACCAGGACCTCGGCGTCACCTATTCCGGCTTGAAGGGATTGCTCGGCGATCTCCAGGCCGCAGGTTCCCTGGCCCGAAATGACCGCGGGGTCATCGAACGGGCGTATCAGTGTCATCCTCCGCGAACTGTTGACCCGTTCTACGACCGACTCCCGGTCTTCCGACTCCCGATCATAGTGAACGACGTCTGCTCCGAACGACCGTGTCCCTCGGATCTTTGTGACCGGCGCATCGGAAGGCATGATGATGCAGGCCGGCAGGCCCTTCAGTCTTGCCGCGTAAGCCACGCCCTGGGCATGATTGCCCGACGAAAACGCGATGACCCCCCGGCTCGATTGACCTTCGGGCAATGCGGTGATCGCGGCCCACGCTCCGCGAAACTTGAAGGAGCCCGTGTGTTGAAGGCACTCGGCCTTGACGAGTATCCGCCGTCCCGCGACCTTGTCGAGAAAAGGGGAAGACAGCATCGGAGTTTCGCGAACGTGACCCGAGAGCCGCTCACGAGCGGCGTGAACAAGGACGATGTCACCCATCTTCTGCACACCTTTCCAACCATTGCCGGATTGCCGCAATGCTTTCGGGTTCGTCAAGGAAAGGCACATGGCCGCGGCCCGGGACATCGGCGAACACCATGTCGGGCCGCATTTCGCGCATTCTGGATGCCGTCTCGTGCGAAAGCAGGTCGGAGTTCGCACCACGAATGAGCGCCGTTGGCAGTTGGTCGAGCGCGCGAAACCAGGCCCAGGGATCGATAGCGTCCATTGACTGTTCGAGAACGGCATCCCGCAGGCGCGGGTCGTAGTTGATCCTGAGGCCCGAGGACGTCTGGATGACAATGTTTCTGGCCTGTTCCTCCCATCTTTCGCGCCCGACCCCCACGAACCCCTTGCTCCGTGTCGCGAGGTTTTCGACATAGTCGTCGAGATTCCCGTGCTCGGGTTGCTTCCCGAGATAGTCGACGATCGGTTCCAGCCCTTCGGGCTCCAGAACAGGCCCGATGTCATTCAACAGGACTCCGGCAAGCCGATTCCGGGCGACAAGCGCCAGGTACATGGCAATCAGCCCGCCCCTTGACGTTCCGAGCACAGCCGCGCGATCGATCGCCAAATGTTCGAGAAGCTCGAGGCAGTCACGGGCTTCCACCGGAACCGAGTAGTTGCGATAGTCCGGGTCGCGGTCGGAGTCCCCGCGTCCACGGCAGGTAATTCTGACCAGGCGTACATCGGCGAGATGCCGCGCGACCGGGTCGAAGTCTGCAAGGTTTCGGGTCAATCCGGGAATGCAGAGGACAGGGAGTCCGGATCGATCGCCCTCGTCACGATACGCGATCCCGAGTCCGTCGGATGTGGTGAACCTCGGCATCAGATCGACATCGCCAGGCCGGGAATACCGGAAAGGTCCCGGAAGACGAACGCCGGTTCCCGGGGGAGCCGGTCCAGAGGCTCTCCGGACCGGTTGACCCAGACGGACCGGAACCCGAACCCGGCCCCGGCTGCCGCGTCCCAACCGTTGGACGACACGAACATGACATCGGCCGGTTGCACGCCGAATCTCTGCTCGACCAATTCATAGACGGAACGGTGAGGCTTGAAGATTCCGGTGGACTCCACGCTGAGCATGGCGTCGATCAGGCCGGATATTCCGGCCGAGTTGACGGCTCCAGTCAGCATGTCGGGAGAGCCATTCGAGAGAATTGCCGTCGTGCAGGATTGCGCCTTGAGTTCGCTGAGCATCTTCGGCACTTCCGGATAGGCTTCCAGTTCCCAGTACAGCGCCAGCAATCTTTCTCTCAGTTCCGGGTCGCCCGCGAGCCCGGAAGCTTCGAGTGACCAGTCGAGTGCATCGCCCGTGACGTTCCAGAAGTCCGTGTGTTCGCCGGTGACGGCACGCAGCCAGGTGTACTGGAGTTGTTTCGACCGCCAGTCATTCGCGAGTTTCTGCCAAATGCCATTCAGTTGGCTCCACCGAGGTTCCGCTGCGCAGTTACGCGCCGCCGCTGCGACATCGAAGAGAGTTCCGTAGGCGTCAAATACACAGGTCTTTACGGCCATCCTGTCGACCTTTCTTTAGTGAGGGCCCGTCCCTTGCCGATCAGCCGGGGTCGCCATTACCCCGGCCAGTTCCAACGGAAAGCACATTGGCCCTGGTCCCAATCCGGTTCGTGGAGTCTTGCCTTGAATTCCCGCCCCGCCCCCAACAGGCCGTAACCGGCTCAATGGATCCGGAATGACGCAGTTTCGATTCGACACACGTGTTTACGCAATCATGGCCGTTGATGGAATGCCCGACCGTGGAAACACCGCGAACCGGGAGAATCCGTGCGGGTGCACGAGGACGGGCCGGGACGGCATCGGCCGGCCCCGGAATGCGGCGATCCGCTGATGCTGGCGGTAGGTACGGGCGTGAGACGATTGCGACAACCCCCGGACCCGAGCCGGGTCCACCGCATCATGACATTTCCGAGATAACGGCCGGATTTCCCGACTGCGGCGAAGCATGCTGTTTGCCATCCCGGAAGCCGACCCGATAACCTTCGTGGCGACCTTGACTGCGCCACGCCCGGTGGCCCATTGCAGCGCTGCTCAGCCTGGTGCAACCGTGCCACATCACCGCGTTCCCGGGTTCGGGGTCGTGCCTTTGTTCACGGCACCCGCCGATACGAGCCACTGAACGCACCGCGTCGCCAGGGCGGTCCGCAGCCGTCAGGTTGTTGCTTCTCCGGCACAGGCGCGCAGGAAGACGATTTCGCGAAATGCCGGCGGGATTGGAAGTTCAACGGAAGCATGCCCCTCCCAAATAGTCCGGCGGTTTCATGACTTCACCTCGAGGATGGCGAGCGTGAAGGCGCCCGGGCACAACGCAGGTCGCCGGTGGCGCCCGCCAGGGTCTCGGAGAGCGCCAAGGCCAAGGCCGGCACCAAACTGACCTCCGACGGGCTGCCGGTTCACTGTTTCACGACGCTTCCCGCCGAACCGGCCACGCTGAAGGTGAACGAGGCGACGGCTCCAACCAATCTCCACCACCATATTCCCGTGTTTGCACAGCCGACGCCGTTGCAGAGCCGGGCCTTCCAACTTCCGGAGATCGATCCCGCCAAATTCCTCTCGTGACCAGACCCGTCGGGGCTGTTACATGTCGAGTCCCGCCCGAAATCGTCTATCCCTGTGACGATAAAGGATTTTTCAAGGATCCGCGATGACGTTCCGGTCAACTGCGGATCCACCGGGGATCCGCGTTTTCACGGCACTCCGCGTCAATACGGCCGCATCAAACAGGCGCATTGACCGTCCGAAGAGCGCCGTGAAACCGCGAATGAAGTTTTCGGCGGTTTTCGCTTAGCTCATCCAGTTCCCACCATCGACATTGAGGGTTTGGGCAACGACGTATTCCGCATCTTCCGAGGCGAGGAATACCGCTGCGCCGGTGTGGTCCTCAGGCACACCCATGCGACCGAAAGGAACTTCTTCGCCGACAAGCCGCTTTTTCTCGCCCGCAGGACGACGTTCGTAGCGGGCGAAGAGCGCATCGACTTCCTCCCACATGGGCGTATCGACAACGCCCGGCGAGATGCCGTTGACGTTGATACCGTACTTGATCAGCCCGAGCCCGGCCGACTGGGTCAGTGAGATCACCGCAGCCTTTGAAGCGCAATAGACGCCGACAAGCGCCGCGCCCCGGCGCCCCGACTGACTGGCCATGTTGATGATCTTGCCCTTCACTTCATGCTCAACCATCTGCCGGGCCGCGGCCTGCAGGGTAAAGAGCAATCCCTCGACGTTCACCGAGAAGACCCTCTCGTACTCCTCGCGCGTCGTCTCAAGAATTGGCGACATGTCGAATACGGCGGCATTGTTGACGAGGATCTCCACCGATCCGAGCTCTTCGAATGTCGTGGCAAACAATGCGTCAATGGACGTCTGACTGGTCACGTCCAGCGGAAATGAAACGGCATTGCTGCCGATCTCTAACGCCGTGCGTCGTGCCTCATCCCCGTCAATGTCGGCGACGACGACCTTCGCGCCCTCCACCGCGTACCGTTGCGCGATCGCCTTGCCGATGCCGCCAGCTGCGCCGGTAACGACCGCCACTTTGTCAAGAAGCTTCATGAAACAGGGTTCTCCAGGAAATCTTGTCCGAAATATCATCAGTCATCAGGCGGTGGGGCTGTCAGATGTAGACACTTGTCGCATCCTTTGGCTTTTGAAGGACCGTGGGCGAACCGTCGTCGGTCGGAATCTCGAATCCGGTGACCGTGATCGGGCCAACACGGTCGACGTGATGAACGGTAACCGCTTCGTCAACGAGGATAACATCATACGTCGAATCCCCATCGACCCAGTCGATTCGTCGATCATCGAGATTGAGCGCAATTTTGTGACAGGTGCCGCGATTGCAGCTGAATGACACGGGTCCCCAGCGTCCTGTCATCGTCAGATGCATATGACCGAAAGCGATGTGTTCGACATTTCCGGCATCTTGTACCACCGACCAGAAGCGATCCCGATCGGCCAGTAGAATGTCGTCGAAGGCGGGCACGTGCACCGAACGTGGCGGGTGGTGCATAAAGATGATGACACGGCGCTCACAAGCGCCGGCAAGCTGCTCCTTCAGCCACGCCAGTTGATCCTCGTCCAGTCGCCCAATGGCGCTGCGCTGTCCGGGTAAAATTCGACCCTCGCCGAGGGTGTCGAGATAAACGAGTCTGACATCGCCAAAATCGTCGACCGCTTGGACATGTCCGCCCGGCGAGATCCGCGCCTCCGGAAAAACCGCTCTGAAATTGTCCCTTTTATCGTGATTGCCGAGCAGCAAACGCACCGAAATCGGGATTTCTTTCAAGCAATCCCGCAGCAGTTTGTAGGAGACGACGTCACCGCGGTCGGTCAGGTCGCCGCTGATCACCAAAAGATCCGCATCGCCATGACGCCGACTCACCGAATGCATGACCTGCTGAAAACGAGCTGCCGGGTCCATCCCCAGCACCAACTCTCCCTCGGGACGCAAATGCGGATCGGTTACATGAACGAGTTTCAGCATCGAAGTATCCCGGGTATATGGCTGGCCGTGTGAATCACACTCGTCTCGACGCCAATGAAGTCAAACTTTTTCCGGCGTCGTCTCAGCGAGCCGCTGGATGATCTTCGGTCATTCGGCGAAGTCGTCGAAGACTGGCGCCGCGCCATTGTCGCGCGGGGTGTCGCCGTGGCCGATTTGGTCAATTGTCCGGCATGTTGGCGTATTCGTATCAATAGTGGAGTTTGTTGATCCCTGACACTGCTTCCGAGCTTGTTGTTCGGTGCTTTCCCAATGCAGCGTTGGCGGAGCGCAAGACGTAACTTCGAGTTCGGTTCCAGAAACATTTCGACCGATGGCAGTGCCACGGAATCAGCCAACGACATCGGCGAAGAATTCGCTGCCCGTCCGATTTGACTTCGGTGGGAGCGTGCGCCCGACGGTTGATGCCGCCGGGCGCAACTGTGAAGAAAGACTATTCTTCGACGAGCTCGCTGACATTGGCCGCCATTTCGGCCAGCTTCTCCTGTGGGTCGGCACCGTGAGCGATCGCAGTGAAGCCATCGTTTATCACCTTGCCGATTTCCACCCCATTGAGGCCAGGCCACTGGAACCATGGCACCGCAAGGGGTAGCTGCTGCACGCTGGTGAACCAGTTCGGATGATCCTTGTAGTAGTCGCCAAGATACTCCGGCTCGAGGGTTTTGGTGCTCAGCGGCATATACCCGGTGTTGAGAACCACATGGGTCTGACCCTCGGGACCTGCCATGAACAACAAGTATTTCAATGCTGCCGCCTGAACAGCGGCGTCCTCGGTTTCGAGAATGACGCCGGCCATGCCACCGGTCGGCATCGCTGCGGCGCTGCCACCCGCCAGCGTTTGCACTGAGGTGCGGGGTACAAAGACGACCTTGGAT
>JAPOVX010000077.1 GCA_026707935.1 Paracoccaceae bacterium
CATTCCCGCCGCGTGATCGAAACCACGCTCTATCTCTCGTTCTTCCCGCAACTTGTCGCCGGCCCCATCGTGCGTGCCGCTGAATTCCTGCCGCAGGTCCGCGATATCTCGAAACCGCGCAAGATCGCGCTGGGCTTTGCGGCGGTGATGATCCTGGGCGGGCTCTTCAAGAAATTAGTGCTGGCCAACTATATCGCGACTGATCTCGTGGACGAGGTCTTCACCTACCCCGCCGGCTACGCCTTTGGTGACCTCGCCTTTGCTGCCTATGGGTACTCGGTCCAGATCTACTCCGATTTCAGCGGCTATTCCGACATGGCAATCGGGTTTGCCGCCCTACTGGGCTTTCGCATCCCCCTGAACTTCGATCGGCCTTTCGTCGCCGCTTCGCTGTCCGAGTTCTGGCGGCGCTGGCATATCTCGCTCTCATCGTGGCTGCGCGACTATCTCTACATTCCGCTGGGCGGCAACCGGTTCGGGAAGTGGCTGACCATGCGCAACCTGATGCTGACCATGTTCTTGGGGGGGCTTTGGCATGGGGCGGCCTGGACCTTCATTCTTTGGGGTACGGCGCACGGGGTCCTGCTGATGGCCAGCCGGTTCATCCCCAGGATGATGCCGGCGTGGCCGAGGCGGATACTGGGGATCTTGTTCACCTTTCACATAGTCGTGCTGACCTTCGTCCTATTCAGGGTAGAGACGATTGAGGATTTCTGGGCGTACATGGCCGGATTATCCCGCTTCAATCTCGAGATTCAAGTTGCCACACCTTTCGTGATCGGGCTGATCGCCTTTGGCATCGTCACCCATTGGGTCGGTGATTTGCGTGGCGTTTTGATCCGCGTCTCCGCACGGCAGCCTTGGTACGTCATCGCGGTCGGCTCGGCGGTTTTGTTGACGGTGATCGTCGCCATGGCACCAGGCGAGGTGACGCCCTTCATTTATTTCCAGTTCTGAGCCCCGGCAATGTTTGAAAACTACGAGTCGCTCCACCACACTCCCCGCCAGGCGATCTGGGCGATCACAGTATTTGCGGTGCTTGGATTGCTGCTGAACACTGCCGTCTTCACAAATTGGGCTCGCGAGGCCCCTCTTTCGCCTGAGACAACTATCTGGCTAATCGAGCAGGCCGATCGGATCGACGCCGCCAGCCAGTCGGCGGGCCTGGACGGCTTGCGCCAGGCCGTGCACGGCTGGGTCGAAGACTTAAGGACTCCCGGACCGTGAGTTGCTGCCATGTCGAAGTGAAAAATGGATGGCCGGGCGGACACGCCTTAGGGAGAGGCCCGCCATATTTGCTCTGCACTCCATTATCGCCATCTGCTTGGTGTCGGGGCCGGCCGGCCCGACGGCATAGTCCGGCTATGCCTGCCGATACTCCCAACCTGCCAAAGTGAGCGGTGTAGTAAATTTTGCGGCCGAGATTGCCGTCAACACACACCGCGGCAACATTATTGGCACGGTCACCGTCCCGATGCTCAGCCGGACCGAAACGGTGGTTACGCTGATGCACGGCTACACCGGCAACCGTAGCGAATTTAGAATTCCGTCAGTCCGCGAGGGTTTGTTCGAACGCGCCGCGCACAAGCTGGCCTCAGCTGGAATCATGTCCTTCCGCTTCGACTTCCGCGGCTCTGGCGACAGCAGCGGCCTCTGGCGGGACACGACCTTCACGGGCCAAGCCGAAGATCTGGCAAACGTATTGGATTTCTTGCGCCGGGATAAACGCTTCACCGCCAGGTCAATCGCCCTTGTCGGGTTCAGCCAAGGGGGGTTGGTCGCCCTAAAGGCCGCGGCAGCGGGCGAGAGGGTGGAACGGATCATCCTCTGGAATCCGATTCTAGACCCGCTGCGCACCTATGGAGAGATTTTCGGCGGGCAGAACATGAACCACGGCAGGCAGTTGGCCCAGGAAGGCAGAACAAGCACTACGGTCGGCTCAACCGAACTGGCAGCAGGATTTTTCGGCGACATCTATGCAACAAAGCCGATAGACGATGCGTTGCGCTTTCGCGGCCCGTTGCTGATCGTCGCAGGCGCCCGCGACTGCATCGCCGCTGACGGGCCGAACCTGGCGATGAGTGTCAAGACCAAGCGATGCGTTCCGACTAAAGTCGTCGTGATCGATGCTGACCACGGTTTCGACGCGACCCGCGGTACGAAAGGCGTCGACCGGGCGATCCAGGCGACAATCAAGTTCCTGCTAAAGTGAGTTTCCAGCGACGAGACTTGCTCACAGGTTCCCACTCCCCCCTGGGTCGTTGCCCTTTGGCATCCTTGGGTCAAGTCCGCCGGTCTGTAAAAACCAAGCCCCATTTCATCGGGTGCCTCAGTCATGGAATGGCGTCAGGAGAAAGGATCGCTCTTGAGGCGCTCGATAAACGTTTGATCGTTCCTTTCAGCGCGGAAACCCGGATGCCGCAGGGCGAATCCGTCATGTATATTTTTAGAGGAATATCTTGCCGCGACTGACCAATCCCCCCGTGACGTGCAATAGTCAATTCGTACGGGTTCTCCTGGTGGGCCGACCTTGGAGTTGTTGCAGGCATCAATTGAAATCTCTGTCAAATACGTAGAAATCTGCACCCCTCCCTCGAACCACTGGGGCGAGACGACGGGCGGTCATTTTTCCACCGACGTGCATGAATTGAACGTTGATGCCCTTCAACCCGTTTACGGTACAAAATGTCGACGAAACCGCGTTTAGGGGGCTTAGCGCTATCGATAGTTTCAATTAAAAAATTTGTGGTTCCCGATAGTTGCAGTCCTGATCATGTTCTGACTCCATCCCGGGCGAACCGAAACCGAGTGAAAGAACAAGGCTCCTTTAGTCACATTTGATTCGAACCCGTTTAGCATCTTGCCTGCGATAAAGGCCGCTTTTCTATGGGCTTCCTTCTCGTGGAAGACCTCACGAAGACCATCGCAATTGTAGGAGAACTGGCATTTCCCCCGCCATTGGATGCCCTGATCCACCACTTCGCAAATGGTTCCGGGATACCCCGGCGAATCCCTGCGATTGAGAACGACCTCGGCTACTGCCACCTGGCCTTTCACCGACTCGCCACGCGCCTCAAAGTAAATAGCTTCGGTCAGGCAACTCCATTCATCCAGATCAGCGCTCGATCTAACGCCCGGCAGGTATTTAGAGACCTCATACAGGACCTTGAGGTTTTCAATTGATCGAAAACTCCGGAATTTATTCGGGCGAGGCCTGGGCAAGGTAAAATCAACTCCGGCAACAGCCATAACGGAAGCCGGGCCTTCCTCCGGCGGATTTTCGCCGAGATCAAAACCTCGACCTCGAGGAATCGCAATCTCTGCCGTAACCGGGACAGCCAAAGCCGGCTTCGTATCGATAGCATTCCGACGATGAGCGGTAACGGGTACCACCGCGGCAACCCCAACAGACGAAAAAGCGCGTGGTATCAGCACGGCAGGTCGTTGCCCTACCGACGTGCTGGAATTACCTTCCGAGGTTCGCATACCATCATCATCGGAGACCATTCTTCCACGCTCTTGGATCTCCAGAAGGAACTTCCGAATTGC
>JAPOVX010000192.1 GCA_026707935.1 Paracoccaceae bacterium
CTGGATGAAATCGAGAGGATCGGGATTTGAGGAAACGACAGCATCGATGGGCGAGCAAGAGGGACGCATGACGGGGTTGTGTGTGTGACCAAGACGATTCATGACAGGCGCCTGTCGCTCAACCAGCGTTTTCTATCCTGGCCCTCTTCACCCACTGACCCAATGGGGAAAATGTTTTTCAACATCGTCGCCACCTTCGGCGAATTCGAAGCGGACCTCATCAGGATGCGCAGTCTTGAGGGCATGGCGTTCGTGAAGGCGAAGGGAAAGTTGCGAGGAAAACGGCCAAAACTGTCGGAAAAACAACAGAAAGAACTCTGGCGAATGCACGATACCGGGGAATATTCGATCAGCGATCTGGCAGAGGTCTTCTCCGTATCACGGCCGACGGTCTATCGAACGTTGAACAGGCGGAAAATTGCTTAACGTACGATCCTGCCCCCCGGATTCGACCCGCAGAACCGAGAATTCCCGCAACCAGCCATTTCCTCCGCCCGGGTTCCACACTTGCTACGAAAATAACAGGTGTTGAAATTCGGAGTGGAAGTGGGGGATCGGTTTATGGGAAGTTCAGAAAAGTTTGCTTGTTAGATCACGAGGACGTAATGTCGCCCGAAGGATGCAGCATAGCACGTGTCGACCTGAACTGAGGGCACGCTGAAATGGCAAGACAATCAGGTGCCTACGGGCTGACCCGGTCTGCGTATCCGAGAACCGTAGACAGCCAGCAGGCAGATCGTTTGGAAGGAGGCGCCGCATTCGAAGTGAACCGCGTGGTGATCAAGGGAGACCAGTTTTTATGAACGACAGCATCGCACAGCCATCGGATGTATCGCTCAAGGAGGCGACGAAAGTCAGTGTTGATTGGCTGAAACTTGACCGTAAGAACCCGAGGCTGGTGGGCAGCGGAATGATTGTAAGCGATGCGGCTATCATCTCAGAACTTTATCGAGGTGAAGAACTTAGCGAATTGTTGCAATCATTTGCGTCCAATGGATACTTGGATATTGAGCCACTGATTGTGAAATTGAACGACGGTGCCTTTACCGTTCTGGAAGGGAACCGCAGGCTTGCAGCCATCAAGTTGTTTCGCGACGAACATCTCGCCGACGAGGTATTTCGCGTAGGCAAGATCAGAATCAAAATCCCCAACATTTCGGAGGAAAACCGCGCAACATTAGAAGCAGTTTCCATCTATCGTGTTGCCAACCGCGAAGATGCACGGGCATACATTGGCTTCAAGCACATCAACGGCGCAGCGAAATGGGAGTCATTCGCCAAGGCGAGATTTGCAGCAAACTGGTACAAAACAGGCGAGGCCAGTCTGATCACGATCGCCGAGAAAATTGGAGACAGTCACAATACTATTAAGCGAATGGTCAACGCGATATATGTGCTCGACCAAGCGACCGCAACCGGCCAGTTCGACTTGAGTGATCGCTTTGCTCCACGGTTCAATTTCTCTCACCTCTATACTGCGCTTTCCCGCAGGCAGTATATGGAATTTCTTGACTTAGGTGCAGCGTGGACTAGCTACGACCCTCAACCAAATCCCATTGACCGGGATAAAATCACCTCCCTTCTCGAAGTGTTGCGCTGGATCTACGGTTCGAAAGAGGAGGATCGCGAACCTGTCATCAAATCACAAAACCCCGACATCAAGAACTTGGGCCAAGTACTGTTGAATGGCGAGGGCATAACAGTCCTTAGGAAAACAAACTCTCTGTCAGAGGCCATGGCGAGCATCGTTCCACCCTCTCAAAGGTTGTCTGAATCATTGCTTGAGGCCAGATCGGCAATTCGGGACGCGACAAACAGCCTCCGTGGGTTTGATGGCCAAGACCAGGCTCTGATCGACATCGCGGAAGACGTGTCCGAGTCAGCCCAAACTGTTCATCAGCGGATGAGGAAGAAAAAGGCGGAACTGCATGCCTGATAGTGTGTACCTGCCAACGGATGATTTTAACGGAAGAGCCCCAAACGATAATGATGTCGCCGCGGATTTTCTTGAGTTGTCGGCATTCTTCGCACAAGAGAAGTTCGCGCTGACCCAGTCGATCGTTGATGCTCTGGAACTCGCAGCCGATGATGACTTCCGGTCCGTCGAAGAGGAGATAGAAAGACGGGAAGAAGTGGCCACAGCTGCTTCGACCGTTATTTCAGATCGAATGCGGGCTCTGGCGGAAGCCTATCCCTTCAGCATTTCGGAGGATGGACGTGTCATCTCCTGTGAACTTGGCGCATTGAACTACGGCCAGGCAGCGTATCTCATCTCCTTGATTCTATCAAATCTCGACACGATCACACCATTACTCAATGGTTCTGAAATGCACCCGACCGACGCGGAAGTTCGCCTGCTGCGTCAGTATTTTCAATACTTCGCAACAGCCGCATTGGCTGCAGAGATAGGTGGGCAAGCGTGGTCATTTGGCTTTCCGCGTCCCGACCACTCCGGATTTCTATCGAAACTCAGAGATGTGTGGGCTGTCCTGAAAGACGGAATTGTTGATCCTGAGGAAGGTGAGGTTCCGCTGGCCCCGAAAGACGATGGAGTCGACATTTTTGCTGGCAGGCTCCATGCCGACGGTCTTCCTGGCTTCCTATTTGCAGTGGCTCAGGTTGCAACCGGTGCCGATTGGCCTACAAAGTCGATTAGGAACCACCTGAATGGAGTTTTCTTTCAAAGGTGGTTCGGGAGGCAGCCATCCACGCCTCCGTTACCTTATCACATTATTCCTTTCGCGTTGCCGAGAAGGGGGTTTCGCAACCACGTAAGGACGCTTGGTAACGTTCTTCACCGGCTCCGTGTTCCGCTCCGAGTGGAGCAGGCCAGAGAGCTTCACGCACAGGGTGTCCTGATTGAGGCTTACGACCAGCTTGATGGCGCTCTGGCATGGGTAAGCGAGTATGCTTCGCGGGAGCCTGTTTCGTGAGGCATAGGTTTCACTCCATATGTCCATACTTCGCGATGTTCCCGGAAAAGTTTGTCGAAAAACACCTTGCGGCCTCCCGACACGAAGGCGTTGTATTTGACCCCTTTTGTGGGCGAGGAACGACCGTTCTTGAAAGCCTGATCCAAGGTCGCGACGCAGCTGGTTGCGACGTTCATCCGGTTGCCGTCTGCGTTTCTGGAGCAAAGAGCGATCCACCCGGCAAGGCAGACGTTCGTTTACGGCTGGATGAACTTGAGGACCTCTCCTCTGAAGCGATGCAGATCACAGGTATCTCTGGCAGGTTTGAGGAATTCTTTTCTCTGTGCTTTGCCTCCAGAACGATGGAGCAGGTCATGTTTCTTCGATCGGTGCTCGATTGGGAGGGATGCAAGACTGATCGATTTATTGCCGCCCTTGCGTTGGGGTCACTTCATGGCGAGTCACATAGAAGCCCCAACTATTTCAGTAACCGAATGCCGCGTACGATATCGACAAAGCCGGCGTATTCTGTGCGTTGGTGGAAGAGACATGGCTACGTACCGCCTGAGATAAACGTATTTCATATCTTGCGCCGAATG
>JAPOVX010000396.1 GCA_026707935.1 Paracoccaceae bacterium
AAGCCATGGCGCGACCGATCGCGACGACCGGCTTCGCCAAGGGGATGAGCCGGGGCGAGGTGCTGCTCCGCGAAGCACTGCCCAACATCGCGATCCCGTACATCACGACGTTGGGTGCCCAGTTCACGCTGATGATCATCGGCGCCATCGTGGTCGAGAGGGTGTTCGGACTGAACGGCATCGGTGCCTTTTTCATCGAGGCGATCCGCTTCCGCGATTTCGTCGGCATGCAGGCGGTTCTCACGCTTTTCGTCATCTTCTTCGTCAGCGTGAACCTTCTCGTCGATCTTGTCGCCATGCTCGTCGATCCGCGGCTTCGCCGCGCACGGAGGGTCTGACATGCGTTTTTCGAAGCTTCCATGGCTCGTCCTGACACCAGCGCTTGTTTTTGTCTTCGTTGGTGTTTTCGCGCCGTTTCTGATGACGCATGATCCGGCAGCCCAGGACTACTCTGCGATCTTGAAGAGCCCCTCCCTCATCCACTGGCTTGGCACCGATTACCTCGGTCGCGATCTCTGGAGCCGGATCGTGGGCGGCGCGCGTACGTCTCTCGTCGCGATGGCCTTTGTCCTGGTCGCAGCACTGGTCATCGGCGTTATCATCGGTTCGATTGCCGGTTACGTGGGGGGCCTGGTCGAAACGGTGCTCATATCTCTCATCGACATCGCGCTCGCGCTGCCCTCGCTTGTTATCGCCCTCGCGCTGATGGGCGTGTTTTCGGGCGAGAACTTCGACTGGCTCTCCGACTATTGGAAAATGGTACTCGCGCTGACCCTCGCATGGTGGGCAAACTATGCGCGGATGAGCCGGGCAGTTGTCATCGCGGAGCTCCAGCAGCCCTACATCGAAGCCGCACGCGTCATGGGGGCTTCGCATCTCTGGGTTTTTACCCGGCACATCCTGCCCCATGTGCTCGGCCTTGTCGTCGTTTACGCCAGTGCGGACGCCGGAGCCCTGGTCCTCGCAATCGCGACGCTCTCGTTTCTTGGTCTTGGCGTGGCACCGCCAACGCCCGAATGGGGGCAGATGCTTGTCGACGGCATGAGCTATATCGAGGAATACCCTGGCCTCGTCGTCATTCCCGGCCTCGCGCTGACCGCCGTGGTGGTCAGCTTCAACCTGCTCGGTGAAGCCTTCGCCCTGCAGAAGGTTCCAAGGGCCTTGAAGGGTCGCCTGCTCAGGCGCAAGCGCGCCGCACGGAAAGAAGAGGACCTCGCGCGCAACAGGGTGGAAGGTCAGGCATGAGCGGTCCCGTCTACGCTGTCGAAAACCTGGTTATCGACCTCTACACTCCGACCGTATCAGTCCGCGCCGTGGACGGCGTGAGCTTTGTGGTCAATTCAGGTGAGACCCTTGCAATCGTCGGCGAAAGCGGTTCGGGCAAAACGGTCATGACTTTGGGCCCGCTGGGGCTCATGCCGGAGGGTGTCACAATCGATCTCCATGGGTCTGTCACTGCGGCAGGTCAGGACCTGGTCAAGATTTCGCCGAGGAAGCTCTCGAAGCTGCGCGGCGGCCAGTTCGGCGTGATTTTCCAGGACCCGATGAGTGCGCTCAATCCGATGCTGAAGATCGGCCCGCAGCTCGCCGAACAGGCGCGACGGTTCGCCGGGCTCTCTGCGGGAGACGCAAGAAGAGAGGCCGTCTCGCTGCTTGCGCGGACCGGCATTCCAGATCCCGAAGACCGGTACGACCGCTATCCGCACGAGCTTTCGGGCGGTATGCTGCAACGAGCAATGATCGCACTCGCCCTTGCCGCCCGACCTCGTGTCCTGATTGCGGACGAGCCGACTACCGCGCTCGATGCAACCGTGCAGGCGCAAATCCTCGCACTCTTGCGGCAGATCCAGGAGGAGGACGGAATCGCCGTGGTTCTGATTACACACGACATCGGTGCTGTCTCGGTCCTCGCCGACAGGGTGATTGTTCTTTATGCCGGGCGAATCGCTGAAGAAGGCAGCGCCATCGACGTGCTGACCGCTCCTGTTCACCCCTACACGCGCGGTCTTCTGGCCTCCGTGCCTGATTTCCGCTCCGAAACTGCAACTGGCACGCGCGAGATTCCCGGCCTTCCGCCCGACCAGACCCGGCTCTTGCCCGGCTGCAATTTTGCCGACCGCTGTGCACAGACTGTCGCCTCCTGCCGCCAGAAGCGCCCGGAAGTGACACGCGTCGGTGGCACGGCGGTGCCTCACCAGGCTGCTTGCCCGGTCGTCATTGCAGCCGAGGGCATCGCCCACCATGCCTGACGCAGCCGTCCCGGAACATCCGGCATCGGAATCGACCGCGTCTGCAACGGCAATCGCCGTCGAGGGGCTGAAAGTGCACTTCCGTACGTTCGCGGGCCGCGTTCGTGCCGTGGACGGCGTGGACCTGAACGTGAAGATCGGGGCCTTTCACGGGATCGTCGGAGAATCCGGATGCGGCAAGACAACGCTCGCCCGGACGATCGTTGGCCTCCAATCCCCGACTGCCGGACAGGTTCGCATTCTCGGGAGGGACCGCGCCAAGTGGCAATCGCAGGACCGAATGAGCTTCGCGCGCACCGTACAGTTCATCTTCCAGGATCCGCTTGGTTCCATGAGCCGCCGGCAATCGGTGCAACAGACCATGGAGGAACCTCTTCGCATCCACGGCAAGGGCGATGCCCGGGAGAGGCGCCGCAAGATCAAAGAACTGCTTGATCTCGTCGCGCTCCCCGTGTCGGTGCTCGACCGCCTGCCGAGATCGCTGTCAGGCGGCCAGAGGCAACGCGTGTCGATCGCGAGGGCCTTGGCGCTCAACCCGGAAGTTCTCATTTGCGACGAGCCTCTCTCGGCGCTGGACGTGTCCGTCAGGGCGCAGATCGTGAACCTCTTCGCCCGACTTCAGGCACAACTCAACCTTACGATCATCATTGTCGCGCATGACCTCGCGATCGTCCGGGAGGTATGCTCTGCCGTCACGGTCATGTACCTCGGTCGCGTGGCCGAAGAGGGTGCCGCACGCCCGCTGTTCGCCGATCCGGCACACCCATACTCACAAGCGCTTCTGTCTGCCGTACCGTCGCCCGACCCCCGGATTGAAGAAGCGCGCTCACGTGTTCTGCTGGAAGGCGATCCTCCGTCGCCCCTCGATCCGCCGGCTGGATGCCGCTTCTCGACACGGTGCCCGGTGGCCGTTTGCGAATGCCGGTCAATCGAGCCAACTCTCCGCAGCGTCCGGCACGGCGGACGTGCCGCCTGTCACCTGGCCGACGAATCCCGGCACCCGATTCTCTGATGCGTGCCGCACCGCCAGGCGTAGGCGGGTAAACTGCGACGTTTGTTGATTTTCCCGGATTTCCGGTTCCGTCTGGCGGTCATTACGCCTGGTGTGGCGACAGTCGAATTACTGAAGGGGTGCTTGATCCTGCGAAACCTGCGACCCAGGATTCCCCGCATTTGCTTCCCCACCGACCATTTTGGCGCCATCGTATTGATCATTCGAGGAATTGGGCGGATCCGAATCACCGTGACGGGTT
>JAPOVX010000356.1:0-18371 GCA_026707935.1 Paracoccaceae bacterium
GGTAGTGTTTTTCGACAACTACACTATACCTTGTGGCGGCTCCGATTTCCAGGATCATCCGAGCAAAATCGTCGAAATCGGCGGGAAATTCACCCGTCTAAAGGATTTTGCAAGAGGCTCCATGAAGAACTATTTCGGCCATAACCTCAATCGGTGGTTGAAAAATCTGTTATTTGTCGCGCACGCCTTCTCGGACGGAAAACTGCTAAAATGCCTATTGCTGCCAAGACGGAATTTTTACGCCCCTGAGTTGGTCGGGCTCTTTGAGGTTTGTCGAAACCAAAACAACGACGGTCGATTTCTCGAACTGTTACAGGCCCAGCTGAAAGCTGTCCGAAAAAGAAGCGTTCCGAAGAAAGGAAAAAGTGGCAACCAACATTTCCTGAAAGACGACAAAGATAGATATTTCAAACTGGGAAAAGAGCGTCACGGCCAGTCTGAAACGGCAATGCCGCCACACAATTCTTATTGCCATTTGACAGCTTCAGCACGTTTTGGCGTGACCGTGGATCGCTACTTGCACTTCAACATATCCATAAAATCTGGCCTAATCAGCGGTAGCTTTGAAAACTGCCACGCAACTCAAATACAGGTCCCACGATGTTCGCATATCAACATGTTTCCGAACGGTTTCATGAAATAGCCGAGGCCCGAAACTGTAATAGGCGCAACACGAATGTTACGCCTATTAGAAATGTTTTTATCTACGTCGGATTCACATGCTCAGTGCGGTCTTAACCAGATCAACGCTCGAAGCCTTTCTTTCCGGTTTGCCGATACAAAGACGCGGCCTACAAACAATACAAGTATCGTCGGCAAGCGCACATGATGATTTAGATATCACACTGATAGCGGATTTTGCGTTGCGTATCAACAATCATCAATCCAAAATCAAAATGCGATAGCCCTGGGTTCCATGGCCGCAATTCAAAAGGACTTGTTCATGAACGGCGAGCGGATTTGCCGAACGATGATTGATCTCGCGCTAGAGGCGGGAGCGGGAATACTGAAACACTTCAGGTCACGGCAAACGATGACATGGACCAAGGAGGATGAAAGCCCGGTAACGGAAGCCGACATCGAGGCCGACCAGGTCATCCGCCAAGGTCTGAGCAGGGAATTTCCCGGTGCCGCGATTGTTTCGGAGGAACAATCGGAGTCCCACGCGCTTCGGCTGACCGAAGACGGCTTTTTCATCGTCGACCCGCTTGACGGAACGCGCAGTTTCATATCGGGAAAACCGGACTTCACGGTCAACATCGGCTACGTCGTCAAGTCGAAACCCGTATTCGGTGTCGTCCATGTTCCCGCAAGCGGCCGGATGTTCTTTACCCGCCCGGACGGTTCGTCGGCGGAATTCGATCTAAACGGCGCCTCGGGCAGCGTACCGAATATCAACGGAAAGACCCTGTCGGTGTCGCTTCCGGACAATGAGGCGCTTGTTGTCATTGCTTCCCGATCGCATGCAAATGCCGCCACGAAGGCCTATATCTCCCGTTACAGGATAGCCCGAAGGCAGGCGGCCGGTTCGTCGCTGAAATTCTGCCTCGTGGCCGCGGGAGAAGCGGATTTCTATCCGCGGCTTGGCAGGACCATGGAGTGGGACACTGCTGCAGGCCACGCGGTCCTCTCGGGAGCAGGGGGGGATGTTGTCAGGTTGGATGACGGTTCCAGCCTCAGGTATGGCAAACCGGGATATGTCAATCCCGATTTTGTCGCGTTTTCGCCCGGAGTGGTGCTCAGGTAGGCCCGATGCGGGCAACCGCTGAAATCCTTGTCACGCGGCGTCGCGAAAGGCAGTCTGGGAAAGAACCGCGAAGAGTTTCTCCGGCAAATGGTTTGCGCGGAGTTTCTTGCAGATGCCGTCGTCCCGTAACGTCCGTGAAACCATTGCGAGCGCCTTCAGGTGTTCGGCCCCCCCATGGACCGGGGCAAGCAGCGTGAACACGAGGTCCACGGGATGGTGATCGAGGGAGTCAAACTCGATCGGGTCCGAAAGCCTGGTAAACAGTCCCACGACCTGCGTGAGGTCGCCTATCCGGGCGTGGGGAATGGCGATGCCGCGCCCGACGCTGGTCGAGCCGAGCTTCTCACGCGTGACGAGCGCGTCGTACACTCCCCGTGAATCGAGGTTGTAGATGGCGGCTGCCTGGTTGCTGACCAGGTGCAGCAGGCGCGACTTGTTCAGAACGCCGGAATGCGAACGAACCGCACGATTGTCGAGGATATCGGTCAGGTCCATTCGATCACCCGGCGAGCGGATCCCCTGTTCGAGGTGTCAGGACATTCATCCCGAGATTCCGGGATCAATCCAGCCGAAATTTCCGTCATTTCGCCGGTAAACCACGTTAAATCCCTGGTGGGTTTCGTTGCGGAACACGAGCACGGGCTCACCTGTCAATTCCATTTGCATAACGGCTTCGCCGACGGACAATGACTTAATGTCGGTTTCCATTTCGGCAATGATGACAGGTTGAAGCGAATCGCTTTCCGCCGATTCACTTTCAGTATCCTGCGCAGACAGAATATACTGTGGCGCACCAGTGGTTTCAATCGGTGACGTTCGTTTTCGGTGGTGGTCTTTCAACCTGCGTTTGTGGCGCCTGAGCTGCTTTTCCATACGGTCCGCGGCAAGGTCGAACGACGCAAAGATCCCGGTCGCGCGCCCGTTGGCGGCTGCTGTCAATCCGGTGGACAGGTGCACGGAGGATTCGCAGACGAACTCATGCCTGTTGCGGGAAAACGTAACCAGCGCCTGTACGGGGCGAATCGCGAACTTTTCCAGAATGGTTCCCATTTCCTTCTGAACGTGATCCTTCAGGGAGTCACCGACATCAAGATGTTTGCCGCTGATCTGAAAATGCATGACATGTCTCCGTTAGCAGTGCAGCCGGGCGCGGTACGGAATCCGTTCGTCAATCCCGTGAGGGAATCCGGGTTGGCTCTGCTGAAAGCAAGAATCGCGGCGTTCGCGTATATTCGAGATCGCGTCACTTGGAAACGGGATTCAATTCACGATTGCCGGCTCGCAGATTACGGCGTCCCCGTATCGTCCGCGACATCCATCCGGTGTTACCGGATTTCGAACTCTGCCCCGAGATAGATTCTCTTGACATCGTCGTGGGCTGCGACTTCTGCGGGCGTCCCCGACATCAGAACGCTCCCGGAGCTCAGGATATAGGCCCGGTCGACGATCTCCAGGGTTTCCCGGACATTGTGATCGGTGATCAGGACACCGATATTCCGTTCCCGCAGGTTCAGGATCAGGTTGCGGATGTCCGCGACCGCGATCGGGTCGACGCCTGCGAACGGTTCGTCCAGAAGTATGTAACGAGGACTGCTCGCGAGGCAGCGGGCGATTTCGACGCGGCGACGTTCTCCGCCGGACAGGACGATGGCGGATGATTCCCGGACGTGGGTGATCGAGAATTCCTCGAGCAGTTCCGCGACGCGGGAGTCCTGGTCGGCGCGGCCGGAAATCCAGAATTCGACGACCGCGCGAATATTGTCTTCCGCGGACAAACCCCTGAATACGCTCGGTTCCTGGGGGAGGTATCCGAGGCCAAGGCGAGCCCGCCGGTACATGGGCAGATCGGTGACCTCCGCACCATCGATGTGAACCGTACCTGCGTCGGGGGAAATGAGGCCCGCGACGACGTGAAAACACGTCGTTTTTCCAGCGCCGTTCGGGCCCAGCAGCGCGACGATTTCGCCGCGAACAAGGGTCATGCTGACGTCTCGGAGAATCGGTTTTCGGCGTATCGCCTTGCCTATTCCGGCGACGACGAGACCTTGTCGCAAATGTGGACCGCCGATGGGTTCCGCCTGATCATTCACCGGACACCGGATTGATGACCGAGCTCACGTTTCCTGAAAAGGTAACAGTTTCGTTGTCCAGGTTTAGGGTAACCTCATCGGCCGCAATGGTGGATCCTTCCCGCGTCAGGGTGACGTTGCCTTCGAGAACGAGTACCCGCGTCTCGACATCGTAATGCGAGACCCCGCTCGTGGCATGGTCCGACCCCCGGAAGAACGAGACGTCCTCGTAAGCCGATATCGTTACGAGCTTGCCGGATTCCGGTGAATATGTTGCCAATATCCTGTTTGCCGACAGGCACAGGTCCGCTTGCGTCAATACAGGGTTGCCCGTCAGCAGGACCGTGTTCTTCCCGCCGGTTACGGTGACGATTTCCGCCGAAACCCTGATCAGTTCGGATTGATTGCCAGGATTCGCAGAATGCGCCAGGCATGCCGACGTGTCAGCGAGACCTGCCTGCGTGCCCGGACCAAGCGCGAACGGCGTTACCAGAATTGCCGCGAAGAACCTGTTTGTTAACCGTGCCATGTTGGATCTAATCTCTTTGGTCTAGTGGATTGAATGTAATCATTACGCCTTTGGCAAAGGTCAGGGTGCTGTCTACATCGACACCGCTGGCGGGCTTCCTTCCATCTTCCGGGATATCCAGGGAAATCTCCATCATGCCGGCTTCAATGACGCCGAACGGTCCGTGTGCGTATACCTTACTGCGACTTAAACCACGCCTTTCGCGAAAGTCCACAAGTATTTCCGAGGTCTCGGCTACGGTCCCTCCTGCGGTTTCGATTCTGACCCCGCCCGTCAGGACTGCGGTTTCCTCGCCGAAGTCCAGCTCTGCCAGCCTTGACGTTGTCAGAAACCTGCCGCTGTTGTGGAAGCGAATCTCGAATGTCGGGTCTTCGGCTACGAACAGGTCGGGGCCGGGTCCGCAGAGCCTTGCGACCTCGGCGAAAACGGAAAAGGCGTCACCCCGCGTTGTCACATCGGCATATCGGGAGTTCGACATCACCGAACAATCGACGTCTTCCCCTGCCGCCAGCGCCGGAACATCGGCGGTCGATCCGGATTCGGGAACAGGCCGGATGGAGCCCGGCGCGAAGCCGGTGCCCGACCAGAAGACGCCGATCACGAACATGGCTGCCAGCAGGCCGACCGCTCCGAGCAACAACCCGAACCGGAGAATCCGTATACTCCGCGAGTAACCGGTCATTTCAGACGAGGTCAGCACCGATGTTTCCCCGGTGCGGCCGATCCGGACGCGTCCCGTTCAATGAGCGAAGACATCCAGGTCACACCAGCCAGACGAATCGATTTTCGCCAGGTCCGGCAGAAACCGAAAGCAGGCCTCGGCGAGGTGCGTTCGGCCTTCGCGATCGAGCATGGCGTTCAGTTCGTCGCGGAGGCGATGCAGGTGCAACACGTCACCAGCCGCGTATTCGAGTTGCTCCGGAGACAGGTCCCCGCGTCCCCAGTCGGAACTCTGTTGCTGTTTCGAGATCTCGATTCCGAGCAGTTCCCTGACGAGATCCTTGAGCCCGTGGCGGTCGGTATAGGTTCGCGCGAACCGCGAGGCGATCTTGGTGCAGTAGACGGGCGAAACCGGCACGCCAAACCGGGCCTGAAGAACGGCGATGTCGAATCTTCCGAAGTGGAACAGTTTCAGAATGCGCGGATTGCCCAGGATCGTCTCGAGCGCCGGGGCCGCGTCATGGTCGCCGGTGACCCGAACGATGTGCGCGTCGCCGTCTCCGGCAGAGAGCTGAACCAGGCACAATCGATCCCTCTCCATGCGGAGCCCCATGGTCTCGGTGTCGATCGCGACAGTGCCGCCGAGGTCGAGACCGGCCGGTAGATCGTCGGTATGCAGGTGAATGGCCATGGATTCAGTCAACCGCTTCGGGCCTTGGGGGTTGGGGAGGGTTCGGCGTTGCGTGATCTGGTGCCCAGGAGAAGACTCGAACTTCCACGCCCAAAAGGGCACTAGCACCTGAAGCTAGCGCGTCTACCAATTCCGCCACCTGGGCCCTGGCCGCCAATACCCCCGACCTTTTCGAGTGTCAATGAACGAGACTCTTATAGCGGTTCGGCCGCAGCAGGTCACGCGACCGGGCCTCGCCTGGTGCGAGACCTTCCCCCGGGCAGTCGCGCCGGTCCCCGGAGGTGATTGTTTGCCGCTGCATTCGGGTCGGCATCGGCGGCATGGCCACGGGCCAGGCGTCAAACGCCTGCCCGCATCCTTCGCAACCAGACCCGCGAAGTGGTCGAGCTGACCAGGATTGAAGGCGCGGGCACGGGAGGTCGCCGGGAGATGAACGGTGGCCCGAGAGGTCCGAACGCCGGATGGATGCCCGGACCCGGAGCAAGAGAAGGAGGCAAGATCATGAAACCAGCCAATGCCATGTTCCACAACAGGAAATGGGCAACGGAGGCGAGTACGGGTGCGGTACGCCAGGTCGGCATCCATTTCGGATTTGCCGAGGCCGCGCACGATTCGGACGCGAAGATCGTTGTTGCCATGGGATGCGCGTCGGCAAACAGGTGAGCAGGATGCCGATGAAGAGGGCCTGGACCATGGGGAATCCACAACCAGGAACGAAGTTTCCTGGATTTGCTGAATTCCTTGGTCTGCAGATATGGAGCCATGCCACGCCAGTTAATTGGAGGATGAATCGATCGCTGATTGCAGTATTTTGCACAATTTGCAAATGGAAGTTGCAAGTTAGCATTTTTGTGCTATGGTGTACCATGATTGAACGCGAAATCGCACCCTTTCTGGTCAGACTGTTCGAGCAGTACCCAGTCGTCACCATGACCGGGCCGAGACAATCTGGCAAGACCACGCTCTGTCGCGCCACCTTTCCGCATCTCGACTATGTCAATCTTGAAGCACCCGATCTTCGGGAATTCGCCGAATCCGATCCAAGAGGATTCCTTGCGCGGCTTGGCGAAGGAGCCATCCTGGATGAAATCCAGCGTGTTCCCGATCTCCTGTCATATATTCAGGTCCTGGGGGATGAGACGGGGCGGAACAGCCTGTTCGTTCTGACCGGGAGCGAGCAGTTCCGGCTCTCCGATGCCATAAGCCAGTCGCTTGCCGGACGCTCGGCTCTGCTTCGACTGCTGCCGTTTTCGCTCGTCGAACGCCAGCGAACCGGCGCGAGCGACGGGATCGACGACATACTGTATTCAGGTTTCTATCCCCGGATTCACGACAGGAAGCTCGAACCCCGGCAGGCACTGGGCGACTATTTCGAAACCTATGTCGAGCGAGATGTGCGCAGGATTGGCGAGATCCGCAATCTCGCAAGCTTCCGTCGGTTTGTCCGCCTGTGCGCCGGGCGTATTGGTCAACTGGCCAACCTGTCGTCATTGGGCGCGGATGCCGGAGTGTCCCACACCACGGCAAGCCATTGGCTTACGATCCTGGAAGCGAGCTATGTCATTTTCCGGCTGCCGCCTTTTCACGCCAACATCCGCAAGCGGCTGGTCAAGTCACCCAAGCTCTATTTCTATGATGTCGGGTTTGCGAGTTACCTCATCGGCATCGAACATGCCGGACAGATCGGTACCCACCCGCTTCGCGGACCGTTGTTCGAGAATGCCGTCGTGGTCGAGGCTCTCAAACACCGTTTCAATCGGGGCCGCCGATCCAATCTGTCCTTTTTCCGGGACAGCCGCGGCCTGGAGTGCGACCTGCTGTACGGGAACGGCGACAGCATGGGAGCGATCGAGATCAAGTCGGGCGCGACGGTCGCTTCCGACTGGTTCGATTCGCTCAACACGGTCGCAAGAGAACTGCCGGGCATCGCCGGCAGGGCTGTGGTGTATGGAGGTTCGGAACACCAAGCTCGGCGGGATGGAGCAGTGGTCCCGTTTGCTGACCTGGGCGGGTTGCTCGAGCGACTGGATGGCCGCGACTTGCCTGAAGGGCGGACATGATCCTCCATTCAATCCAGACCGGGTTGCGACCCTGCCCAGAATCCTTTCCTGACCAACAATAATCGAAGACTCGCCGCCAGAAAGTTTCCGGCCGTCAAACTGAAATCTTCACGGTCTCAAGACAACGCCTGCGACCTTCCGACTTGATCGGGGCGGAGTCTTTGCAAACAGGCGCAATCGCGATGCCGGCAGGATTCGAACAGGCGATTCAGGTGCGGAGGGCGGCTTTGCGAAGATAGTCTGACTCCGTGACCCGACATGTTCTTGAGTAGGAAATTCCGTAGTGATAGGTCGCTTCGACAACTCGAGTCGCGGTTTCCGGTCGCTCAATGTGTTCAATCAAAAAGCTGATGGCGAAACATACCCGATATGATGAATCGACTGGAATCCAACATCGCGATCATGGAGCCGAAAGACGGGCTTCGGGAGAAACTGGAGATATCGAATTCCGAAGGGCGTCCTCTCAGAATCAAGCTGGGCTTTGATCCGACAGCTCCAGATCTGCATTTGGGGCATGCAATCGTACTCCAGAAACTCCGCGATTTTCAGGAAGCAGGGCATACGATCGTTGTCATCATCGGCGATTTTACCGCGGCAATCGGTGATCCGACCGGTCGCAACAAGATGCGCCCGCCTCTTTCGGATGAAGTGATATCCAGGAACGCGGACACCTACATCGCACAACTCGGCAAGGTCGTGGAAACCTCGGAAATCGAAATCCGGCGCAACTCCGAGTGGCACGGAAAACTGGATCTTCGTCAAACGATTCAATTGATAGCGAGGGTAACATTAGCGCAAGTCATACAACGGGATGATTTCAAGACCCGACTTTCTTCGGAACGGCCGATCCACTTGCACGAGTTACTCTATCCTATACTTCAAGGTTTCGATTCAGTTGCCGTTGACGCCGACATCGAACTCGGCGGAACCGATCAACTGTTCAACAATCTGATGGGGAGGAACTTGCAGGAATCCATGGGGAAACCGGGTCAGGCGGTGATCACCATGCCCCTTTTGCTCGGGTTGGACGGGACTGACAAAATGAGCAAGTCGAAAGCGAACTACGTCGGCCTCACAGATTCACCCGAGGAAATGTTCGGGAAACTCATGTCGATCTCGGACGATTTACTGCAGCACTACCTGGAACTCACGACGACTTTTTCCGCGGACGAACGAGGACAAATCGCTGCTTCTATCGAAAGAGGCGCCAATCCGATGCTGGCAAAGAAGGCTTTGGCGGCAAATGTCGTGCAGCGCTATCACACGCCGGAATTGTCGGCAGCGGCCGCGGACCAATTCGCGAGAACGGTACAGGAAAAGAGACCTGGAGACGAAGATCACGTGCATGTTTCCATCGGCGAATTCGGAAATCTCGTACCCGGATCTCACCACCTGTTGGATATTTGCGCCACACTGGCTCCGGAGAAGAGCAGGCGTGAACTCAAGAGACTGATATCCGGTGGTGGCGTTCGAATCGATGGAGTCAAGGTTGATGATCCGTTTGAATTGGTTGAACCGGTTGCCAATCTGAAAATCTCGATTGGCAAGCGCCTGAGATTTCTACTGGCGAGGTAACTGCTCGCCCCGCTGTAAACCGCTGGCTTCCTGGCTGATGGGTTCTGTTCAGGCGTTTGCGCCATCTTGCGTCAAAGCCTCCGACAGTTCCACGGCTGACCTGCCGCCGACACGTTCGCTCCCGGCAAACAGACGATAGTCAGGCCACGCAAGACGTCACGGAACGGTCTCATCCCGAGAGACCGGCGGCTGGCGGGTCCCTCCGGACGCCGCACGGCCCCGCTGGTATCGCCAAACCCATGGCCGAAGACGAATTCGACGAAGAGGAAAAGGCCGGGCCATCCGGCCGGACAGGGCCAAGTGAGGCACGCGGGGAGAGGAGCGGCACCCGCACCGTTCCCGCCACCCCTCATGACGGCCTGTTCCGGGCACTGGTCTCCGATCCGGGACGCGCCGCGGCGCTCATCCGCGATCACCTGCCCAATCGGATCGTCGGACTTCTGGCGGAGACACCGCCCGTGCCGCTCGACGGCAGCTTCGTGGACGAGGCGCTGCGCGGAAGCCAGTCCGACATGCTGTTCAAGGTCGAACTCGCTTCCGGCGGCCCGGCATTCGTATACGTTCTAGCCGAGCACAAGAGCTACGCGGACCCCGGCACACCGTTGCAGTTGGCCAACTACATGGTGCAGATCTGGAAGCACCATGCACAAGGCCGAGCGGATCGGCTCCGCGCCCTTCCACCGATCATCCCGGTGGTCTTCTACCATGGCGAGAGCCGCTGGTCGGTTGGGGAGGGGCTTGGAGCGATGCTCGCGACCGACGATCCGGAACTGGTTTTCCTGCCTGGCGAGCGCTTCATCCTGCGTGTGCTCACGGCGCTGCCGATGGAGGAGCTTTCGCATGACGCCGCGCTCAGGGCAGGGCTGGTCGCGCTCACGCGCCGTGCGATCGAGTTCGTGCCGATGATCGTCGAGGGTCTGGCCGAAGATGACACTTTGCAGAAACAGGTCTTCGAGTATATCCTGCTGACTTATCCTGAGAAGGATATGGAGGCGCTGCGCGCGAACCTGCGTGCGGCGGGTTTCGACGAAATGGAGGGCCTGGTGGGCACGATCGCGGAAGCATTGATGGAACGGGGTGAAGCGCGGGGCCTGAAAAGAGGCAAGGCCGAGGGGTTGGAACAAGGCAAGGCCGACGTTTTGACGCGGCTTCTGGAGCGCCGGTTTGGCCCCTTGCCTCCGACGGTCCGGGATCGTATCGCTGCGGCCGGTCCTGGTGAACTCGATGCCTGGCTGGACCGGGTACTGGATGCCGACGGCCTGGACGCGGTGTTCGGCAGGAGCGACCGGCACTGAAATCGCGGGGGCCGGGCTTCAGCGGGACCCGGAGGACCGGGACCCCTGCGGCGAGACCGCCAAGTTCATCCGTGTTCCGCGCACATTTTTTTTGAATACCGCTCAAATTTCAGGTCACGGGCAAGGCCCAAGACAGGGAAGCGAGCAAAGCCATTGGCGCCCTCGTTGGATGAGATCGACAGCTGTCATGCAGGAAGTTCACCAATCGCGAGGAGGGGGCAAGCAGTTACCTGGCAAGACGTGATTCAGCATTTTGAACTGGTCGAAATCCGGCGGCAAGCGGCGGGTCTTGATGCCGCGAAGGTGAACAAATTCCGGTCAGTGAAGCGCGTCAGTGCGCAGTCCGAAGTCTTCACGAGTCGGCATTCAGGTATCGTTGGTTTCCGTTCGTCACGTCTCGGATTTCCGATGGAATATCCTACGGCACCTGACGAAGATTCCCATGACAGTTGACGAAAGTTCACACGGCACGCGACGGTGAAGCCGGTTCCGCCGTGATGCTTTTCTCGGGAGATACCTGCAGGTTCATTCGGAAGTGGTTGGAAAGTCCCGGGAGGAACCAAGCCTGTTCAGGAGATGGCCGCAGTTCAACAGCTCTTTGCCGGGCCAACGCGGTAGAATGTTGGCTTGCCTTCCACGAATAGCTCCCTGAAGAATGCAAGGCGGTTCGGCATGACGGTCCGGACTTTTTCTTCCACCGACTTCGGCAGGCGCCCGGGGTGGATCAGAAGAGCCCACGCAAACAAGGCTGACTCCGCCATGTCTTCCTGGTCCGGATTGTCCCTCGCATAACCGGTGACGAAATCGCCATCGGCGCGCTGTGCCTTCTTCCATGCGGCACTCGCCGACATCGGGACGTCAAGTGTGGCATGGACGGATTCATGGAACACGGTTTCCTCAAGATCGTTGTTCCGCAGCCGTGTCGCCATGTTTTCCGAGTACAGCACGAAAAAACGGCCCGTGTCTTCGGAGAAGGCGGTTTCGTTTCCTTCGTGTATGACCACGTGGTTCAGCCGTGACCTCACGAACGTCGGGAGTTTGCCGACCCGGTATGCCGTGTGCAGGGCCAGCTTGCGCGCGGCATCCCGTGAACCGACATCGGGATGCACCCAAACCTCGATTGAAGTTCCATCCTTGTATTGTGCAGACCAGGAAAACACGCCATCGGCCATCAGTTCGCCGCCGCGTTTGTCGGGCATCTCCGCACGGGTTTTCCCTTCGTAACCGATGCAGGAGAAGACGCCGCGATCGTCGGTCCTTATGAAGTCCAGGTCGTTCGAGACCACCGAGTTCGGAAAGAGCGGCTCCGAAGCAGCATCTCCAGGTAGCACTGCGAACAAAACCAGGCAGGCCGCGGTCATAGGAAATCGCATGTTAAATTCCCATCGAAGGTGTCTGAATTGAAACCGTCGGGGATTTAGTCCACCGCGCCGGATCAAGGCAAGCACTTCCGTTGGGAGCGATTCCTGAATGGCGCGGTTTTCCGGGGATCGGGGCCGCAAAATGCGAACCATGCTGCGAGTTGCAGTGCCTGGTTGTCATTGGCGGCCGTCGGTGGCTTCCATTGCTGCCAACTCAGGGCAAGTGCGGCCCATGCCCGGTCGAGGCTTGCGCAATCACGGTCAATGCCCAAGGAGAGACTACTCCAGAACGCCCGGCCAGTTGTCGTCGCCTTTTCGAATGTTGCCCTTGATGTCGCCAGACCAGAGAGTCCGGACCATCTTGTTGTAGTTGAGATACAGCTTGTCGCCGTGAATCGCCCAGGCATCCGGATCCGTGGACGCGGTATGGTTCAGCGAAACGGCATAGGCGCAATAGCCACCGTATTGTGGTGCGTAGGTCTCGGGGTCCGCCTCAAACGTCGCCAGGTTCTCGGCGCTGGCAAACCTCCACGTCGCATCGTTCCAGGCCAGCGTATGGTCGTCGCTGCCCTCTACGGGCTTACGTTCGGTAAAGTAGGCCACCGGGTCGTACCCGTTGATGGCAAACCCGCCGTTCGAAAATACCATAGGCTGGGAAGCCGCTGCCGGGTTGCCAACGGTCAACGCCACGCCTGTAGCTGTGGCGAGCAAGAGAATGTGCCGGCGTGTCAACATGAGGATGTCTCCGTTTTGGTCTGATAGGTTCGGCAATCCTGACTCTAATTCGATTCCGTCGGATTTCCAGCGAGATAGCGAAAGCACGATGAGCCTCCGGCTTTGACGTGTCGACGTGGCCAGCCCGTCCGGGGCGCCGCCCGCGCATTTCAGGCCCGTGCGGGCGGCCCTGGCATCGCGGGACGGACGGCACCGGGTCCCGCACAGGATTCCGGTTGCCGGAAGCAGCCTGTCCCACGTGGTGCATAGGACGCCTTGCCGCCCGGCAGGAGACGCGGAAGATCCTGCCCGGGGCGCCGAAAGAGCAGGTTATTGAAAACAAGGTCCTGGTTCCAACCCCTTACAGCGATCGGGAGCAATTCCTGCATGACGCGGTTCTCCGGGGATCGAGGTCGCAAAATGTGAATCATGCGACGAATGGCAGAGCCTGGTTGTCACTCGTGCGCCATGGTGGCAGACGCCGATGATGAAGGAACGCTTCGGGATTTCGTGGAGACCAAAATCCAACCTTCATCACCGCAGCATCGGAAAATTCAACCGGGATGCAGAACATGCGGGCTTGAATTCTGTTCTGCCTCCCTGGTTCCAACTCCGAATGAGTGGACGAGTTCCGTGCGAATATTGTTGGGGCGAGAAACGCCTCGATTGCTCCCACGCGCCCGTCAAGCGAAACGAACATGGCGCATTCTCACCTGTCGCCGGATCACAACCACTGCTCCTGCAGGCGTCGAACCATGCCAACGTAGATTGCAAGCGCCCGGTCGTTCATGCCCGCAAGAATCGCGTCACGGGCGGAATCGACCTGGTCCGCGATCCATGACCAATCGGCGTGGCCCTCGGGAATGGCGGAAACGATCCCGGGAGCCAGGACATGGTATTCGGCGATCAGGGCGCGGCCGTCCGCCGTCTCTGCCAGCCAGCCGTCGCGGAACCGTCTCAACGTGGTCAATGTCGGTCCTTCGTCTGCCTCGCCGCGCATGGATATGACTGCCGTGGTCAGGAAACACCAACCTCCGCCTCCGCCGTCATCGTCGTCCCCGCCATTGCCGTTGTCATTTCCGCCAGAAGGTTCGGGATTCGTCGGTCCCCAGCATCCTCCGCCACAGCCATCGGCGATCGGTTTCGGTTGCCCCGGAAGCCCCTGGTCCGACATGTGGTTTTCAGCTTCGTCCTGATTGTCGAAGTCTGCCCGGCCGTCACCGTCAACGTCCCATCCATTGTTCGGCTCCTCGCGATCACTGTCGTCGCGACCGCCGCCCTGGTCCCGGTCGATCCGGCATCCCGGAATCGTCCCGATGTGCACCCAATCACCGTTCTCCTCGCGCTCGACGCGCGACTGCCGGTCGCGTTCGAATTCGCTCCAGTATCGGGTTACCGAACGCTGGTATCGGTCGCATCCACGCGTCGAATGTTCAGGACTGCCCGGCGCTGTCCAGGTCTTGTGGCAGGAATTGGCCGTTTCCTTCCAGTCCTGGTTCCAGGCAATTCCAAGGGATACGTCGTCCCCCGTCAGGAAGTCGGTGTAGCTTTCGACGCCGGATTCAGCGCGGTAACGGATCCCCGTGGGATGGCTTGCAGGGCAAGGCACGGTCTCTTGCCTGCTTGTTTGACGGGTCATGATCCGGGAACAATCCTCCGAGACTTCGCGCCAGTCGGCATCGATCGGGTAGCTCTTCGATACGCCTGGGTCTTCGTCCCCGGCAAATGAACTCGTCACCACCCGAAACCTGCGTTCGTAATGGACGGATCCCGAATAGTCCGGCTCGGACGGGACCAACTTCACTGGCGCATGGACCTGGTCGCATGCGAGGGACATCCGCCGGGTCTCGATTGTCGTTTCGCTCACGAGCTGCTTTCCGTTGCCGGCGCAGTACCGGGCGATTTCATTGCCGGGACCCGTTTCATCGCGAATGACGCGGAACCGGTACGGATGTTCCGGATGTTTCATCACCTGCTGCTCGACGCGGTAGGTGATCCAGCCTGAGTCCAGTCCCGGGCAGGCTTCCGCAACCAGAACCGCCTGCCTGCCCTCCGGGTGGCAATCCGACGAAGTCTCTGTCCAGTCCCCGGTCCATTCCGTCCCGGATTCGCCAGTTCCGGTGACCGTTCGCCGAAACATGCGTTCCTCCCGTATCCCGAATCCGTAGCTTCCGTCTGGACACGGCCGCCGCCGCTGCAAGGCGCCGGAGGATTCTTCGAGGACGTCGGCGGGAGAATGGGCGGCGACGATGACGCCGACAGCATTGGGCGGAAGACGTGACAGGAGTTCAAGAGAAACCGGAATCGGAGCAACCCCGTCCCGGCGGAACTCGCCGCCGCGAATTCGCCCGACCATCCCGAGGGAAAGGCGGTCTGCAGCCAGTTCGATGTCCACCATGTCTACGTTGCCGCGAAGGCTGCCCGGAACGACCCACGCGGCCAGTTGTCCGCCGGCCGCGGCAACCCGAAGACCAAGGGCATGGAACCTGCGCCGGTCTGGTTCTGCAAGGCCGCCCTGCATGTCCGGCAGTGACGTGTCGCCGTCCGCGAGACGATCGCGAAGGGTTCCCGTGACATCGCCCGTGATCAGATCGAGGAATTCGCCGGCAACCAGCTGAAGCGCCGAGACGTACAACTCGGCCGCGCGTTCCTTCGACCGAATGGCCTCGGCGGCAAGGTGACCGTCGAGATCGAGACCGGCCGCGTGCAGCTGGAGATGACCCGGCGGCACGATCGCGGTGGTCAATACGGTCAGCCAGGTTCCTGCCCTGATGCCGGTGTGCGGCCTGGCATTCCGGCATCCCCCGTGACGGGGCCGGACACGGTGTGAGTATTCTCGTTTCATCGCGATCTCCAGAAATTCGGTTACGTGTGGTTGACAAGAGAACAAAAAGAGAACATTTTTGCGGAATGATTTCAAGAATCAAATTCGGGAACTGTATTTCGGCCTGTCTCGCGACGGTTTCATGGAGCGGCCAGGCATCGGTGGAAGAACAGAGAGATCTTGTTTTTCTCTGTCCTTTCGAGGTGTTACAGGATGCCTATGCGGATCTGACCAACCCGACGGACGCACTTTCGCTTCTCGCAATCGAGCGCCATGTCCTGGCCATTTGCCGCGAATCGCAGACGGCCCTGTTGGAAATCCATGAGAACAACCGGCGGCTTTCGGAGCTTTTTGCATACGATATAGACGACAAACGAATCGGGGTTGAAAGCCGACAGGCCGATCCGGAAGCAAACGAAACGCTTTCCGATGAACCGGATGCGGGACCGGTGGAGGCTCCGGTCTTCGAGCTGGTCGCGGTCACCAGGCAGTTCGGCGGAGAGCGGGTGGCAATCCTGAAGGTCGACGGTGTGACCGGCCCGGTTCGCGAGGCGGACGAAGTGGCCCCCGGGTACAGGGTGACCGCCGTCGGTGACGAAGGGGTCGTCCTGAGCGCGCCCGACGGGACCGATGTCAGGATCGAGTAGCAACGGGCGGAGCAGGGCGATGGCTCGGATTTCACAGGTTCAGGCCCTGGCGAAGGCCGTACAGTACCCGGTCCGGACCAACGGGCTGATCGAGATTCCGGTGGAACTCCGGGACAGGTGCGCCGCATTCGAAACCGGGCGGGTCGTCGTACGGACCGGCAAGCAGTTCGACCCGGAGATCGGCGAGTTGCAGGAATATCTCGCGTCGGTGTTTCACGTCGCGCCGACGATCGTGCAGGCGTCACCCCAGCAGATCGCCGATATCTACCTGCAATCGGAACCGGCCGAGACCAACGCGGGCGAGGAATCCTACAAGCGATTCGTGACGCGCCTGTTGAAGGACGCCGCGGAAATGAACGCAAGCGATCTCAAGATCATCCGGAGGTCGCGGCGATCCGACATCAGGGTTGCGGTCGCCGGGCGCGAATTCGACTACCGCGAAGACATCTCGGTCGGTGAAGGCCGCGCGATCATCGCCTACCTGTTCGATGCCCGCGATGAAGGCAGCGGTCACACGACGAAACAGCAACACTCGTTTCAGTCATTCTCGATTACGCCCGGGCACACGATTCCGCTGCCCGAGCCCATCCAGAAAGTCCGCGGTCAAAAGGGATTTCACGAAGGCGATGCCGGTATCCAGGAACACATGGTCCTGCGGATCGTCTACAAGGACGATCACGACGTTGCCCGGCTCGAAGATCTCGGGTTCGACCCCCTGGTTTTCCGTGACATTTCGCTCGCCCGCGAACGGATGAAAGGCGCGGTCATCGTCGGGGGCGAAACCGGCGACGGGAAATCCACGACGATCATCCGTGCGGTCGAGCGGCTCTATGACGAACTGGACGGACAGCTTTCGGTCGTCAGCATCGAGGATCCGGTCGAGACCCGCATGCGCAAGAGCGGGATCATCCAGATACCCATCCAGTCGGCAGGTACGGCGGAAGAACGCTCCGCCAACTACCGGGCGGCGCTCATGCATTTCGTCCGGATCAATCCCCATGCCGGGGTCGTTTCCGAGGTTCGCGACGCCGAGGGCGCCCGCCAGATGATCCAGTTCATCGAAACCGGGCACCAGGTCTGGACGACGATTCACATCGGTTCGGTCAACTCGATCCTGTTCAGGATGATCGACATGGGCATCCATCCTTCGGAATTGGCGAAGCCGGGCTCGATCACCCTGTTGATGAAACAGTCCCTGGTCCCGTTGCTGTGTGAATGTGCGGTCCGGCGAACGGGCGAGATGTTCCGGTTTCGAAACGCGAACGGGTGCGCCAGGTGCCGGTCCGGACGCGGCGAGGGGGAGGCCGCCGGCGCCTGGGCGGGGTATCGGAGATTGATCGCCGTTGGTGAGACCATTGTTCCGGACGAGGGCTATCTCGACTGCGTCCGCAGGAACGATGCGGTCGCGGCATGGCGCCACTGGACCGGGTCGTGCGATCGGGGCGGCCTCGGAGGCCTGACGCTCTCCGACAAGCTGAACCTCCTGGTCAATGCCGGGCTCGTCGCGCCGCCGGACGCGAGGAAAAAAGGCGCGGACATTTCCCTCGTGGATGCCGGCCGGAGCGAAATCCTCGGCAACTGGATCGAAGCCCTTGCGGATTAGGCGCACATGCCGTCCCCGGACGTGGCGCAACCGTCCACGTTCCGGCCCGCCGGGGCCCGGTTTCGCCCGGCCCGACACATCGATCGGAAGGCTGCCGGCAGGCGATCGCCATCCCGGTGTGCGGAAGGGTCATGGTATGACCACGCACAGCGGGTGCGGCCGGCGCCGCAGCGGAACGGTCTCGCGCGCGCAACATGGACGCCCGGTAGGTTGCCGCCGTGCGCGGCCGGGATGGGGGTCCCGTGTCCCTGGATCTTGACCATATCCATGCGCGCCTTGTCTTTCGCAGATCCGTAAGGGCGCGGACCTGGAGGATGATCAGCGATCTCCTCGACAGCGGCATGGAACTCAACCGGGCGCTTCCGCTCGTGGCCGACATCAACGGTTCCGGGAATCGAAAACTCCAGGACATTCTCGGACGACTGAGGGCCGCGCTCAGGACGGACGGTTTTGCCCGTTCGGTTGCCCGTTATGTGCCGGAATCGGAGGCGATGCTGTTTTCCAGGTTCGGTTCGGCATCGGATGCCAGCATCTTCCGGGCCGCGGCCCGACTGTCGAGCGTGGACGAGAAAATCGCGAAGGCGATCAGGCAGGCC
>JAPOVX010000356.1:18381-28614 GCA_026707935.1 Paracoccaceae bacterium
CCTGATGTGGCCGGCGTTCCTGTTCCTGCTGGTGTTCGTTCTTCTCTATTCGCTCGGGTCCAACCTGTTTCCGACCATGGCGACCCTCGCGCCGGTATCCGACTGGCCGCCTGCCTCGCGCGTGGTCGCGGCAACCGCCATATGGATCGCGAACAACGTTCACGTTGTGGCCGCATCGGTCCTGGCCGCGGGAGCGGCCTGGAAATGGGTCGAACGAAACCATACCGGCCCCGGGAGGGCCTGGCTCGACAGGATTCCGCCTTTTTCCCTTTACCGACTCAGGACCGGCGCGACCTTCACCTTTGTCCTGATCGAGAACGCCAGGGTCGGACACGAAATCAACCGGGCCTTTCTTCTGAACCTGGCCAACTCCCTGCCACCCTATTCCCGATCCAGGATCCTTGCGATCGCCGAATGGTCGGATCGAACGAATATCGGCAGCGCGGCCATCGCCGCAGGCCACGGATTCCCGGACCCCGAGCTGAACGTGGTCCTCCGCGCCTATGCCGGTCAGAGGGACTGGGTGCCGCGTTTCAGCCAATACGCGAACACCTGGCTGGATCGCCTCGAAGAGAAGGTCGAGACGATGGTGAAGCTGCTCCGCATAGGCCTGCTGATCGTTGCGGCAGGCATCATCGGTTCTTCCGCTTTCGTCATGGTGAACATGACATCACTCATCCAATGATTCCTGCAAGGAGACCTTTCATGACGACCACGATTTCAGGAGCCTTTCCCGTCGCGAATCCGGTGTCGCGTTTCCTACAACGGAGGCGCGGCGTCAGTCTTGTCGACTTCCTCCTCTACCTGACGCTCGCTGCCGTTGTCATGGCGGGAGCGGTCCTCGCGTACAACAACGTCGACAACAGGCAGAAACGGCTTCAAACGTCCCTGCTCGTCAACGAGGTCTTTGCCGCGGTCTCAGACCTGCACCGGAACGGGGCATCCTACGGCAGCGAAGACCTGATCGAGACCCTTGAGGACGCGAAGATGATTCCGTCCAAGGGACGCCGCTCAGCGACCGACGCCGATGACAACACGACCATCAGCATCGTCACGCCATTCGGTGACAATGTCGCGATCGAGGGAGACGGCAACACGTTCGACGTCACGATCGAGGCGATGTCGGAAGCCAATTGCATCGACCTGGTGTCGAACTACGCGGACCAGGACTCGGAAGAATCCTCGTTGGCGGGGATCACGATCGGCGGGTCGGCACTGACGATGCCCGCGACGATTTCAGACATCTCCGCGGCATGCGACGACGACGAAGACGTCGCGCTGACCTTCCGTTGACATGACCGGGAACTGCCCACCCGCCATGACCCGGCCACCCGCACGGTGATCGGATGAAGGCCGGAATCCGTTTTCGTCCGGCAAGGCGAAGGGGGCTCGCGTTGCTGACAATGCTGATTGCGCTCCTGGCCGCTGCTTTCGTCATGGACAGGCTGGCCACGGGATTCGAACGGGACCTCTCCGATGCAACCGCAGCCGCCGTATTCCGCCAGATCAGGATGATCGCGGATTCGGCCTCGGTGACAGGGACCGATCCGGTCGCCAACGGGTCGCTGCCGCATGTAACCGTCCGGCGCGAGATCGAATACGAATACAGGGCCGTCGCGAACGGCGACGATGTGCTGGTCTTTTCCTGGCAGTCCCTGCCACCTGGCACGGCCATTGCGCTCGGAAACCGGGTCGGGGAATGGCTGGGCAGGGACCGCGTCGCCTCACCGCTCGTCCTCCCTCTTGGCGAAATTCCGGAGTCGCGGCCGGAGCTCGTTCGCAGGGACATGCCGGACATGCATGCCGACCTTGAAGCCAGTCGCCTCCTGCAGGTCGGACCGGTGACTGCGGTTTCGGGCCGGTGGGCGGGCGCACGTACGGATTCTGCGGCGGGATTTCAGAAGGCGGTTGCGGGCGAGGCCGTTATTCAAGGGGATGCAACCGGACGAACTGCCAGCATCACGGGACGGATCGGCGACGCCGGTACCCCGGTTACCATGGCAATCACGGTTCCGTCCGGATCGCCGACACCCGGGCCCGGAACGTTGCACGCCGAACAGCTCGACCTGTTGCTCACCCTGGCCGCCGATTCCCTGGGCGGGGGACAGGTGGCGATGGAGAACAGCCTCGGAGCGCGAATCCTGCTTCCGTTGGCGGACGAGCTGATCGATCTTTCCCCTGCCATGATCGAGGACGTCGTTGCCGGTTCGGTGAGGGTTCACGGCAGGATCTCGGCCGGTCATCTGTCGGTCAAAGGGGAGTGTGCCGGATGCGCTCCCTGATCATGGCCTGGCGATGCCGCCGGCGCGGGACCAACCTGATCGAAACGGTCCTCATGCTGGTTGTTCTGGGCGCTCTCTTTTCGGCCGGTTCACGGGTTGTCGCCGGTTACATGGATCGGCAGGCGGTCCAACGGACGGCGGGCCAGCTTTCGCGTCTTGCGGACGATGTGGGAGAATGGGTTGAAGTCGATTTCCTGGCGCTGCAGCCCAGGGTTGCAGCGACCGCTTCCCGGGTCGAGGAACTGGGCTGGGCCGAGATGATTGCCGATGGCAGCGTATCTCAACCGGGGATCCCGACGACGCCACTTCGACAGTCGGTACGCGTGTTCCTGCACGCGCCGACGAACCGTGACCTGTTCGTCGTATTGTTGACCGATTCATCGACCGATGGGATCGTGCGATCGGTCCCGCGGCCGGACAGTCACGCAGAGCTGGTCGGCAGGGTCGATGTTCACGCGCCTGAAGAACTCCGTGGCTGGGAATTCACCTATGACCTCAGGGACATCATCGCTGCGACCGGGGACGGGTTCCGGGGCGAACTCGGGGCTGTCCGGCATGTTTCGGACGAGCTTCACGTATCTCCGTATCTCCACCGCTTTGCCGTCCCCGGGCGGCCCGAGCTCAACAGGCTCGAGGCGGCGCTCGAGATGAACGGTCACGCGGTCACGGGTATCGCCACCCTCGAAGCGGAACAGGTTTCCCTTTCCGGTGATTTGGCGGTCGTGGGAACCCTTGAGGCGGGTAAGCTTGGAGTCAACGGGGACCTGTCGGTGAACGGCATCCTCACTGCGGAGCGCCTTGAGGCATCGGAAATCGACGCAGCAACTGTCTACGCGGATATCGTGACCGCGGATTCGGCGGTCATTGAAACGGCGACGGCGGCAAGCCTGGTCGTGTCGGGGCCAGCCGACATCACGACCTTGATGGTCGACCACGAGTTGTCCGTCGATTCCCTGGTCCTCGGCGATGTGACAATGGGCCATGCAGTCATCAACGGCTCACTGACGGCACCGACAATCATCGCCGATACACTGGCGACGAACTCATGCACCGGTTGTTGAGTGCCGCCCTTGCGGCCGTACTGGCCTCGGGCGCCCTTTGCGACCCGCTGCCCGTGGCCGGCGGCGGAAGCAGCGCCAATTCGCTCACGCCGGGCGAAGTCGCACCGGGGCCGGACGGCATGACTGCCGCGCCCGGGTTCATGATCGTTCCGGAGACCGGCGGCAAGGCAACTGGCTCGACGGGCCTGGAGGCCGCGGTCGACGACCCGGAGGTCCCCGAGCGCCGTGGGTTCCCGGAACTTGCCGTCATCCTTGAAGACAAGGTTTCGATCCTCAAGGAGATCGCGCGAATCCAGGAGGAGCTGATCGGATTTGCCCGCCGTGACCGACTGGCGGCGCATGCACTTCGCCTCCCCATGCCGATTTGCGAAATGGTTCTTCCGGCGCCCTGGTGCGCGCAACTGACGGCAACCTTCCGCCCGGACCCCGAGTGATGATGGAGGTGGCCGGGTACCTGGCACTTGCAGCGGCGGCGCTACGCCTGTCCTGGGTCGACTGCCGACGTTTCGTTATCGAATACGAAACACTGGCGATCATGGGTTTGGCCGCCTTGTGGTTGATCTGGTTGAACGGCGGGGTCACGGCGGTCTTCGCGGCCGTCGCCGTCTCTGCGGCCATGACGTTCTCAATGGCTTGCCTCGTCTGCCTGCGCTGGCTTCGGAAACCCGGCGCAGGGGATTGGGCGCTGATGTTCGTTTGCGTGCTGGCCGGGTCAAGGAACCTGCCGGTCTTCGCAGTGACATTGCTGCTGGCTGGCGCGGTGACCGCGGTGACCTATGCGGTTCGCCGAGACCGCCCGGTGTTTCGGTCAAGGTTTCCGCTCGCACCACCGATTGCCGCCGCCGCGGTCATCGGTCTCGCGGTTTCGGACATCGATACCGGTGGAATCCGGTGGTTGGGTTAACCCCGGCACAGGGAATAGAGGCGCTGTTGGCCATGGCCGCGCGTGCCTGCAAACCTTTCGCCGGGCAAGATTCCCGCAGTCGCTTGACCCGCGCTCCCCGGGCAATCATTCGATTGATCGCTGCCGTCCTGGTGCTCGTCGGAGCGCCCTTCGCCGGGTTCACTGCACTTGTGCATCATGCGCCCTGGCCTGCCCATTGGGTTGAACCGGTTATTCTCGCCGTGCTTCCCGCGGCCTGTATTCCCTTTCTCGCCGGAAATCCGAACCCGAGGTCATGTCCCGGAACCTGGTCCGGACTCGTCGTCATCTGGGCCCTCGGGATCCTGTTGTCCCCACACACCGATTTGTCAGGAGGCGTGTCGGTCGGTCACAATCTCCGGGTCCTTTTCAACGAGATCGGGCTGGTTCCATTTGGGGGACTGCAACCGACGCCGTACCAAATCGCGCGGCTGTCCGTGTCAGCCCTGGCAATGGTGTCATGTGTATCGGTCGCCACCTACCAGCTCATGGCCTTTCTGCAGCTTATTCACGATCTCGCCCGTTCCGGGGCGCCGGCGCGGCCGGTCCGGGTGCTCTCAGACGCGGAATGGGCCACGCCCGACGATGTCCGGCGCCGGTTCTCGACCGAAGGCGGGATCATCCTCGGGGAATTGACCGACCCGCGGAAAAACCGGGACTTCGACGCGGGAGACCGGGAGAGTTGGGGTCGCCAGGGCAAGGGCCGGCTGATCACGCTTGATCCCGGGAAAGGTAACGCCCACAGCCTGATATTCTCGGGATCCGGGAGCTACAAGTCGTCCGGCGTTGCCATTCCCAATGCGCTGACCTTCGCCGGGCCGCTGATCGTTATCGACCCGAAGGGCGAGATCTACGACCTGTCTGCGGGGGTCAGGCGCGCGTCCGGGCGGAGACCCTGGCTGATCACTGCCGAGGCGGGTCTCGACCCGATCAAGCTGTTGACGACGATCTGCCCGAAAGACGGTACGGTGTTCTCCGACCTGGCCGAATTCAGCCTGATCACGTCGGGTGAGGATCGGTCGGACGCGGCGGCCTTTTTCCACCGCAAGGCGCTTCGGCTGCTCACCGCGCTCTTGGCCTATATCCATGACCTCGGGAAAGCCGGCAACGTTCCGGCCGCGGCTTATCGTTGCCTTGCCCGTCCTCCGGACGCCATTCGGGCGGAGTTCCTTGAAGCAGCTGACGAATACGGCAAGGGGGACTCGGACCAGGACTACATTTCTGTCGGGCTTGCCGAGATGGCCCATACGGAAGACCGGCAGTTCTCGAGTATCGTTGCGACCGTGGTCAACGGCCTCGAGTGGGCCGGAAAGACGACGACGCGCGGCTTCGTCGAGTCGGGGGAGTTGTCGGGACCGGAACTCGTCGCGCGTGTCCTTGACCCGAAGACAGACATCTACATCCGGATTCCGACGGAAGTCAGCCAGAACGCGCCGGAAATCGCACGTCTGCTCATCGGGAGCCTTGTCCGGGTGATCAGGGTTTCGGTCTCCGGAACGGCCGACGGCGAACCCGACCACCGGCTGTTCATCATCGACGAGGCCCGGGCGCTTCGAAGGATGGACCACCTGGTTTCCATGCGCGACGAGGGTCGCGCCTACGGCATCCACCTGATGCAGATATTCCAGTCCTATCAGCAGCTGGTGGAGTGCTATGGCCCTCACGGAGCGGGCGCCTGGGAAAACTCGGTCGACGCGGTCGTGATCGGACCCGTTCAAAACGCGGTCCAGGCCCAGGCGCTGTGCCGCATGATCGGGCGGAGGACGGTCGTGACGGCATCGTCGTCCAGCCAGAGAAGCAGCCAGATATTCATGCCGTTCTCGGGAAGTGCGGGTTCTTCGGTTTCCAACCAGCTTCGCGAGACGGAATTGATCCAACCGTCCGAACTTCGGAAGCTGCCGCCGGAATCGGCAATCATCCTGACGACAGGAATGGCTCCGATACTTGCGTCGAAAGCCATCTGGTTCACCCGCAGCGACATGCAGGAGCGGATCGGGTACGCGAACAGGGAGAAGGAGGAGGAAGGCACGGAACGTGCATCGGACGGGGAATCCCTGCGACGGGAGACTCATGCCGATCCGGCGCCGCAGCAAAAGCCTCGCCCGGAACCGGATCAACCGGGTCGCCCCGGGTCGGCCGGGCCATCCGAGGCGCGGAACGAATTCGGATCCGAAGGGCAAACCGAGACCGGGAAAACGAAAGGCGGGAAACCTGAACCTGAACCTACAGCAGGTGAGTCCGTCGATGATTCGCAGCCACGGGACCCCGGTCGGCGACCGCTGCCCGGAGATGATGCGGGCGCATGCCGCGGGCCAAACGAACATCGCGAAGACCCCGAAGAAGGCGGGCAAACCGGGCAAGGTGACGAGACCGCCGGCCCGCGTTCAACCGATGCCGAAACAACGCCGGATCCGAAGGCGCGGGTCACAGGCGATCAGGATGGCTGCGCACTCGCATCCGAACTGCCGGAAGACCTGGGCGCGATCGGGACGGACATGACAAGGCTGCTTCCACGCGCGACGCGGATGCAAAAGGCAGTCCCGGATCAGCGGTCGGATCACGATGGAGTCGATCACGGAGGAACTGAAAGCAAATCTGCCGTGGAGGCTGACGGTGATGTCGATCCAGCGCACGAAAAGATCGAAGCGGACGAGACCCGTGCCGACCCAGGTGGTGGACGCAAGGTGTCCGTTTCCGTTTCGAGCGACCGCGCCGAGACGGGCCGGATGCCGGAGTTTCCGGAGTCGGCTACGAAAAGGGACCAGGAAGCCGGCCTTGCCGAAAAAACGAACTGTCGCGTTCCCGAAGGGGCGGAAGACGGCGGACCCGTGTCATTGGCAACGGGTTCGATTGCCGCCTTACCCGGGCGTGGCAGTCCCTGGCGATCTCTGCAACGTGTGATCCGGGCCGGCGCCTGGATGCTGTCGGTGTTCCTTTTCCGGAACGCCGGTCAAGCAGGTCCTGGGCGATCGATGGCGAAACGACGGCCGGGAGACGGCCCGGGTCATGAAGTGGGTTTCGAACGTGCCAATCCCGCGCAGCGATCTGAAGTGCATGGCGGCGAGCTCCAACTTTCCGGAAACGATCATGGAGGCGAAACGGTTTCGCCCGAGCTGATCGGCGACATGCGCGACAATGAACGGGAAAGTGGCGACCTGCCCGAACTTCGGGCCGCGATCCACCGAAACATCGTCTACGACGCCTTGATCGAAAGATCGATCGCACTCGATGCGAATACGAACACGTTAGCCAGGCGGGCGCTGTCCGAGCCGTTCCTCAGGCAACCGCAAGGCACGTCGGTCAGGATCGTCTTGCCCAACGTTCTCGGCCCCGGGATCGATCACCCGGACTGCCTGTCAATCGTGTTTATCCCGGATGACCGGTCATCTCCGATACACCGGATTCTCGTGGATGAAAGCGGAAAGATCGCGGGAACAGCCGGTCCCTACTGCCGTGCATAGAAAAAACTGCCGCCGGAAATCGCGAATGGAGCGGTTCTTCGGACGGGGGACAGTCTGCGTCTTCGCAACTGTCGTACTTGCATGCGCCGGTGTCGGCGGCGTGTCGCTCTACCGGGACCGGTTGCTGATCAACGTATCGGGCAGTGTGCCGTTAGGCTTGTACGTCAAGTCGGATCCTTCGGTTGCGGAGTTTGCGACCATTTGCCTGCCGGAGCTGCCCGCGTGGGTCGTTTACGATTCGATCTTGTGCAGTGCGGACAATCCATCGGGCATTCCGGTCATCAAACGCATTGTGGCGAAGGTCGATCGGGGGGTGATTCTGAGAGGTGACGGGACGTTCCCGCTTGACAGCAGGGTATTCGGACCGGTGTCGCCCGAGCGAATGCTGGGTTTCTGGCGTCCGGTCGTGACGCTGGCGTTCTTGCCGCGAAATGACGTCCGAGAGCCGGGCGGAGCCAGTCGAAACGTCGCGCGCAACGTTTCGACTGGATCGCGGGACGGACGGTTACCGGAACCGCGCTCCTCGTCGAGGGAGTCATCGACACCCCGGCGGCATGGACCCTCGACGAGGTCGTACGGATCGACATCTTCATCTTCACCGCCGGAGCCCCTGGCAGAATGCCGGAATTGAAAAAGGGTTCCAGCTCGAGACCGTCTCCTTCGGTCATGACGCCGACCGGCCGGAGACCTGGCCGCCATCATGCTCCAGGCCCAAAACGCCGCGGTCCGGCGCATGTGCCCAGAGGGCGATGACTGGAATGAAATCCTCTCCGAAGGCAGAAAAACAATCCCGAACTCGACACCGAGCCGAACCAGTGACGGTCCCGGTGAGCTTTCAAGCCAGGTCAGCGCAAGGTGGGACGAACCGGGCCGGACCGGATGGAATAACGCGGGAAACCCACGCCGAAGAAATAAAAAAGACAACACGAGCGCGGCCCCAACCCCTGCCTCGGCATCGCCAGGAACCCGCGCAACGACGTCGCGCGGTTCCTTGACCCTGACGTGCTGGCCCGGCTCGGACGCGCGCTGGACGCCCGCGAGGCGGAACGGCCCGAGGCCTTCGCGTCGATCCGGTTGCTGGCGCTCACGGGATGCCGCATCAGCGATGCGGTCAATCTGTGCTGGCGCGACATTGGCGAGGACGCCAACAACCTTTCCGATTCGGAAACCGGCCCGCGCGTAGAGCCGCTTGGCCAAATTGCGCGGGCACACGTCGCCGCGCTGCCCAATGGGGGCGATCCCGGTGCGTTCCTGTTTCCGTGACACGCCAAAGGCTGGGCACGTACAGCCTCGCGACCCGCCGGCGCGAAGTCTGCGCGGGTGCGAAGCCCGGCAGCCTGCGCCTTACCGCCGCAGGTCAGGCGGTCATGTCGGGAGAAGGTTTGCCGCTCGCCGGCGGACTCCTCGGGCATTGCAGACTCAGCACGATTGCGGGCTGCGCCTACCTTGCGGATGCGCATGTTATCGACGCGGCGGAGGGGGTTTGCGCGATCATCGCAGCAGTTATGGAATCCGGCCAAACACGGGGTTGCGGCAGTCTCGTTGCTATCTCAGATTAAACTTAATTGATAATTTACTAAAATATACCTAATTTACACTCCATTTACACGACACGTTCATATTAAACTGCCAATTGCGGTGCTAACGTCGCTGGCGTGGAGGGTTTTGGTCTGGGCCTTCGGCGTTGAGTGATGCTGACCCGTGGAATTTGACGCATGACATTTTTGGATGGACGATTGGCGCGAGCCGCGACCGTTGTTTGGCGAACTAGCCAGCACGGTTAGTGGTTTCTTGGCTTACCGCAGATACCGATTCCTTGACGCTCTCGCGGCGACGGTATGCGGCGCGGCGGTCGTTCTGCTGCTCGGGGTCTTCACCCCCGCTGATGCGCAAACGTCGGCGGGAGTGACGGTTTCGAAGCTGGCGGTGCGCCCGCCCGAGGGCGGGGACGACAGCTACACGATCGTGCTGGATAGCCAGCCGACGGCGGACGTGACGGTGACGGTGGTCAAGAATGGCTTCCTTGGCTTCGCGGGCGATGGGGATCTGACGGCGGACCCGACCTCGATCACCTTCACCACCGCGAACTGGGCGACGGCGCGGACGGTGACGATCGAGGCGGCGGAGGACGCCGACGGGCTGGAGGGCATAGCGGCCTTCACCCACAGTGCCTCGAGCATCGACAGCGACTATGACGGCATCGACATCGCCTCTGTGATCGCCATCGAGGACGAGAACGACACCATCGGGGTGGAGGTTTCGAAGACAGCGGTCACACCGCCCGAGGGCGGCAACGAAACCTATACGATCGTGCTGGGGAGCCAGCCGACGGATTCGGTGACAGTGACAGTGGACAAGGTCTCCGGTGGCGATGCGAGTCTGACGCGGAGCCCGGCCACGATCACCTTCACCACCGCGAACTGGTCAACGGCGCGGACGGTTACGGTCGCGGCGGCGGAGGACAACGTCGGGTTGGAGGGTACGGCGACCTTCACCCAAAGCGCCAC
>JAPOVX010000004.1 GCA_026707935.1 Paracoccaceae bacterium
CCCTGTCGGGAGGGGAGGCGCAGCGTATCCGGCTGGCCACGCAGGTGGGAGCGAATCTGACGGGGGTTCTCTACGTGCTCGACGAACCCTCCATCGGGTTGCACCAGCGCGACAATCTGTTGCTGCTCGGTACACTGCAGCGGCTGCGCGACCTGGGCAACACGGTGGTAGTGGTCGAACACGACGAGGAGACCATTCGCGCGGCGGACTACGTGGTCGACCTGGGACCCGGAGCGGGGGAGCACGGGGGGCGGGTCGTTTTCCAGGGACCTTCGACAGCGCTGGCGGCGAAGGCGGGCGAGTCCCTCACCGGGCTGTACTTGACGGGTGACCGCACGATTCCCGTGCCGGTGTTGCGGCGGCCCCCGGACAATGGGGAACTCGTGATTCGCGGCGCCCGCGCGAACAACCTGAAGAACATCGATGCCGCAGTGCCGCTGGGGTTGCTGACCGCCATTACCGGGGTCAGCGGTCCGGGCCAGAACGTTTCGGCAAGCCGCTCTGCAACCGGGTCGAAACGAACCAGGGCCAGAGCATCTAGGGCGTTTGCCACATGCACGATCAGGGGATTGGACCTTGGGCGGTTCTTGGCCGAATAAACCCGCGCGACCGCGTCAGGGTTCCGCGCGTCGGCACCAAGTCCGTAGACGGTCTCAGTGGGAAAGGCGACAAGCCTGCCGTCATTAAGCAAATCCGCGGCGCGCGACAGGCCAGCGGGATCGGGGGAGAGGATTTCCGTCCTGCTTCGGGGCAACGAGTTTCGTCCCGGGTTGTTGTTCCACAGGTGCGCGACTAAGTTCCGGCGGGATGGACCGTCACATAGACTGATGGTCGGAAGGATGCAAAGCGCGTTTCGAGGGGCACGACGTGGGTTACAGGACACCTGTTTCCGAAATCATGTTTCTGTTGCGTTCCGTTCTCGGTTACGGCCAGGTCTCTGCGACCGAACGGTTCGGCGAGGCCTCCGACGAGATCGCCGAGGCAATTCTCACAGAGGCCGCGAAGCTTTCCGAAGAAATCCTTGCACCTCTCAACCCGGTCGGTGACCGGCAGCCCGCGACGCTCGAAAACTGCGCCGTGACCTGCTCGCCGGGCTTCAGGGAAGGCTATCGGGCCATTGCCGATGGAGGCTGGATCGGGATTTCCGCACCGCAGGAGTATGGCGGCATGGAGTTGCCGGTTACGTTGCAGATGGCTGTCGGAGAATCGATGTCTTCGGCGTGCCTGGCCCTGGCGCTCAATCCCCTGATGTCCCAAGGACATATCCTGGCCCTTGTCAATCATGCGGATGAAGAGATCTGCACCACCTATGTTCCCAGGCTGGTCTCCGGGGAGTGGACGGGCACGATGAACCTGACCGAGCCCCAGGCCGGTTCGGATGTCGGTGCGATCCGTTGCCAGGCACGGCCGAACGGAGACGGATCCTACGCCATTACCGGGACCAAGGTGTTCATCAGCTGGGGCGATCACGATCTTGCCGACAACATTTGCCACCTCGTGCTTGCCCGTCTTCCCGGGTCGGATCCGGGCACGCGCGGAATTTCGATGTTCATCGTTCCGAAGTACATCCCCGGCCCGGATGGCGAACCCGGAAGAACGAATAAACTGCGGCCGGTCTCGCTCGAATGCAAGCTGGGCATGCACGGCTCGCCAACTGCGGTCATGGCCTACGAAGGGGCGGTTGGCTGGCTTGTCGGCCAGCCGGGAAAAGGCCTGGCGGCGATGTTCACCATGATGAACAACGCAAGGCTGGGGGTTGCGGTCCAGGGTGTCGGAGTCGCCGAGGCCGCGACCCAGGCCGCGATCGCCTACGCACGTGACCGCGTGCAGGGCAAGCCGCCCACGGCCGACGGTGCCGGCCCCATCATCGAACATCCCGACGTGCGGCGAATGATCATGCAGATGATGGCATTGACGACAGCGGCTCGAGCCCTCTGCCTCGATACGGCCATCAGCTGTGACATGGCCAGGGCAACCGATGATGCAGGCTGGGCAGAGCGCGAGGCGTTCCTGACGCCGGTCGCAAAGGCATTCAGCACTGATGTGGCGGCGGAGGTTGCAGACCTCGGCATCCAGGTTCATGGCGGTGCCGGCTACATCGAAGAAACCGGTGCTGCACAGTTCTGGAGAGATGTCCGCGTTACACGGATTTACGAAGGAACGAACGGGATTCAGGCCAATGATCTCGTCGGCCGGAAACTGGCCGACGGCGGGGAGATCGCCCGAAGCCTGATTGCGGAAATCGGTGAGACTGTTTCACGGGCAGGCCATGGTTCGACCACGGCGAGCCGGCAACAGGCAGCCTTGCTGAATCGGGCCGCAAATGCGGTCACCGAAGCGACCGATATCCTGGCAGGATTCAACAGCCGCGCTGACCGGCAAGCAGGCGCGGCGGAATACCTGAGATCGTTCGCTGTCGCCCTCGGCGGCCATTATCTTCTGCGCGCGTCGCTGGCTCGGGAGGCGAGCCCGACAACCGGGAAGCTGGCGGATTTCTATTGCAGGCGGGTACTTCCCGCAGCGATCACCTCGGCCGAGATCTCGAAGCTCGGGTCACGTGACCTCTATGCGATGTCGCAATCGGACTTTCAGAAATAGGCATGGATTCCCGTTCTTTCGATCCCATACGGTTTCCATTCGAACATCCGCCGGATGAAGGGTGTTGTACGGAGATTGCCGACGGCGTCCTCTGGATCCGCCTGCCGCTGCCGATGGCGCTCGACCATGTCAACGTCTACGCGCTTCGCGACGGCTGCGGCTGGACGCTTGTGGACACGGGCATTCTGTCCCGGCGCGGAATCGGGATCTGGGAATCGCTTCTGCGGGGACCGCTTGAGGGGAAATCCCTCAATGTCATCGCGACTCACCATCATCCGGACCATGTCGGAATGGCCGGGTGGTTCCAGGCGAACCGCGGTTCCGGGCTGACGGCGACGCGGACGTCATGGCTATATGCCAGAATGCTCACGCTTGATGTCCAGGAGGCCTGGCCGTCCGAGACCCTGGCATTCTATCGGAAGGCCGGGATGGCGCCGCGGATACTCAAGCGCCGCCTGTCTTCAAGGCCATACAATTTCGCGGATTCCGTTCATCCCATGCCCCTTGGATTCAGACGCATCAGGGACGGCGATGTTCTCGACATCGGGGGGAGACGCTGGCGCGTGGTCGTCGGCGACGGTCATTCGCCCGAGCAGGCGACCCTGTGGTCGGAAGATGACGGCCTGGTCATTGCAGGCGATCAGGTCCTCCCCGGGATTTCACCGAACCTGGGGGTCTATCCGACGGAACCGGATGCCGACCCTGTGGGCGAATGGCTGGAGAGCTGCGAGAAGTTCGCGCGTCTTGCGCGTGAAGATCAACTCGTGCTTCCCGGGCACAAGCTGCCGTTCACCGGCTTGCCGGCCCGATTGAACCAGTTGATCGAACACCATCACCTGGCGCTCGGCAGGCTCTTGACGCATCTCTCGGAACCGTCGACCGCGCATGACTGCTTTCGTCCGTTGTACATGCGCGACATCGGTGACGGCGAATACGGGCTCGCCCTGGTCGAGGCCGTTGCCCATCTGAATCATCTTTTTCAGGCTGGCCGGATCAGGAGGCAGGAAAGGAGCCCCGACGGTGCCTGGGTCTGGACTCGCGTTGATTGACCCGCCACCGCGACCACGTCGCGTGGAACCATTCCAAATGGATGTGGGACGATTTGTCGGACGCAGTAAATCATGCCCTCATGAAAAGGCCAGAAGACGCAAGTGAATGTGGGTATCAAGAGTCTTATGATTGACAGAAATCCTATATAAATTCAGTTTACATTGCAAAAAATTGACGCGGACCATGAAAACCGTCGACGTGATGAAGGCCCTCCTGGAGAGGGACACGCTGGGCAGGGCGGTTTTCTCTGTCGAGGACCTGCGCGCGATCATGCCGGAGCGGTCAGGGAAGACTTTCTCCGAGGGCCTCCGGCATCTGGTCCGGCAGGGTGTCCTCGAACGCGACGCCCGCGGCGTCTCCGTGAACCCGCTCGCCCGGTCGAGAACGCACGTGCTGGAGGCGATCGCGGTGACGTTGCGGCGCGGTGCGTGGGACTACGCAAGTCTCGAGACGGCGCTCTCGGAGTACGGCATCATCTCTCTACAGACGATTACCTGCGTGACGGTGATGACGACCGGCCGGAAGGGCCGGTTCGACACGCCCTAAGGCACGGTTTCGTTCAGCCACATCAGGCGCCCCGTCGGCGAGCCGAAAGCCCGAGCGCACGGAGGCGTCCGTGTCTGGCATTGGTGGATCCGTGTCGAGACGGAGCCTGAGCATTCGGATGTGCCCTGGCAGCGGATCAGGCTGGAAGTCGCCGAGGTCCCGTCGCGAACGAACGAACCGCGTTCGCTTGTGCGAAACCACGACGTCATTCCTGACGGATATGTGGCCAACGTGGTCAGGGTCGAGACAAAGGAGGAAATTCTCGCGGACAAGCTGGTTGCCTTTCCGGCGGCGTTGCCGACCTATGTGCGGTGGCGGGACATCTGGGACATGCACTGGCTGCGCGGCCAGCGGGTCGCCGTCGATGCCGCACTGGTCAGTGCAAAAGCGCGGGACTACCGGATCGACGACCATGTCCGGCTTCTTGCCGACGCGGTTGAGCAGTTGCCCGGGCTTGTCCGTTCAGGAAGGCTTGCAGTGAAACTGGGGGATTTCGTACCGACAGACGTGGCCGCGCGGACCGTCCGAAACCAGGCGTGGCTGGATGCCGTTCCGACCGAAATCCATGAGTTGCTGGGAGGTCTGCACCACGACCTGATGACGAATTCAGAATCGAATTGACTGGAGAATTCCGGATTTCCTGGCGTGCGCTAGGAACACGTGGACCAAGGTAAAGATCCGGAATTCCGAGGGCGCCTGGTTTGGCGGCAGCGAAGGAAAGGTGCAAGCGCCCCGGACACCATGGGTCGCCTTGAGAATCCGCAGTCGGCCGACGTGCGCGGGTCGCACAATTCGTGGGTGAGAAGGCAATGTGATCGACCGCCCGTGGGCGCCGTGGGCGATTTTTCAGGGGATGATTCGGTTGTCGATGATGGCCGAACCATTCGTCGATGACGACACCGGAATTCGGCTTGTCATGCTGATTCCGGTGTGTCTGCCTGTCGATTTGACGAACTCGGCTGATGCCTCAAGAAAGACCCGGCATTTCGCAGGTGTTTGACAGCGAAACGCAATCCGATTAGACGGCATTCAGGCGTAAGCGGGGCAGGGACGATGGCTGAACACGAGCACGGAACAATGAACATCTCAGCACATGAAGCGACCTTTGTCGGGTTCGTTCGCTGGACCGTCCGGGTCATCGTTGCCAGTTTGCTTGTCCTGGTTTTCCTGGCGATTTTCAACTCCTGATTGGACCCGGTCTCGGGAGAGGCGGCCCGTTTCGGGCCTGCGATGTCAATCCTCGATCGATTGACGATTCCCGGGTAACCGTTCCCGGGGGAGTCGATGCCGCTGAACTGCGCTCCAGTGTTGCTTGGACTGCTGCAGAGGATTGCCGCTGGTCCTGACTCGCATGCGTCACCTATGCGATAATTCGGTTCAGTTCGTGCCAGATTGGCGGCGTCGGGGTCACAAAGACGCCGTGATGTTGAATTTCGCCGACAAGGTCCGGCTTCCCGGCACTGCCCTTGCCGTCTTCTCTTTTTTTGCACACGACCGTATTTCCGGCGATACGCAGGTCGTGGGACGTGTCCCGGACACGCTTCGGCGACGGGTCCCGCGCGGCGCGGTGCGGAAACCGGATGTCCGGGCCGGGCGTGTGCATGAACACCCCTTGCAACGGATTCGCGAATGGAGAACGGAAACTGCGTGCATGCCTGATCACGCACGGCACATGAACCGGTTTCGCGGCGGCTACGTCAGTCCCAGAATTTCCGCCAGGTCCCCTTCCTGCGGTTTGGGGGCCGAAAAATTCAGGCCTCCCCTGATCCGGTTCAGGTGTTCGATCATCATGGCTTCAGCGTCGTCGGGCTCTCCGCACTCGATCGCGGCGAGTATGTTCGAGTGTTCATTCTCCGGACACACCATGTGATTCGATGCCCCGAAAAGGCCGACAATGAGCGATGACCTCGTGACAAGTTCGCGAACGACGCGCCACAGGATGGTGTTGCCGGATGCCTGGGCGAGCTTCACGTGAAATTCGCCGGAAAGCCGAATCAGATCGACACCCTTGTTGTTGTCACGTGCCACGCTCTCCAGCGATATGTGCTGCCTCAGCATGGCGAGGTCCCCGGGTCTGATATCTGCGACGACATGGCGCGCGATCGACGACTCAAGCAGTGTGCGGGCCTCGAAGACCTCGTTCGCTTCCGCCGGGCTTGGACTGGCCACGAACGCACCCCTGTTCGTTTCGAGGTCGACGATTCCCTGGTTGGACAACAGCAAGAGCGCGCGCCTGACGCGCATGCGTCCGACACCGAACGTGTCGCAGAGCTTGAGTTCACTCAGTTTCGTGGAAGGAGCGAGGCGGTGCTCCATGACCGCGTTGTAGATGCACTCGACGATGAAATTTTCGTCGACCCGTTCCGGACCGGCGGGCCTCGTCATCTCGTTCGAACCGGATTCCACCGGTGCGCTCATTCGGATAACTCCCCTCGTATCAAGCACCGCTTTAGTCTTTCAAGCGATCCCGCCATGATTCGTCAACATTTCGCAACTGATTGTTAACAATAATTGTTGACAATATATGGATTCTGTGGTCGATCTGGATGCGGAGTCGAAGGGGGCGTCCGGCCCAAGACGAGCCGTCGCCCGAAACTCACCTTGGAGGAAGACATGAAACGCAGAAGCATCTTAACGACCCTGTCCGTAGCACTCGTTCTGGCGGCGGCCCAGGGAACGGTCGGCCTGGCCGCGAATTCGGTACTCAAAGTCGGTTTCGTTGGCGTCACGAGCGGGCCGGCTGCTGCATGGGGCATTTCGAACCAGCGTTCGATGGAAACCCGTGCGGCCTGGATCAATGAAACCGGCGGTTACAAGATCGGGGATGTCATGTACGACATCGAGATCGTTTCGTTCGATGACCAGAAGGACCCGAAACGGGCGATCGCCGGAATGGAGAAGATGGCCCAGGAGGGAATTCACTACGTGGTTGGTCCAAACGTCGACAACGGCGCGGCGGCGGTCCGCCCCGTGGCCGAGGCGAACGGGATCATGTATTTCCCGTATGCTTTTCCGAAGGAACTGTATACGGCCCCGGCGTCAAACGCGGTCCTCGGAATGGTTGCCAACTACCAGTCCGGTCCTGCCATCTACAAGTACCTGATCGAAGAGAAGGGCGTGAAAACCGTGGCATTCATAGCTGCCAACGAGTCCGACCCCCTCAGCCAGCGCGACAGCGGTCTTGTGGCGGCAGAGGCACTGGGGCTCGAGGCGGTTTCCGCCAACGTTACCTACCAGGTGGACACCACGGATTTCACGCCTGTGCTGACCCCGGTCATCCGCACGAATCCCGATCTCCTCGTCCTTTCCGGCGTATCGCCGGCCAACGCGCCGCAACTCATCCGTTCCGCGCGTGAACTGGGATTTCAGGGACTGATTTCCACGGAAACTGCGCAGGATGCCCAGGTTCTGCGCGAAGGCGCGGGCGATCTTGCGAACGGGTTCATTTCCGTCGGAGGCGCATCCACGCCGGAAATTGCTTCCGACATGATGAGCGAATTCGTCGCGAGGTACACTGAGATGTTCGGCGAATACAACGACGAATCGAACACCAAAGTCTATGCGCTGGAGTACATCCTGGCGACGCTGGCTGCGAATCCGGCAGCGATCGACGACGTCGAGGCTTTCCAGCAGACGATGGATACGTTCGAAGCGCCCAACCCCTACATGAAGGGTGACGCCATGATGCGTTACGTCGGCGTGTCATCGTTCGGGCAACGCCGCCAGATCGCGGTTCCCCTGGTTGTGAACGTCTTTCAAGACGGGGAGTTCGAAACCCTCTTTGTTGCCGAAGTCGACTAGATAATTTTGCGGCTTAAATGAAATGCTCCGGGCCGGTACCCCGGTCCGGAGCATTTGCGGTATAGGGTTTCTCCCATGGAACAGGTTATCGCAAACGGCGTTTATCTCGGTTCCCAATACGCAATGATTGCTCTTGGGCTGACCCTCATATTCGCCCTCATGAACGTACTGAATTTTGCCCATGGCCAGATGTATGTCATTGGCGGGTTCGTGACCTACACGTTCTACGGCCAGTTCGGAGTGCCGTTTCCACTTGCACTCTTGATGTCGTGCGTGACGCTCGCCGTCCTCGGGGCATTGATAGAAAAATTCCTGTTTGGCCCCGTAATCAGGCGGTCAGCGAGAGAAGAGAGCACCATGCTGCTCGCGGCCGGGATCGCCTTTCTTCTCGACGCGGTCATTCTGCTGCTCTTTGGGGAAAAGCAGCGCGGTGTCCCTAAGATCGTGGACGGCGTGTTCAACTGGGACTTCAGGATCATCATGCCGTACGACAGGATACTGATCTGCGGCCTCGCCATTCTCTCGATCGTCGCATTCATCACGTTCATGCATTTCAGCAAGACAGGCAGGGCACTCAGGGCCCTCGCCCAGGACCGTGTCGCGGCCCAGTTGATGGGCGTCAACGTGAACCGGTACTCGATGATCGGATTTGCCCTAGGTGCCATGTTGGCCGGCCTCGTCGGAGGCCTGCTGGTTACGATCACGGGCGTGAATCTCGGCATGGGCGGCCCGACGTCCATCAAGGCATTCATGATGGTCATGATCGGAGGTGCGGGCGTGATATCCGGCGCCATTGTCGGCGGTTTCATACTCGGGATGCTCGAAGCGGTGGGCCTTGCCGTACTTTCCCAGTACGGGGACATCACCTACCTCGCAATTTTCATCGCCCTCATGGTTTTCCTTGCAATTCGCCCGCAAGGTCTCATGGGAAAGCCTTGGGGATAAGGGAATGGCGCGCAACGGCACGTACCGGATCCTGGCTCTCGTGGTCTTCCTTGTATCGGTTTTCTGGCTCATTCCATTCCTGATTTCGGTCACGGGACGCTGGAACTTCTACTTCACGTTGACATCCGTGGCGCGGCTGTCCGTTGCAAGCGCCGGGGTTTGGCTCACATTCTATATCGGCCGAATCAACATCGGGCAGGGCGCATTCGCGCTGATTGGCGCCTATGTTTCGGCCATTCTGGTCACCAAGGCGGGAATGTCCTTCTGGATCTCCCTTCCGATCGCGGGCCTCTTCGCAGGCCTGGTCGCGATCCTGATCGGCCTTCCAATCCTGCGGCTGCGCGGCGTGTACTTTGCGATGATTACACTGGTGTTGACCGAAGTCGTCCGCCTCGCCGCTCTTGCGCTGCCAATCACGAACGGCGCAAAGGGCATTGTATCCATCCCGTTGCCAAGTGAACTTTCGATCTTTGCCTTCACAATCATTCCCGACTTCTCGACGCTCGAAAACCCCAAGCTTGCATTCTACTACACGGCCTGCATCCTCATGGTCATGTGTTACGCGGCATTGTACCGGATCGTGAATTCCCGTCTCGGTCATCTGTGCCGGTCAATGCAGCAGAACGAGGAACTTGCGTCGTCGGTCGGCGTCAACATCGCCTACCTGCGCGTGGTCATCTTCGCGATTTCCTCGTTTTTCGGCGGCGTCGGCGGCGCCATGTTCGGAGCTATTGCCCAGTCCGTCTATCCATCGAGTTTCGTGGTCAAGGACTCGATCGACTTCATGCTGAACTGTTTTCTGGGTGGACTCGGATACGTGTTCGGTCCGATGCTCGGGACCCTGACGCTGTACTTCGGTTGGGACCTGCTGTTCGAACTCGGCAAGTACCAGCTCCTGGTGTACTCGTGCGTGTTGATCCTGGTTATTCTCGTTCTTCCCAACGGCCTTCTCAGCATCCGGCTGGGCCCGATTCGGCGGCTGAGGCAATGACCCCGCTGCTCCAGGTCCGCGAACTGACCCGGAAATTCGGGGGGCTGACTGCAACGAACGCGGTGTCCTTCGATGTGGGGGAAAACGAAATCCTGTCGGTGATCGGGCCGAATGGCGCGGGAAAATCCACATTGTTCAAGATGATCACGTCGTTCCTGCCGACGACGTCCGGCGACGTGCTGTTCCGGGGGGAGCGGATTTCCGACCTGAAACCCCATGTCGTGGCGCGAAAGGGTATCGTGCGCACCTTCCAGGAAACCACCATATTCAAGAACATGACGGTCAGGGAAAGCGTGATCGTTGCGCAGCACCTCCGATCCTCGGCCTCGCTTGCCGGATACTTCTTCGGAACCCGTACTGCGCGGTCGGACGAAGCCGACTTCGGCCGGAGGGCAGACGAGGTACTGTCCTTCCTCGGGATGTCGGGGATCGCCGATGAACGCGCGAGCAATCTGCCACAGGGCCATCTGCGGGCTCTGGGAATCGCCATCGGTCTGTCAACCGATCCGGTCGTTCTTCTGCTGGACGAGCCGTTTGCCGGGATGAATCATGACGAGACGATGAACATGGTCTCGCTTGTGAAGTCCGTACGGAATCGGGGCGTGACGGTCTTGCTGGTCGAACACGACATGGCGGCCGTGATGTCGATCTCCGACCGGATCGTCGTTCTGAATTTCGGCGAAAAAATCGCCGAAGGCACGCCCTCCCGAATCCAGAACGACGAGAAGGTCATTGAGGCCTACCTGGGCAGCGCCGATGACGAGATCGGGGTCTAGGCCATGACATCACCCATATTGCAGTTTCAAGATGTCGAACTTTACTATGATCGCGTCTATGCACTGCGTGGCGTGACGCTCGAGTTGACCGAGGGTGAAACGGTCGCGCTCATCGGCGCCAACGGTGCCGGAAAGTCGTCGATCCTTCGCGCGATCACCGGGCTGTCCAAAATCGACAGCGGGTCGATCATGTTTCGGGGTGAACGCATCGATGGCCGCGATACGGCCAGCATAGTCAACATGGGGATCGCCATGGTCCCGGAGGGTCGCCGGGTGTTTCCCTTCATGTCAGTCAAGGATAACCTCTTGATGGGCGCGTTCACCCGCAGGAAAAAGGCGGAGATCTGGCAATCGCTCGAGAACGTTCTGGAACGCTTTCCCCGCTTGAAGGAGCGTTTTCGGCAGACAGCGGGGACGCTCTCCGGCGGAGAACAGCAGATGCTCGTGATCGGTCGGGCACTGATGGCGCGGCCGCGACTCCTGCTCCTGGATGAACCGTCACTCGGCATCGCTCCGAAACTTGTTCAGGACATTGCGCGGTCGATCGTCAGGATCAATCGCGACGACGGCGTTTCGGTCCTGCTTGTTGAACAAAACTCGCGCATGGCGTTGAGCATTTCCCACCGGGCCTACGCGGTCACGACCGGGAGCGTCGTGATTTCGGGAAATTCCCGTGAACTGTTGAACGACGAACGCATCAAGGCCGCATATCTGGGCGGAGTGGTCTAGGTTACCCATGAAAGTACTCGTCGCAAATCCCAACAGCACGGCGTCGATGACCAGGAAAATTGCGCGTGCCGCACGGCGGGTCGCCCGGCCCGGCACCGAAATCGTGGCCGCCGGTTCCGCGTCAGGACCGGCCAGCATACAGGGGTTCTATGACGGTGCTGTCTGCCTGTCGGGGCTCCTCCAAATGGTTGAAAGTCACCGACACGTCGACGGCGTCGTCATCGCGTGTTTCGACGATACCGGGCTGGATGCGGTGAGATGCATGGTCGAGGCGCCGGTGGTTGGTATCGGCGAATCCGCCTATTACGCTGCCAGCATGCTCAGCAACAAGTTCACCGTGATCACGACCCTTTCCCGCTCCGTTCCGGTTTTGGAATCCAACTTGGCCAGATATGGCCTGGCGTCCCGATGTGCCAGGATCAGGGCGACCGACATTCCGGTGCTGGAACTCGGAAACATCGATACCGCTACGATGGATACCGTTCGCCGTGCTGTCGAGTTGGCGATCGGGGAGGACCGGTCGGACGCCATCGTTCTCGGTTGCTCTGGGATGACCGATCTGGCAGAAAATCTGACGGGAGAATTCGGACTTCCGGTTGTAGACGGACTGAGTTGCGCCGTGACGTTCGTGGAGGCGCTGGTTGCGGCAAACCTGCGCACATCGAAGGTGGGAGCCTATGGATTCCCGACGGCCCCGAAGGTTGGAACGGGCGAGAGTCACTGAATCGGCTATGCTTCAGACCCCCGTAAGCGGAGCGTGACGTCTGTTGCAGAATGCACCTGGAGGTACGTCATTCAGTGCAGGCAACTCCGCCTAAGGCGCTGTCCAGAGTTGCGTGCGCGCATGCAGGACCGGACGAGGAGACAATGATACCTGAAACATACAAAGTGCTGATTCTGGGGGCCTCATATGGTTCACTCCTGGGTGTAAAGCTGGCCATGGCCAAACATGCAGTGCAACTCGTGTGCCTGCCCGAGGAGGCGGACCTGATCAATTCCGAAGGAGCAATCGTCAGGTTCCCCATCCGGGGCCGGGACGGGCTGATCGAGATTTGCTCCCGGGACCTTGCGGGGTCGGTTTCGGCGATTGGTCCGGAACAGGCATGTCCCGAAGATTTCGACCTTGTCGTGCTGGCGATGCAGGAACCCCAGTATCGACACCCCAGCATCCGGAATCTTCTCGATCGCATCAGCGATTCGGCACGGCCATGCATGTCGATCATGAACATGCCCCCCCTGCCATACCTGGAAAGGATTTCCGGGCTGGATACCGAAGCCTGTCGAGACTGTTATGCCGATGCGGCCGTTTGGGACACACTCGGTTCGCATCTCATGACCCTGTGCAGCCCCGACCCGCAGGCGTTCCGGCCTCCCGACCAACCGGTCAACGTGCTCCAGGTGCGCCTTCCGACGAATTTCAAGGCCGCGCGTTTCGAGTCCGCGGAACATACGAGAATGCTCCGCCGACTGGAATCTGACATCCAGGACGCCCGTTACGAACTTCCCGACGAAGCCATCGAGGTTCCGGTCAAGCTCAGGGTGCATGATTCCGTCTTTGTGCCAATGGCCAAGTGGAGCATGCTGCTGGCGGGAAACTACCGTTGTATCGGACCGGACGGGATGCGCCCGATTCGCGATGCCGTTCACCAGGACCTCGATGAGTCACGCGAGATCTACGAGTGGGTGTCGCGGTTGTGCATCTCCCTCGGAGCGGACGCGACGGACATGGTGCCGTTCGACAAGTACGCAAGGGCAGCGCAATTCCTCGTCACGCCATCCTCCGCGGCCCGCGCGCTCGCGGCCGGAGCTCCCGAAATCGAAAGAGTGGACCGTCTCGTCCAGACGATCAGCGCGCAACATGACCTGCGTCACGCGGCAGTCGACAGAATTGTCGCGCTGGTCGACGCCTGGCTTGTGCGGAACAGGGATCAGTAAAGGTGGATATGCCGGGGCGGTGCAGTGAGGCGGCCCCACATGTGCACATTTGAGGTCGTGGGGACGAATTCCGCTGTATTCATTTGAAAGGTTCATCGCCGTCAACCGGCCCGTATTCTGTCGGCATGATGCGCCGGTCGATTCATGGGATTTCGACGAAGGGCCGGCCAGCAGCTTGCCGCAGGGTTTTCTCGGCACCATCTCAACCCATTCCCGTTGTCCTTGAAAATTCGTTCAACTCTTGCCGGGGCAAACGGGACCGGGGAACCGCTGACAACCGGTTCAAGGGCGTGCATTCCGATGATTCGGCGCTATGTCCGACTTTGGATCGGGGACATTCTCGGTCGATAGCGGAGTCTCAGAATTCCTCTGATTCCTCGGTTCTTTCTTATCAGGGGAACGCGCTCCTGGTTATCAGGATCTGCTGACAACCGGATTGTGGTTGGGGTGTTTGGGTGCCAAATTTGCCTCCGTGGCCGCCAAGACGGCAGCACGGATGACATGAGCAGAAATGAATCCAGGGTGTTCAGGCCGCGGTAATGTCAGTACTTCTGCGTAAAGCGATCGGGATACCGGGATTGCACGCAGTCAGAGGAGGTCCTCGCGCTGCGCCCTTTTTCGTGCTAGCTTTCGCGCACGGCGAAGTGCCTCGGCTCGCTGGCGCGCGCGTTTTTCGGATGGCTTTTCATAATGCTGCCGGAGTTTCATTTCGCGAAATACTCCTTCGCGCTGCAATTTCTTTTTCAACGCGCGAAGTGCCTGATCAACGTTGTTGTCGCGAACTTGTACCTGCATCGATGTCGTCATCCCTTGTTGCCGGGAAATCATGGAAATCCCGAAAAAAGCGGCAGTTAACGCATGCCTGCGGACCTGTCCAGACACAACACCGTCCGCAAACACGCCACCCACGTCCTGCGTGTGATTTTCGGCCACGTGAACTATCGATCATTCGAGGAGATTCCGCAACCGGATTTTGCCCGCGACGAGGGTGGATGACGAATTCGCGACCGACCGAATTCCTCGTCGCGCCACGCATGTGCCGTTTGTATGCGGGATCGGACGCGCCAAGGCCGAATTTTCAGCATGCCGGTTCAAGTTCCGTCAAGTCGTCCTTGATGATCGTGGCCAGGCTGATTGCGACCGATCAGCGTTCGTCGTAAAAGGGACGCGCCGGTTCTGGCGTTCGGCCCGGGTTAGCGTGCGTCATTTGCCTGGCCCGGGACCCGACCACGGAGAAGTTGGGAAATGACCACGAATTGTGACACACGCGCAGCCAAGGCGCGAATTCTCGATGCGGCACTTCCGCTGGTGCCGTTCAATGGATGGGGACACGCCACGTGGGAAGGCGCTGTCAAGGAGTCGGGCCTGGATATCCGCGAAGCGCGCCGGGTCTTTCCGCGTACCAGCCTGGACCTTGCGCTCGAGTATGAAGCCACCCTTGATCGCGAAATGGTACGTAAACTTGAAGAGTCGGCTTCGGAACTTGAGTCGCTGAGATTTCGTGATCGCGTCGTATACGCCGTCAGGACACGATTCGAATTGGCGGACCGGGAGGTCCTGCGGAAAAGTACGGCCTCGTTTGCGTTGCCGCATCATGCCGCCCCGGGCGCGCATGCCTTGTGGAAAACGGCCGATACCATCTGGAATGCGCTGAACGACACGTCGAGAGATGTGAACTGGTACACCAAGCGGATGCTTCTGTCCGGGATACTGGCCTCGACGAACCTGTTCTGGATTGGCGACGATTCGCAGGGTCGGTCGGAAACCTGGGAGTTTCTCGACCGGCGCATTGAAGACGTGATGCGGATTGAGCGGGGAAAGGCCAGGCTGCGTGATCTGCCAGGTTACCAGGCATTCATGGCCGGGCCCGGCAGGATCCTCCAATCGATTTCGGCTCCGCCAGGGGTTTCACCTCCCGATCTGCCCGGATTCATGCCCGAGGACTCATCGAAGTCCTGAGCATCCCTCTGCCAAGGTTGTATCGACTGTCAGCATTGTCTATGAGCGGCGGCGAATTCTGGCGGGAGAGAAGTCTTGGCGATTGGACGCAAGGCCGCGACCTGGTTCGACGGAACCTGGCACGATGGCAATGTCCCCATTATGGGGTCCGCTGACCACGGGTTGTGGCTGGGTACGCTCGTGTTCGACGGCGCGCGGCAGTTTGACGGCGTGCGGCCGGACCTGGATCTGCATTGTGATCGAATCGTCGCCTCCGCGCGAACGATGGGAATGACGCCTCCGGTCACGTCCGACGAGGTCCACGGGCTGATCGAGGAGGGTTGCCGCCGATTTGACAGGGACGAGGCGCTTTACCTGCGGCCGATGATGTGGTCCCGAGAGGGTGGTCCCGGCGTCGTCGAAATTGACCCGGACAGCACCTGTTTTGCGATTTGCATCGAGGCCTATCCCATGCCGGCGGTCGGGCAGTTCTCGTTGACGGTATCTCCCTACCGGCGCCCCATGCCCGACATGGCTCTGACGACAGCGAAGGCCGCGTCGCTCTATGCCAATAACGGACGAATTATCGCTGAAGCGCGCAGTCGCGGATTTTCCAACGCTCTTTCGCTGGATGTCAATGATCATGTGGCGGAGACGGCGTCGACCAACGTGTTCATGGTGCGGGATCACGAAATCCTGACGCCGGTTCCGAACGGGATGTTTCTGAACGGACTGACGCGCCAGCGTATCATCAAGCTGCTCGCAGAAAACGGAACTGCCGTTAACGAAACCACGCTGACGGTCGAGGATTTTCGCGGGGCCGACGAGATTTTCGTGACGGGAAACATCGGAAAGGTCGTGCCCGTGACGCGGTTTGACGACCGCGACCTCAATATCGGACGGACCGCAATGAAGGTCCGCGAAATGTACTGGGATTTCGCCCACTCTTTGTCCGGAAGCGGCGCCGGGGACCTGAAGTCATGAAATCGCCGGAGTCGATGCGTGCAATCGAGATCAGGGAACCTGGCGGACCCGAGGTCCTGACCGAAGTCTCGCGGCCGGTCCCTGCCCCGGGGGACGGCCAGGTTCTGATCAGGATCGATGCGGCCGGGGTCAATCGTCCTGATTGCCTGCAAAGGGCCGGCCTGTACGCGCCGCCTCCGACGGCTTCGGATCTTCCCGGGCTGGAAGCGGCAGGGACCATCGTCGCGACCGGGACAGGTACGACGCGATGGCAGGTCGGCGATCAGGTCACGGCCTTGCTGCCCGGGGGAGGATACGCTGAATTCGCCGTAACCCACGAGGAGCACGCACTGCCAGTTCCGTCCGGATTTGACATGCAGGCGGCGGCGGCGCTGTGCGAGACCTTTTTCACGGTCTGGAGCAATGTTTTCACGCGCGGGGGGCTCAAGGCGGGAGAGTCCTTTCTTGTTCACGGCGGCACGTCCGGGATCGGCACGACGGCAATCCAGCTGGCGCACCAGTTCGGAGCGCGGGTGTTCACCACTGCCGGGTCCGCGGAAAAATGCGAACGATGCCTCGAGTTGGGCGCAGGCGTCGCGATCAACTACCGGGAACAGGACTTCGTGGACCGCATCGCTGACGAAACGAAAGGCGGTGGGGTCGACCTCATCCTCGATATGGTGGGTGGGGACTATATCCCGCGAAACCTTGCGGCTCTGGCCGAGGATGGTCGTCTGGTCCAGATCGCCTTCCTGCGCGGGCCAAAGCAAACGCTCAACCTTGCACGTCTCATGACACGGAGGTTGACCATCACGGGGTCGACCCTGCGACCGCAAAGCGATCGGGCGAAGGCTCGAATCGCCCGGGACCTGTCTGAAAAAGTGTGGCCGTTGCTGGACACGGGCCGGGTGCACCCGGTGATGGATTCGGTCTTCGGCCTGGGAGAGGCAGCAGAAGCCCACCGTTACATGGAAAGTTCCGCACACATCGGAAAGATTGTCCTCTCGGTTTCCTGATCTGTTGTCTCCGCGCCGCTGGGCAGGTATCCGGAGGCGCACCACTCCGGGCGTTGCGGCGAAAATCCTTCGTCGTCGGGGTCACGGTTTCGCCACGGATATCGGACGTTGTTCCAATCCGTCGCGAACAGCGTGCTCCCGTTCGGCCCTGTTGGCAGGTATCGGCACTTTCATGACCAGCGACGCACGCCTGGGCTGGATTGCCAAACCAGGTGTTCATCCCGGATCTGTGTGAAAACGCTCGCGTCCCGGTAGGGATCGTTGAAGCAGGACCATTCAGTTCACCTGGGCGAGCGTCGGGATACGATCCTGCAACCGTCGGAAGGTGTCAGTCAAAAGGAGTTTGCAGCTCGAAATACCCTTTCGGAGTACTATGCTACCAATTATGGGTGCAAAACCCCTGACACCCGTCCTGACCGCGGCTCTCCGAAAGGACGACTCCGCCGCCTCGGCACTTGCCGACGCGTTGTTCACATCGACGCAGCAGCGTGTACTCGCCTTGCTGTTCGGGCAGCCGGACCGAGAATACTTCGTCACCGAGATCATTGCCTTGGCAGGCTCGGGGCGCGGCGCAGTGCAGAGAGAGTTGGCCCGCCTTACCAGTGGCGGCCATGCGGTCGTCTCGCGTGTAGGCAACCGCAAGCACTACCGGGCAAATCGCGAATCGCCCCTGTTCGACGAAATCCGCAGTATCGTCCGCAAGACCTTCGGCCTGGAAGAGTCCATCCGGAGCGCGTTCAACCCGTTGGCAGACAGCCTGAATTTGGCACTGTTGTTCGGATCGGTTGCCCGGCGCGAGGCACGGCGGCGAGCGACATCGATCTCCTGCTCGTCTCCGACGATCTGACGCTGGAAGCGATCTACACGGCCGTGGCGCCGGTCGAGGACCAGCTCGGTCGACGCGTAAACCCGACGCTGTACACTTCAGATGAGTATCGGAAGCGGCGCGTTGCCGAGGCCGGGTTTTGATCCGCATCCTTGAAGGGCCTCATGTGGTTCTGGTGGGAAGCCTGGATGGCGAATGAGTACCTGGATAATCTCGCAGCTAGGGACATGCTGAAGGTGGAAGCGCCTTCAACTGACGAGGTATCGGGGCTGGTCCGCTCGGGAGCCGCCCGGCTCGAGGATGCGAAAAACGATAGTCTCAGCCTCGAGTCCCGGTTCGATCTCGCGTACAACGCCGCGCATGCCTCGTCCTTGGCCGCACTACGGATTGCCGGCTACCGCTCAAATGACCGTTGTCTCGTTTTCCAATGCCTTGAGCATACGCTCGACCTTCCGAGTGAGGACTGGCGCGTGCTCGACCAGGCGCACCGCAAGAGGAATCTCACTGAATGCGAAGGCACCGTTGACGTCAACGAAGGATTGGTCGAGGCCGTGATCCGGGTGACGGAGAAAGTGGCGTTGCGGGTCTCGAAGGTCGCCGGGATCGAGTCATCGGGAGTTCATGTAACAGCACCATAATCCCCCTGAACTCCTTATGACCTTGCATGGATCCTCTCACGAACCCCTATGCCCCTGGTGCCGGCACCTTCCTGTCGAGGGTGCCGGGCGCGACAACACCCCCGCCGTGTCCGTTGTTGCGATCCGGGGAAAAGGCAGGGCAGGCCACCCGGAGATTCATGCTCGTCGACCTCCGCGGAGAGAAAAAACGATACACCCAACGACGTCGGACGTGTTGCACGGAAGCATCACGCGGCGATCGTCGGTGGAGGCCTGAACCGGGAACACGATCGGAATTTCGGGCACGCAGCTCTCCGACAACGGATTTCGAAGTCGACGGATTCCCTCGAGAGAGTCCGGATTATGCTTTTCGGCATCGAGTGGTATGAGTATAGAGTTGGGCGAACCGGGCCGGGAATTGCGCCGTCGGAAAGTCCGGCGAGGCCGACCGGGGAATTGCTTCCGGTTCAAGCGAGGTACGAGAATGGCGACTCCGATCATGGCGACGGCCACCGCCGTTTGGCTTGTCGACAACACGTCACTGACGTTCCGGCAGATCGCCGATTTCTGCGGCTTGCATGAACTCGAGGTGAATGGCATCGCCGATGGCGAATTCGCAATCGGAATCAAGGGACTGGATCCGGTCGCAAGCAACCAGCTGGACGCCGAGGAAATCGAGAAGGGTCAGGGCGATCCCGAATACAGCCTGAAACTCAAACAGGACCTGTTGACGCAGAGCAGGTCGAAGCGGCGGGAAACCCGCTATACGCCACTGTCCAAGCGCCAGGACAAACCGGCCGCGATCAATTGGCTGGTCAGGTTTCACCCGGAACTGTCTGACAGCCAGATCGCCCGCTTGATCGGCACGACGAGGCCGACGATCAAGTCCGTACGCGAGCGTACGCACTGGAACATGGCCAATATCCAGCCGACGGATCCGGTCGCACTCGGGCTGTGCAAGCAGACCGAGCTCGATGCCGCAATCGGCCTGGCGATGAAAAAGAAGGAAAAAGCGGGCGAAGCCATGACGATGGAGCAGAGGAAAACGCTGGTATCGACCGAGCAGTCCCTGCACATGGAAACCGAGTACCGCATGCCTTCGTCGATCAGCGGGCTTGAGAACTTCACTCTTTCCGACACGGCACGTGAAACGGGTGCGGAAGAGGATCCTCTGAGCGATGCGGAAAAACTGTTCAACCTGCCGTCCAAGGACAATAACGACACGTAACCCAACCCGGGGGCGTGATCGGACGCCACTGGGCCAGTGACGACAGCCAGATCAGAACCCGACCGATTACCTGAATGGGACCGATGCAGGCATGGAATTTGACGACATTTTTCAGCGCCACCTCAATGCCCTGAAAGAAGAAGGCAATTACCGGATCTTTGCGGAAATTGAACGCCGAAGGGGCAGCTTTCCGGACGCTACCAGCCATGAACATGACGGTAAAAACGACATCACGGTCTGGTGCTCGAACGATTACCTCGGCATGGCGCAGCACGAATCCGTCATCCGGGCCGCGAAGGATGCAATTTCCCGCTACGGGGTCGGTTCGGGTGGGACCCGCAACATCTCGGGAACCAATCATTGCCATGTGCTCCTGGAACGGGAACTTGCCGATCTCCACGACAAGGAAGCGGCACTCCTGTTCACATCCGGATATGTCGCGAACTGGAGCACGCTCTCAACCATAGCGTCGAGGATTCCCAGCACGGTCATCCTTTCGGATTCGGCCAATCACGCGTCGATGATCGAGGGTATTCGCCACTCCCGCGCCACAAAATTGATCTGGCGGCACAACGACGTCGAGGACCTTGACCGAAAACTGGGCGAGATTCCGCCGGATGTCCCGAAAATCGTCGCGTTCGAGTCCTTGTACTCGATGGATGGCGATATCGCGCCGGTCGGCGAGATCTGTGACGTTGCCGAACGGTACGGGGCGATGACCTACCTGGATGAAGTCCACGCCGTCGGTCTCTACGGTCGTCGCGGCGCTGGCATTGCGGAGCGGGACGGAACTGGAGACCGGATTACCATCATCGAAGGAACGCTCGCAAAGGCCTTCGGATGCCAGGGGGGATACATCGCGGCGTCCCGGAGCTGCTGCGATTTCGTCAGGTCATTCGCGAGCGGCTTCATCTTCACGACCTCGCTGCCCCCGGCAATTGCGGCGGCAAGCCTGGCGGCAGTGCGCCATCTGAAGACCAGCGATCGGGAGCGAGTGCAGCAGAGACGCCAGGTCGAGCGTCTCCGCCGCCGACTTGACGCCGTTGGCGTCCCGCACATGGGACACGGCAGCCATATCGTCGCGGTCCTGATCAAGGATCCGGAAAAATGCCGCCAGATCAGCGAGATCCTGCGAAGAGACTACGGGATCTATGTCGCTCCGATCAACTACCCGACGGTGCCACGTGGAACTGAACGCCTGCGGATCACTCCTTCACCCCTGCATAATGACGCCGACATAGACAAGCTTGTCGGAGCGCTGTCAGCGCTCTGGAACCAGTGCGCCCTGGCGCGTGCGGCCGCTTGACGGTTTGGGCACCGGGCAGGCCGGGACGACGCCAATCGCGCACCGGCACGTCCTGATCCGAACGTCCGAGGGTTTCCACTCCGTCCATGGGCCGGGACGAGTCGCCAGGTGGGTGAAAACGCGCAGCGCTCAACAAGGGGTTCTCTGTTGGAGAAAGAGATCGGCACCCGGCGACAGCGCGCTGCGAACTGGTTTCAGTCGCTGCGAGACGAGGTTCGTGCGCATTGCGAGTTTCTTGAAGACCTGCATGAAACCGGACCGCTGGCCGACCGCGCACCGGGAAGGTTCGAAGTCCGGGCCACCGTTCGCCAGGGGACGGGGGACCCCGGCGGCGGGATCATGTCGATCATGCGGGACGGCCGGGTGTTCGAAAAGGTCGGGGTCAACGTGTCGACCGTCCATGGAAGACTCGACTCCAGGATGCTCACGTCCCTGACTGCGCGCCGCGACATTCCGGGGTTGAAGCAAGACCCGCGGTTCTGGGCTTCGGGGATCTCGCTGGTTGCGCACATGAACAGCCCGAGGGTCCCCGCGGTTCACATGAATACGCGAATGTTCTGGACGCCCGTTGCGACATGGTTCGGAGGAGGGATCGACCTGAATCCTGTCCTCGAAAACCCGGACGATACGAACAGGTTTCACCGCGCACTCCAGGAAATCTGCGAACGCCACGACCCGGACTACTATGCGCAATTCAGGGACTGGGCAGACAGGTATTTCTGGATCCCGCATCGTCAGGAAGCACGAGGGGCAGGCGGGATTTTTTTCGATGATCTCGATTCCGGGGACGGGGACGCCGATTTTGCATTCGTGCAAAGCGTCGGGCGCGCTTTCGGCGAGGTCTGGCTGCCGATCGCCGAACAGAGGCGTTTCGAGGCCTGGACGGAAGCGGAGCGGGAAATCCAGTTGATCGCGCGCGGGCGGTACGCCGAGTTCAACCTGCTCTACGACAGGGGCACGCGGTTCGGCCTGGAATCAGGGCATGATGTCGACGCCGTACTGATGAGCATGCCTCCCGTCGCCAGGTGGCGGTGAAGGGTTACGGCGAAGGCAGCTGCCCGTCCCGCCGGCTTCTCATCGGCACATGCGGGTCTCCCGGACCGTCTCAAGCATTCTCAGGACATTGTCCGGATCACCGTCCGGCGTGATGCCGTGCCCCAGGTTGAAAATGTGCGGGCCATTCGAAAATGCCCCGACAATTCTCCTGGTCTCGGAAACGAGTTTCCTCCCGCCGGTTACCATGAGACGCGGATCGAGATTTCCCTGCACGCAGGCTTCGGTCTGAAGATGTTTCGCTGCCCAGTCGACGTCGACGTCGGTGTCGAGCGCCAATCCGGGTACGCCTGTACGGGCTGCGTAGTCCCGATAATGCCGACCCGCTCCCCTCGGGAATCCGATGACCGGAACATCCGGACAACTCGAGCTGAGCGCCTTGACGATTCGTTCATGGATCCGCGTGCAATACCGGTCGAACAGGCCGTCGCCTCCGGCCAGGCTCCCCGACCAGCTGTCGAAGATCTTCAGGACTTCCGCACCGGCCCTGGCCTGCTGCTCAAGGTAGCGGATTGTCGCGTCGGTGAGCAGTTCCATCAACTGATCGAACAGGGGGCGGTTCTCCCGGAGCATTGCATGGGCGGGTTCCTGTCCGGGTGTTCCGCGGCCGGCGATCATATAGGTCGCAACTGTCCATGGTGCGCCGGCAAACCCGATCAATGCCACATCGCCGGGCAACGCGTCCCTGAGAATCCGGACCGTTCGGTAGATAGGCTCGAGCTTTCGGTGGATGTCCCCAGCCGAAGCCAGCCTCCCCAGATCTTCGGAATTCCGGACGACGGACAATTGCGGCCCTCGCCCTTCAGGAAAGTCAAGTTCGCAACCCAGGGCATGGGGAAGAAGCAGGATGTCGGCGAACAGGATCGCCGCGTCGAATCCGAAACGCCGTATCGGTTGCAGGGTCACCTCGGCGGCGAGTTCCGGCGTATAACACAGATTGAGGAAACTCCCGGCACGGGCTCTGGTTTTCATGTATTCAGGCAGGTATCGACCGGCCTGCCTCATCATCCAGACAGGCGGCGTCGGCAGGATCTCGCGGTCCAGTGCCTTGAGAAGGGATTTTCGAGATGTGTCCAGTTGACAGCGCTCCCTGGTATCAACGACCGGCGATCGCGGACGGCAATACCATTTCCGGACTTGGGCTTGAAGCCTCAAGCCGTCGGTCCGTCGTTTTTCCCGGTCCGCCAAATGGTGCCGAATGGCAGGGGTCGCGATGGAACTGAATCTGCCAAATGGCCGACTGAGGATCGGAACACGAGGATCCCGGCTCGCGCGTGTCCAGGCCGAAGAGTTCTGCCGGCTATTGATCGGGCGCTTCGATGTCGAACCGGCGGCGTTGGAAATCGTGACCGTCAGGACGACCGGCGATGCCGTCCAGGATCGGCCCTTGTACGAAATTGGCGGCAAGGGTCTGTTTGTCCGTGAACTCGATGATGCCCTGCTGGCGGGGAAAATCGATGTCGCCGTTCATTCGATGAAGGACCGGCCAGGTCACACGGTCAGCGGAATCCGGACCTGCTGCTATCTCAAGCGCGAAGATGTACGGGACACGCTGGTATCCATGTCTCATGCGACCCTCGGGTCAATGCCTGAAGGATCCCGGATCGGAACGAGCAGCCCGCGCAGGCGAAGCCAGATCATGGCCATGCGGCCGGACCTGGAGATCGTCGCGTTCAGGGGTAACGTGGAAACCCGGTTACGGAAGCTTGGTATTGGGGACGCAGACGCGACAATTCTCGCGATGGCCGGATTGCGGAGGCTTGACCTCGTCGAGTACGCAACTGCGCCGTTTGATCCGGGCGAGATGCTTCCGGCCCTTTGCCAGGGCGCAATCGGCATCGATGCAAGGGAGGATGATTGCGAACTCGTGGAATCCCTGTCTTCGGCAACGGACCCGGCGACTGCGGCAAGGATGATGGCAGAACGAGCGTTTCTCGAAAGCCTTGGCGGTTCGTGCCGGAGTGCGATCGCCGGGCTCGCCGAGCTGACGGATTCCGAAATCCGTTTGCGTTGCGAGATTCTGCATCCATCGGGATGGTCTCGAATTCAGGGGGAAATCAATGGTCCTTCCGAAGGCGCGGGACAACTCGGGGTCGAGCTGGCGGACCGGTTGCGAAGCGACCCGCGTGCAGACCAATGGCTGAAAGGCTGACCGTGTTCGTGGAGCATGACGTGATCAGGTGGAGGATAGCGGACCCGCCAGGTCATCGGGGTTCGATCGACCCGATGGGGAGACCATCGGGGGATCTTGTCAGGACGCGTTTTCAATTCGGCCGGCGGCGGTTGTTCGCTCCCTGCCGCCGGGCCCGACCACGGCATCGGCAGCCGGATGAATGTCGCAGCGGTCAGACAGGTCGAATCCGCGATCTCGGTTTACGCGCCCGGATTGCCTTGTATCCGTTGGCCTCACTGACGGTTCGCCATGACCGGAAGCAGGACTTCACTGTCTCCTCGTAGGGCAGGTGGCGATTGGCCACCAGGTGAAGCGATCCGGATGAATGAAGAACTGCGGCCGCACGACGAACAAATCCGATTCCGAGGCCAGGTTCGGGCATTGTCGTTCGATGGAACGGGGGATTCATCAATACGAAGTCGAGTTTCCGATCGAATGTGCAGCTCATGATGTCCGCCCAGGTAAACCGGGCGCGGTTGTCGCGTACGTTCAGCCGGGCGCACTTAATCGCTTCGGATTCGCAGTCGATCAGGGACAGGCTCGCGATTCCCGGGTTGTTGGCGAGGGCTTGAGCCGAAAGCCATCCCCACCCGGATCCGAAATCTGCGCCATGACCCCGAATCGGGGAAAGGGCGTCCGCCAGGAGTGCAGATCCTGGATCGACCGCTTCCGAACTGAACAGGTTCGGGACGGTAAAGAACCCGTCGCCGTTCCGGCGGGGTTCGAGGAGGCGTTTCCATTGACGGAAATCCCCGGGTACATCCCCATGGCGTGTCAACCAGAACACGCGACCGTGCTGCTTTGAAATCGATCCATTGACGGGATGCCTCGAGCGGACCGCGTTGAGAATCCCGTCGATGCCCATGTCACGGTTGCCGTCGATCACCAGCGTTCCGCCTGTCTCGAGGCCGGAATAGGCGATCCCGATCAGGCCAAGAGTTGCCTTCCTTGACCGGTTGATCTCGACGATCGCCAGGGAGGCGAGTCCGGTGTTCGTCGTACCGGTACGAAATCCGTCCCTTGAAAACCGCTGCGACCTTACCCAGTCACCTTGAACAAAACAGGCGCGCTCCCGGGGGAGCGATCCGTAGAATGGTCGGGGACTCCCGTTCCAGACAACGGTTGATCCAGATTCGGGCACCGCGAGTTGCCCGTCCCGGAAGGGAAGACCGAGGCGGTCGCGTACGCTCATGTGACCAGACGGTCCGAACCGGGGCCTACTGTTCCTTTTCCATGGTGCATTGCAGCGGATGGCCGTGGTGCCGGGCGTATTCCATGACCTGGGAAACCTTTGTCTCGGCAACCTCTCTCGAAAATACCCCGATGATCGCGTGGCCGGTTTGATGAACCGTCAGCATGAGCGCCACTGCCCGGGGATATTCCATGCTGAAAACAATCTCGAGAACGTGGACAACAAAATCCATGGGCGTGTAGTCGTCGTTGATCAGGAGCACCTTGTAGAGTGGAGGCCTTTCGGTCTTCGGCTTCACATCGGTCAGGACACCGGTTTCCGGCTCCTGACCCTGATTTGCCGACGTGGCATGCGTAAAAAGTGTCACCATGGATGCATACAAACATATGGTTTCGTGGACCGGTTCAGCATCGGAATTCAGCCGGAAATGTCAAGTCCCGGCGCACCCTGCCGGACAGGCAGCAGGCCCATTCGGCAATGTCCGGCCCATGGTGGATCGTATACGCATGGTCATGCCTCCATGACCTGTATCGACCGGAAAAAGGACATCCGGCAATGGATTTGACAGGGCGGCGCTTTCCTGCGGCCGAAGCCGAGATCGGGTTCGTGTTCGAAGAGCGCCTCCGGAATTGCGCCGATCTGGTTCTGGAACGCTGGACTGCCGGGGATCGGCGTCAATCGTTTTCGGATCGCCGGCGGCCGGGGAATCGGCGGTTGAATACCGGAATGTTCCCGAAATGTTCTTTTCGATCCCGAACGTTCCGAAGTGGCCGGTGAATTATCGCATGCCGTCAAGCAATACGTGGTCATGCGCAAAATCCATGGCCAATTACGCGATATTGTGGAAACTTTGGATGACCCCACATTGACTCGTGGTTTCACTTGCAAAAAGAGGCTGTGTCGGCCACTATTTTCCCGAAATGGCACCGCCAAAACAGCAGATAGTTGTATTGGACCGGCTTTACTCGTGCTTGCCCCATGCTAGTCTGTGCCCAAGACCGTGGCAAACGGCGATATCAAATGGGCAGTTCGAGGCAAGTGAGCGTATCTTCATGATGTCGATGACTCGTGTGGCGGCAACGGCCGCATTTCTTTTGATTCTTTCAGTTTTGGCTGCCGGAGCCGCACCATACGCGGCAATGGTCATGGACGCGCGAACCGGAAAGGTCCTGCATTCCAGGAACGCCGACACCCGGTTGCATCCTGCTTCCCTCACCAAGATGATGACGCTTTACGTGACGTTTCAGGCTGTCGAAGGCGGTGAGATCGGCCTGGATACAAAGGTCAGGATTTCGCGCCACGCGGCGAGTGAACCACCGTCGAAACTCGGGCTGAGAGCCGGGCAAAGGATATCGATCCGGTACTTGATCCGGGCAGCGGCAATCAGGTCGGCCAATGACGCCGCAACTGCCCTGGGCGAGGCGATTTCCGGCAGTGAAGCGGCTTTCGCCCGCAGGATGACGGCGACGGCAAGGCAGATGGGCATGGGCAAGACGGTTTTCAAGAACGCCCATGGCTTGACCCAGAACGGACATCTGTCGACCGCCCGGGACATGACCATCCTCGGACGCAGGATCATTTATGATTTCCCTGAATATTACCACCTGTTTTCCCGGAGAACCGTTGATGCCGGCGTCGCCACGATCAGGAACACGAACCGCAGGCTGCTGACGTCGTTCACGGGAACCGATGGGATCAAGACCGGATATACACGGGCGGCGGGATTCAACCTCGTTGCGTCAGCCAATCGCGGTCAGAAGCGTGTCATCGCGACCGTATTTGGAGGCAAGTCCGCGAAACGTCGCGACGACCGAGTCGCGGAGCTACTTCACATGGGATTTGACCGGTCTCCCCGACACGCCGAGGTCAAGCCATTGCCAGCCATTATCTGGAATGAGGAAGCCGGAGTCATGCTTGCTGACGGTCTCAGGGGACTGTTGCCTCCGTCGCGACCGGAGCGGTTGTCGCGTCAAATCGCCGAACAAACAGGGACCGGGGAAATCGATGATGCCGTTCAGGTCGCAGTGCTCGAATCGGTCGAGGCGGTTGAGGCCCAGGGCGCGGCCGACGTGGAAGTTGTCAGTCCGGAACCATCGCCGGTCGCGCTGACGACCGTGGTCATCGGATTTCCTCCACCGACGCCTGATCGGGTTAAGGAAGACTATCGCCAGTCGCGCCTGATTGTCCGTGCGGATGCCAGCGGGCCGCGCAACTGGAGCGTGGTCGTTGGGTATTTCTGGAATTCCTACGAAGCCGACAAGCATCTCATGGCAGTTGCCCTGAGAATCCCGAAATCCGGGTCCTCCGTGGACCGGATGGTTGAACTGGTTTCACACAAGGGAAGCGAACGTTTCAGGGCGAGCTTTAACAATCTCAGTGAAACGGAAGCAATCAAGGCGTGCAGGCGCTTGCATTCCGAGAACGAGTATTGCGAACCTGTGGTTCTGACGAAAACGTAGTGAATTCGAATGTGCCGAACGCCTGCGCGTTCGCCCTTTTTTGCGAAAACAGGGGTTCCCGTGGGAATGGGAACCAAGAATTCAGGCCTGTCCGCGGACGCGTTTGATGTCGCGGGCGCGCGTGAGACCTGCACAGGGGAAAGAAGACGCGACGATCAGATCAGGTGTCCCGGTTTCCCGGGCCGAAATCGGATCAGAACCCGAGACCTTCGTATCTTTTCTTGAACCGGGAAACCCGGCCGCCGGAATCAACGAGTTTCAACCCGCCTCCGGTCCACGCCGGATGAGCCGACGGGTCAATCTCGAGGGTCAGTGTATCGCCTTCCGA
>JAPOVX010000320.1 GCA_026707935.1 Paracoccaceae bacterium
AGCCATCTGGATGGACTGGCGGGAGATGGGCCGGCGTGTCTTCGTGGATGGTCCCGGGGGATTCATCAGCTTCATGTCGCCGAGCCGCGTGCATGAACGTTATGCGGAGGCCGTGGGTGATGTTGCACGGGTAGCCGGGCGGCAGCTCGGCCTCCGGCTGTCATCGCAGGGCAGCAGCCGGTTCCGTCACCCGAAGACCAACCGTATGGTTGAACCGGCCGCCTGTTTCTATTTCGGGTCGAAAGCGGGAACCTGGCTGGAACTCTGGACGGAAGATCGGGAGACGGCCACGCAATGGGCCCGCAAGACACCGGAGGATCTGGTCGTCGAAGTCGAGCGGATGCGTGGCGACGAAGAGAAACCGGATTTGTATCGCGCGGTGGGCGTGACCGAGATGTGGCGGGTGGATGCGCCAGCGAACGGCCCCGCTGTGGTCGTGGTTTTGGATTTGCAGGCGGATGGCGGAGTCCGTGAAGCGGATCAGTCGATGGTGCTGCCGGGCGCGGATCGAGACCTGGTGGCAAAGGCCGTCGAATTGGCGGCGGGTGGCGGGCTGGTCGAGTTGGAGGCGCTGATTGGAGGTACACTGGTACCGCTGGGCGACGATAGGTCCGGACAGGGCGGCTGAATGACAACTGAAAACCGAAACCGGTCGCGTTGCACGAGCTGGCGGTGCTGTTCAACGGGGTCTTGACCTCTTTTCTGGCCCAAAGGACGGAGGTTTTCAGGTGGACTGGGTCGCTTGAACAATTTGCGCTTCACTACCGGCCTTTCGGCTCGGCTCCGCGCCCGGAGCGTTTCCCCGATTGAGAATGTTGACCGCGGCGTCGCGGTCGGCATTGCCCCTGTGCCCGCATGCGGTGCAAACGCGGACAGCTTGGAGAGCGATTGAGCGAACAAAAGGCCCGATGCAGGCATGATCGGGTTCATCGCAAAAGCCAGGACTCCAGCCGCACGTGCCGGTTTCGCCGACATCACAACTCTACTACACGATTTTTCGCCCGGCATCGCGCCCCGACACCATCATGTCAATTCAGAAACGGACCGGCCAATTCAGACCTGGAACTGAGGATCGCCCGCCAAATGCTGGATGTAACTCACCTGTGACGTACGCCTCGGGCAGCGGTGTGCCCATGGCTGACAGACCCAGCACCCTGTGGTATGGCCGCAGTCGCGGATGCGTAAACCGGATAGTCCAGCCATTCGCCGGACCGCAGTGGGGGACAGGTACAAGATTTCATGAAAACGAAAGAGGCGCCCGTTCGTCGACCTCGGCGTTTGCCGGACCGAGGTAGCAGAGATTATGAGCTTGTCCCCGTCAACCCTCTACAAATTCATGGCAACAAGAGGGCTTGGACTCGCCCGTCAACGTGTATTTCAACACGAATCCGGCTAACAGCGTCTCTCCTTTCAGACACTGCCGGAGGTCCCGCTTGATGCGGTCAAGCCGGCCGCTTGATTTCAGCAAAAAGGAAGATGACGCGCCTTTCACGGCGCACTGAGCTATGCGGGCTAGGTACGCCCTCCGGACGACACTGGCCCGGGAACTGCCGGTGTGAAGTTGCCGATGCAGGCGTGCCGAGAACCGTTGCAGGCAAGGCAGGGTCGTGCCATCGCAGATTGGAGAGCGGGAGCGTTGCCGGAGGGCGGATTTGCGCGCATAGAGTGGTGTCGGCGACGATAACACTGTGGTTCGGATCGCGATCGTAACCGACGTTTGGGTCTCCGGCGCACGGAAATTGCTTCAGCAGGACGAGGAGAGACGTGGCGAGCGATGAAGTACTGACAGACCGGATTCGCCTGATCTTGTCCCGACAGGCTGGTTACTCCGAGCGCAAGATGTTCGGCTCGGTCTGCTTCATGATCAATGGCAACATGTGTGCGGGGACCTGGAATGGCTCCTTGATCGTGCGGCTCGACAAGAGGGAACACCACAAGACGCTGGCCGAGCCCCACACCGCGCCGGCGGACATGAACGGCCAGACCATGAAGGGGTGGGCGCTGGTCGAGCCGGCGGGCATCGAATCGAACGACAAGCTGGCGGCGTGGCTGGCCAGGGCCGTGGAGTTTGCCGGCTCCCTTCCGGCGAAAAAGTGAACCGCGATGTCAGCGCGGTCGCAGCAGCGACTGGCGCGAAAACCATCATCCCTACAGCCATGCGAACAGGTTTTCTACGCTGTTTGCGCGCGCGGCTTTCGCCGGCGGGCCTGCGTTCATCATGTGGCCATATCGGGGCATCGCGTTTCGGAAGATGGAGTTCCGACCTTGGATGACCGGAGCTTTCCAATGTCGAGATTCTTGAATTCGAGGGTTGGGGGCACTTTCCGGCGGAAGAGATTCCCGAAATTCTAGTGAGCGCAATTCGGTATTCTTGAACTGGACTCAGGGGTCCGGTTGCCTTCCGAACCCGGGACATGCCTGCGATAGTAATGGCAACATCGACACAACGATGAAAGGCGCGATAGACGACGTTTGCAGGGTCCGCGACATTCTCGGCGATCTCGCGGCGACGACGTCCTACCTGCACGCCGATGCAGCCTTGGGCGGCATGGTTCTGTCGTTCGCGGACCGCCCTGAGCCCTATGGCTTCGACGTCGGGTCCGACAGCGTGTCGATCAGTGACCGCAAGATGATCGGCTCGCCTCTACCCGGCGGCGTTGCGCTTACCCGCCGCGAATACGCACTGTGCGTTGCGCATTCAATCGAACGCGTGGGCGTGCTGGACACGACGCTTACGGGCTCTCGCAAAGCCCTCACGCCGCTGACAATGTCGTACGCGTTCGAGCAGCGGGAATTGGACGGCTTCAGGCACGTCGTGAACCGATGCCTTGAGACGGCAGAGTACGCGGTTACGCGCTTGAACGACGGCGGCATCCCCGCATGGCGAAACAGGAGCTCTGTTACAGTCGTGTTTCCCAGGCCGTCAGCGGATGTCGTACGCAAGTGGCAGCTTGCGCCGCACGGGGATATTGCGCACCTCATTGCGATGCCGCACGTAACATGCGAGACCATTGATGCCGTGGTGGAAGATTGTCTGGAGTGACAGCATTCGAAAACAAGGAGGAGACGACCGCATGAACAGGATCGTGGTAATTGCAAAAAACGAGACGGGCGTTATCGCGGATATCGCCGGAGCACTGGCCGAACGCAACATCAATATCGAAACCATCAATGCGGAAACGTTCGAAGAGAAGGGCGCGATATCATTAACCGCTGACGATCACGACGGCGCACTTCGTGCGCTGAAGCACGCCGGATTCAAGGCAGAATCCGACGAGTCGCTGGTGGTGCAGCTGCGCGACGAACCCGGCGCGCTGGCCAGGTTGGCGGACAAGTTCAAACAGGCCGGCGTGAATATCCAAAGCCTGCACATACTGGACCGTAGAGATGGCCGAACAACGGTCGCCATTTCCGCCGCGGACCGCGCCAGGGCGGAGGCGCTGCTGGAACC
>JAPOVX010000353.1 GCA_026707935.1 Paracoccaceae bacterium
CGGGGATCCTGTTCGTAAGCCCCGATCAGAAGCCCGTTGCCTTCCTGCCGCATGTAGTATTCGCCGTCCCTGTCGGCGACCGATGGCAGGCGCTTTCCCAGTGCCTCGATTTCGGGAATCGTCTCCGTCACGAAATACTGGTGTTCCGTCGGTTGCAGCGGCAATTCGAAACCGGCGAGGGCCGCGACTTCACGTGCCCACAGTCCGGCTGCATTGATCACCCAGTTCGTGCGAATGTTTCCGCGCGGTGTCTCCACGTCCCATGTCCCGTCCGGACGCGGGACGGTCGCGGTAACAGGTGTAAACCGGTGAATCTCCGCTCCACGTTGCCTGGCCCCCGCGGCATAGGCATGGGTGACTCCTGACGGATCCACGTTTCCCCCGTCGGGCTCGAACATCACGCAGCGAATTCCCTCGAGATTGACCAGCGGATGCAACTCCCGTGTCTCGTCCAGGCCAACTTCGTAGAACTCGACCCCGAAGTACCTGGCCTTGGCCGCCTGGATGCGAAGCTGGTGCTCGCGGTCCTCGGTCTGGGCCATGTACAGGGAGCCCGGCTGGAAGACTCCGCACCCCTGCCCGGTCTCCTGCTCCAGTTCGCGGTAAAGCTGCATGGTGTAGTACTGGAGCTTCGAGATGTTGTTGTGATCGTGAAGCCCGTGAAGATTCGCAGCCGCGTGCCAGGTCGAGCCCGAGGTCAACTCGTCCCGCTCCAGAAGAACGACGTCGGTCCATCCCAGTTTGGCAAGGTGATAGAGGATGGAACAGCCGACCAACCCGCCTCCGATGACGACCGCTTGCGCGTGTGATTTCACTTGGGTTCCCCCGGGCTCGTTTGTGTCTCTGTCGAAGAGGCATGGTGCCTGCACATTGCCGAGGGAGACAATCGACCTCATTAATATGAAAATTAGGTATGTTTTAAATCGACAATCAGTTATACAATCACCATGCCTGGCCTCGACCTCGATCTCCTTCGTACCTTTGTCTCCGTCAGCGAACATCGCGATGTGACGACGGCGGCGCAAGCGCTCGGCGTAACCCAGCCTGCGGTAACCCGGAAACTCCGGCGTCTGGAACTTGTCCTGGAGACACGGCTGTTCGATCGGTCCCGGCGTCCAATGGCGTTGACAAGTTCCGGCCTGCTGTTGAAATCGCGTGCCCCGGGACTGATCGACGAAGCCAACAACCTGATCGCGGACATCAGGACCCTTCATCGGGAGGGCCGCGGAAACCTGTGTATCGGCATGCCGGATTCGCTGTCGGAAATCATGGGAGCCGAGATCGTCAGCGTGCTCACTGGCCTGGCCCGCAAGATCGAACTCCGATCGGGGACATCGCCCTGGCTCGAATCGGCGTTTCATTCCGGGAAACTCGACCTCGCGGTGGATTCTCCCCCGTTTCGGGCGACGCGGTCGGCGTGCACCCGGATCCTGTTTAACGATCCGATCATGATTGCGGTTCCAGGATCGTGGCGCGACCGTCCAATCACGGAATGCGTCGAGACGGAAAACTTCGTTGCCTACTCCAACAACTCGAAGTTCGGAATGAAATGCGCGGCTGCAATGCGTCAACTCGGGGTGCGCGGCGAAGCCAGGTTTGCACTGGACAGCACGCAAAGCCTGTTGCGTTTCGTACAGGCAGGATACGGCTGGACCATCACGTCTGCCCTGTGCCTTCTCCAGTCGCCAAAAGCGCTGCGCGAACTCCGGATTCAGCCCTGCCCCGACACATCACCGCGAACGCTATACCTGCTGCACAACAGCAAGGACACAACTGAAATCGCCGAGCCGATCGCACGATCATGTCGTTCGGTCTTTCGACAACTCCTGGCGGCGCCATGGAAGCGATTGTCCCGACAACTTGCGGATGAATTGCGCCGCTCCAACCCTGACGCCGATCAGTTCGCCGACTGAGGCAACACCAACATCGGGAAGGAGCCCTCCACCCAGAGGTCATTCCTCGCGGCCATGAGCCACGAGAACCGTTTTCAATTCCTGCGTTTGCGGATCGCCGGACTCAAGTGCGAACACGTAGGACTGAGTCAGATAGAAACAACCCGCATCGGTCTCGCCAGCGTCGAGCATTCCCCTGCCGAGACGACCGTAGAGATCCACCAGCCTCCGCGTGTCATTTCGGGCATGTGCCTCGAGGAACTCGTCCTGCGAGAAATCCAGGCAAGGTTCACCTGACTCGTTCTCACCCAATTGACGCTCCCGGAAAGTCACCCCGCGTCGCCTGACTGACCGGGCTGTTGCCCGTCCAGGCATTGCCTCGCCACCCATTCGTGAAACCTGTGGGTCGGACTGTCCATGACGGGGGAAAACCTGCCCCCGTCGAAATACGGCCCGTGGCGTCCCTTCTGCATACCCTCGACCACGAAGACGTCCTCGAGAAATACGCCCCGCCACAGGGAAGAGTTCTTTTGGCGAAGCGCGCGGAACTCGTCTCCAGGCACCGAAGGATGGGCGTAATAGATGGATACGTGTTCGCGGGTTCTCGATGGTCCGAGCGGCTCCAGGACGATCGAGAACAGGTGATCACAATGCACGCCCAGCAGGACGTTGGGGAAAAGAGAAACGTACTCGGATCCCGTGTCCCATTTTCTTGACAGGTTCGCGAAATTCGGGAATTTCCGGCCATCGTCGTCTTCGATTTGCCGATAGACAATCGATCCCTGCCCGGAACAACTTTCCGGTTCCTCGATGTGGTAATGGTCTTCGAGCCGGGAATAGCTGTTCAGTCCCGGATGCACCCACGGGAGGTGATAGCTCTCGCAGTTGTTCTCGACCGCAAGTTTCCAGTTGCACGCGATGTCGATCGAGAACGCACTGTCCTCACCGCCGTGCCATGCCGGCTGTTCGAAGTCTGACCACCTCGTAAGCAGTCCCTCGTGCACCTGTTCAAATGGCTCCGCAGTGCCTGACAGGTTGACGAATATGATATCCATGTAGACGCAGGAACGAATTCCCGTCAGTCCAAGTTCTTCACGCCTGATCCCTGCATGAATGTTTTGACCGGGGCCGCCGACGTGAGGCGTCGACCTCAGTGATCCATCGAGGCCGTAACACCAGGAATGGTATGGGCACCGAAACGTGCCGCGAATGTTCTTTCGCTCCTGAACGAGAATCATTCCACGATGACTGCAGACGTTCTGGTAGACCGAGATCGACCCGTCTTCACGCCTGACCGCGACCAGGGGAACCCCGACGAACTCGAGCGGCATGGCGTCACCAGGCTCGGGGATGTCCTTGCCGAAACCGACCCCGGCCCAATTGCGCGAAAGAATGATCTCTCGTTCCTCCGCGAACGCGCCTTCATCGGTGTAGTGCGAATTCGGCAGCCCGTGCGCCTGGGCAACGGGGCGAATCACATTCCGGAGAACTGCATGATCCATGCTGCACCTTTCGTCTTCCGACGAGCCCCACAAGTCCCTGGTGGTCGAGG
>JAPOVX010000367.1 GCA_026707935.1 Paracoccaceae bacterium
GGTGCTTCAGGGACGTCGCAATGACCACACCGGATCGGCAATCGTGCCGACCGGGGTCGGCCGTGAAATCCGGACAGTTGATGACCGTGCATCCGGGATCAAAATCGCGAAGCTCACCCGGGCCGGGTATTCTCAGGAGATGCCTGATGAAGAGTGAATGCCATGCCCGTGTCGTGACCACCCTGACACCTGTCCGGAACCGGGGGTCGGCGCCGCAGAACAGGTCCTGGACAAATCCCGCCCGATGCCTGATATGATCGAGCAGATCCTCGTAAAGCGCTGCAAATCCGACCGGGTCCATGGAGGAATTCCGTTCCCAGCACACGTGGTCCGAGAATCCTGGCTCCCTGGCAATGAACTTGTCCTTCGGCGAGCGTCCGGTGCACGTCCCGGTCTTGACATACAGGCAGCCACCGGGTCCGAGGACGGCTTCGCCTCTCCGGACAGCCATTTCCACCAACGCCGGGTTCGCAAGATTGTGGTGGAGTTCGCCGATTTCAGGGAAAATGCGCCCCGACCTCATTCAGGTTCTCCTCGATTACAGGTGGCTGCCGTCCTGTTCCGTGACCGCCAGACACCCAAGTCGCAAAGGGGGATTCCCCGGTGATCGCTTGCGCAAAAATTCCGCGTCTGGAGAGGTCATAACAGCCCCGTGTCGGCTTGGCACGGGCAAATGCGTCGATTCGGAAATGCGTTAACGATAAAGTTGATGAATTGACCGGCTCTTCGATATCCGCTGTACATCCACCCCGCGATTGCCTGAATATCGACAGGGCAAATGTGACAGGGAGCCAGAATGAATACGCGATCATCCCGTCTGCCCCGGACGGCAGATCACGCCGACGAGGAATGCGTGGCGGAGGACGGTTCTGCACTCCGGTCGTTGGCGCCGACGGTTCACGGCAGTTGCGTCGAACTCTGCGGCCGGGGGGCTCTCGTGATCGGGAAATCGGGAGCAGGAAAGTCCAGTCTCGCGATCGAGCTGGTTTCACTTGGTGCATCTCTGGTGGGCGACGATCAGGTCGTCCTGAGTGAAGACGATGGCATCGTCGTTGCGCGGGCGCTGTCACGAACGTCCGGCCCGAAACCTGGAGCAATCGAAGCGAGGCAGATCGGAATCCTCGAGGCCCCTGTCTGTGAACGGGTTGCCCTGATGGTGGTGATCGATCTTGACCGGCCGGAGTCATCCCGGTTGCCGCGAGCCCGTACGATCTTGCTCGGAAAAACGCCCGTTCCCCTTTTGCACGGCCAGGGTGTCAACGGTCTCGGCCCCGCGGTTGCCCTGATCCTGCGTTCCGGACGGCTTCCTGCGTACGGTGGTTCAGGTGACCGGGTTCAGGCAATTGGGCCGGCAGGCCGTTGATGCGGTGCATGTGAGCGGATCACGGCCTGCCGGCGTCAGCCCGGAGGCTGTCGAGAGTGGGGGGACTCCCGCGTTCATTACGGGCGCGTGGCCTTCCGCCTGCGCGGTCGGTGAGACCGGAACCCGCGAGACCGCTCGACTCTGCCGGGAGCCTGCACGCGCGGCCGCGAAAATGCGCGTCACGGTCTTTGCCGCCCGATCAATTCATCCGACCCGGTTGCAGTCACGCCGGCTCCCCGGGAGTTCATCGGTCTCCCGGACGGATCGCCCTATGCTGGCCCGTCCCTGTCCCTCCCAGTTCGCGCCGCGCGGTTTGCAGCAAGATACAGGCCAAGGCCGACCCCGGCCACTCCGATCAGGACAATCAGTAACGCGTCATACCCACCCGCTTCCCATATGAGCGATCCCAGGAATGGCGCCAGGGCGGCCCCGGCCAGGAACGGCAGGGCCAGGGCGCCGAACTTGGCGCCGAAATCCTCCTCACCGAGAATGTCGCGTGCGAGCAGTGGCCGCAGAATGCTCACCGCGCCCCAGGCGCTGCCGAAGAAAACCACGAACGCCAGCAGGAAGGCCGGGGAAATGCCGCTGATCAGCAGCATCAGCATGGCCACGCCCAGCATGCAGAAAATCAGGACCGCCACGGCGTTGTGGGAGAGGTAGCTTCCCGAGGCCATCACGGCCAGCCTGCCCGCGACCTGCATCGGGCCGATGAATGACGCGGCGAGGACGGCGGACTGCGGCGGAATCTCCCGCTCGTCCAGCAGGGGCAAAAGGTGGTGCAGGGCGGCGCCATGGGCCATCGCGGTGCAACTGAAAGCGAGAGCCAGGAACCAGAAGGCCTGCCTGCCGAGGAACCCCCTGCCTGCCGCCGCCGCCGAAGGAGGGGCATCGGGGAGCTTCCGTGACTGTTCCAGCCGGTACGCCCCGACCCAGGTGATGGGTGCGGCGACCAGGACAACGACGGCCGAGAAGGTGACGCATGCGCCGCGCCAGCCCAGGTGTTCTGCCAGCGCATAGTTCACCGGGAAGCTGATCGTGCTAGCAAAGCCGGCCACCAGGGTGATCAGGATGATCCCCTTCTTGGCGTCTTTCCCCCGGGCTCGGGTCACCAGGGCGAAACAGGGCTCGTAGAGGCATCCCGCCATGGCGATGCCGATGAGGACCCAGACTGCGTAGAACTGCCACCGCGCTGCGACCGCCGCCAGGATCAGGAGGCCGGCGCCCCCGAGGATGGCGGACCCCGCCAGCAGGTTCGGGCCTTTTCCGCGATCGATGATCTTGCCGGCGAGCGGGGAGGCGAGCGCCGAGACCAGCACTGCGATCGTAATGGCCGCGGTGAGGTCGGCCTTTGACCAGCCCAGGTCCTGCTCCCAGCGTAGTAGCAGGGCCGGGAATATGTAGAAGATGCCGGCCCATTGCAGCGTCTGGCCGATGGCGAGGAGCGTGATCGAGGGGTCACGAAACATGTCGCGTGTGATCTCCCTGGCTGGCGCCGAACCGGGCAGCCCATCCGGTTTCCGCCGATCCGACGACCGCGAACAGGACGAAAGGCACGAACCCGGGCATCCGCTTACCCGGGAAGCGGCCGTAAGGCACGTCGAGAATCGTCTGCACCTCCCGCATCGATCCGGGCCGACTGCTTGACACACCGCGTGAGCGCCAACAATTCGTGCCGATTCACGTCATGTGTCGTTGCGGTGTATTTGACTCCATGAAGTGAAAATTGGAAGCGTTCGGGTTGGGTCCGGCTTTCTTCGGTTTGTCCCCGGCCCTTTCCGATGACTGCCGATGCCTCGCCGGTCGTCGGCGGCTGGCCGTACGGGCGGGCTCGGTCTGTCGGTCGTTTCGCTCGGGCAAGACAAGGCCGCGCCTGCTATGGACTTCAGGAACATGGCGAGTATTTTCGGCCAAAACTGAACGGTGAAAAATGGAATACGAACCCCTTTCCGAAGTTCGGGAGAACCTGAAAGTCCAATGGTACCGCTCCAGGTTGGCACCGGCGCGGTTTCGCGAGCTTTCCAAGCGTAGCGACCGGCAGGGCTGGATGCAGGCCGGCGGGCACTTCGGCCTCTTCT
>JAPOVX010000276.1 GCA_026707935.1 Paracoccaceae bacterium
GATGGGTGAAGGCAGCCATGATGACGGTGGTCCCGGGCCCACTGATGCGATCTTCCGGCGGCACGAGTTCGATATCGCCGGCCTCGTCACGAAGCCTGGGATTCGTGAGCGCCTCCAGCTCGAAGATCGCCTCAAGGTCGTCTGGATCGGTCACCCGCTCGAAGAGCTGAATCGGCGGAAACCGGCTGGGGATGATTCGCCAGCACGGCTTCCATTCGACGCGGGCAACCGGCAACGTCATGCCCGGCCACCCCGCTGCGCATCGAGGTATTGTCGTACGACGAAGAGGTCTGCCACCTGGCCTGAGAGCATCCGTTCAAGAGCCGACCGACCGCCGAACGGTAGCGCCGCGTTTGGACGCCTCAGCCAATCGTCGGCCGCCTTTTCGTCCGGGAGCAGGATCTGGAGGGCCTTGTAGACGCCCAGTATGTAAGAAACGCGCTCCAGCGTATCCTTCGGCAGAACAGTGTTCGGATCCTTCTTCCACTTGAAGAAGGTCGATCGGGCCGTCAGCCCAAGCAAAACCATCTGTTCATCGACCGAGAGGCTCCAGAGCTTCGCTATGCGAAAGAACGTGCGCAACGCCGGAGCAGAGAGGCCCTTCCGGTCAAACTTCGTTACCCGACGTGTTTGTTCAACCATAACAAACTCCACAGATGGTGCATATCAATCATTTAGTCCATAAATGGACTATTCACAAGCCGGAATGCACCGAATGATGAGAGCTTCAGCGCCGGGCGGAGACGGTAGGTCGACAGGGGCGTTGCTCCGCGTTGGTGCCCGAGGCTGTGTACCGGTGAGCAGCGAGACCATTGTCCGAGGAGCCGGATGCCTGAGTCGGGCACGCCCGGATCTGTGGGAGCCGCGGGCGGGCACCCGATACTGTCAAGGAAAATGGTGAAAGAACGATTACATGGACAACGGATGAAAACCATCGCCTATTTCAGGGTCTCAACCCCGCAGCAGGACGCGGGCAGCCAGCGCCTCGCCATTCTCGAATATTCCCGCAAACACGGCCTTCAGAACGACGACTTCGTCGAGGCAACAGCACGGGGACAGGCCAATGAAAAGCACCGCGGGCTTGATGAACTGATCGGTATTCTCAACCTTGTCGTGAGCGAACATTTCAGGCTCGGGCGCGCGCTCGGCCACATCGTCACCGTCCATAACGGCTTCGCGAAGGCGGGCGTCGCGTTCATCGCGATCAGGGAGAACATCCGTGTCGAAGGCAAACAGGATATCCAGACAAAGGTCATGACCTCGCTGTTCGCCGAAGTCGAGCGTGACCTGATCTCGGAGCGCACGCGCGAGGGCCTCGCAAAGGCCAAGGCCTCCGGCGAGACGCTCGGGCGCCCGAAAGGATCACTGGGTGTGCCGCGTCTGGACGGGAAGGAAGACGAAATTCGCCAATTCATCGACCTCGGCGTCTCCCGTACCGCGACCGCAAAGATCACGGGCGTCTCCCGGTCAACCCTCTACAATTTCATGGCCACGCGGGGACTGAAACCCGGTCGTTAGCGTGTGTGTCAGCACGAATCTGGCTCCTACCCAAATTGTCGTGACATATGCGGTTCTCGTACTTCTGGAAGGTGTCGTTGTAGAGCGTGAGAACGTCAAGATAGCTGTCGAGCCAGTGGCGCGTTTCTTCGATTAGTGTCTTGGTGATTTCACCGCCTTTCTCGCCAGCGAAAAGATAGACGTAGCGGGACATCAACTTGGCCTTAATTTCTTTGATCCTCGCGCTGTTGATCTGCGATAGCGACGGGTGGGCGCACTGCTCCATGATGATCCGGTACTGCTGCTTCGGCGTAAAGCGCATCAGGTTTTCGTAGAGCGCCGTACGATTGCTTGGTACCTTGAAACGCGTGCTCGCGTGGGAAAGTTCACACCGTACTCCTCCGAATATTTCGACGTGGCTTCGACGATTATCGCGCCGGATCGGCCATGCCCGGTGTCGCCGAGTACAACGGCGGCGAAGCGAATGAACTGAGGGGGGAATTGTCGCCGAATATGCTCAAGCCAGTGCTGCCTTCTCAGGATCCAGCCGAAATCCCGGATAAGCGAAGGCGCCGTTGATCATCGAGCAGTCGGCTTCGGTGACGCCTTCGCCGCGGGCGATATTATACCAGCTGGCTTTGACCTGATCTTCCATCGCATCGATGATTGCGGCGGCTTCGTCCGACTTTACGTGGAAACGGGCGCATTGCGAGACTATGTTCTGTGCATTGGCGTAGCGGCCGATGTCACCACAGGTCATGGCGAGGTCGCGGCGCTCAAGGCTCACCGGCGTCGACGGCGTCAGGTCGTAGGCCGGGGAGAGTTTCCAGTCGGCGCCTATTGCAATGGCGGCATGATTGCGCGGGTGATCGTCGGTGTTCGAGATCAGCGCATTGAAAACCATGCGGCGGAATAGTTCCGCGGCGTCGTCCTTCGGTTGCCCCGAAACGCGGCGCAGTTCTTCGGCCAGCAAAACGTAAGACCAGCGGTCTCTATGCTGGTGCGTGTCTTCGGTGCGCAGGATTGTCAGGCCGCTCATCATCCGCGCGCGCATATAGCCGTCACTTGTCTTTTGACGGTCGAAGCGCTTGACAAGCAACACGTCACGGCCTGCAATTTGCTCAATGCGGCTTTGGGCGGTGTGGACGCCGCAGGCGTTGGCGAGCCTAAACATGGCGTGCTCGACCCGCGCATGGTTCCACCTGTCATCGCCGCGATTGAATTTTGCGAGCCAAAGCCCGTCCGAGTCCTCGACGACGGCCTTCGGGCGCGCGCCGCCCATCGAGGTGCCGACCAGCATAAAGTCTTCGACCTGTCCGGCCTCGGGACCGTCCGAGGCGTCTTCGCCGGAGACGATGGCATCGGCAAGCGCGATCTGCCTTTCGAGATTGAGCGTCTTGTTGAACTTTTTCATCGGCGCAGGTGGCTTTTGGCCGAGGCCAAACCCGAGCGCGCCAGCGCTGTCATCGGGCGCGTTGAGCAGATAATCGATCTCGCCGAACTGCGGCAGGCCGTCATGTTTTTTAATGACGCGACGGCCCCAATAATCAGGACCGGCGTCGTGCAGCGCGCCGAACACACCCTTTTGCGCCGTCGTGCGGTAGGTCGTACTGGCCAGCTTGAGATCGATCGGATCGATGGGTACTGCGTCTGGATTGGCAAGGTAGCTCCTGCCGTATACGAAGCGCCCGACCGGAAACCCGTTGCGATTCGGTTCGAGCACGAAACGGCCCGCGGTCACGAACACACGCGTGCCGGGCAGCGTGATATAGACAAAGCAATGGGTGGCGCCGGGCTCAGAACGTCTACCAGCGGACGTTCTGAATGACGCACCGACGAACAGGCTTGCCGGTCGAACATCCACAAAGGTACATCAAGCGAAAGGCTTGCGCCGTCACCAATCAGCCGGCACCGCGCAAAACAAA
>JAPOVX010000235.1 GCA_026707935.1 Paracoccaceae bacterium
GCATGGTGACGGCAGCTTCCTTCAGCATGGCGAAAATCCCGTCCATGCTGTCGGGGATCGTTCCCATGACAAAGCAGTTGAACAGGGTGACCGAACGCCCGGTGCCGGTACCGGCCAGGATGCGCCCAGCCGGCAGGAAGCGAAATCCGTCGAGTGCACTATAGAATTCGCCTTCCCACTGAACAGGGTCTGCCTCGACTTCCGCCAGCGCCCGGGCCACGCGCCGCCAACTGTCCTCGACGGTTCCGTCGAGCGGGACACCGGACGCATCCTTCAACCGGTATTTCATGTCCCAGATCTGTTCGGCAAACGGGCATGCAAACGAAACGCCTTCCGGGACGATGGAGCTTTTCGGGGCCATCGGCGTTCCTCCTTTCAGACGTCGGACGGTGCGCCGGTCTTCATGGCGGCGAGGCCGGCAATGAAGATGACGGCGCCAGCCAGACCGATCAAAAGGGCGATCTCGCGAACATTGCCGGCGCGGCGCGCGCCAGAGCCGAACCCGCAGATGAATGCGGCCAGACCGATTCCGGCGGTCAAGAGGGGCAATGCCGCGCCCGGGCCGTGCATTTCGCTCATCCCTGGCTCCCAGCACCCATCCGACGAGGGGGACGTCGCAAGGGTCTTTCGAAAATCGTTACAGAGATTAATGTAGATGGATCACCACCGTTCATCGCAAATACCCTCTGGTGCATTGACAAATCCGTGTCTGATCGGCACCGTGCAACGATGAGTGATGTCCCCGACAACCGGGCTCTGGCCCATCGGATCGACCATTTGTAGGAAGGGATGAATACGAAATCCGCTGAAATCGAAGGGGCTGCAGAAAGACTTCGGGCCGATATGGCCAAACGCGATGGTGCCATGGAACGGCTCCGCACCGATATGGCCAAGCGTGACGCGGTAAATACTCGATGGATGATTGGAGCCATCGCCGCTGCCATCGTGATAATCCTAGGCGGCGTCCGAATGATCGTCGGAGGATAGGCGCCGCCCGCTTCGGCGTCGGAAATCGCGCCGTTTGACGTCATCGCGTTACTGAGGGCCTTCCTGTCCGCACTTGCTGGCGGCCATCGCCTGCAATTCGCAGAGAGCTTGCCGATGTCCTTGTGCAGCCGCCAGCAAGAACCATTTCATGGCCTCGTCCGGATCGCACCCGATGTCGGTCCCGCTCGAAAACATTGTGCCGAGCGAAAACTGCGCAGGGGCGAAACCCCGCGCCGCAGACAGCCGGAACCACCGCACGGCCTGTCCGGGATCTTCCTCGACCGAGTCGCCCATGCAATACATGCAGCCAAGCACGTATGCGGCACGCGGTTCGCCGCGGCCGGCAGAAACGATGTACTGGGCAAACGCTTCGCCTGGATCCTTAACCACGCCTTCACCCTTGTGGTACATCGAGCCAAGCATGAACCGGGCCGGCGCATGACCGCGGCGCGCACCAGCCTGAAATGCACGCAATGCGGCGGCGTAGTCGCCCACGACATGAGCGGACACGCCGCGGCCGTACTCTATCCGACAGCAACACTGCGGCATCGGAATGGCATTCGGCACGATCACCAGAGACCTCCGGGCATATCCTGGCGCACAACGAAGGCCGTCACCGCGGCAAGAAGGGCAGGGGGCGCCAGGGGAAATCGCGACCGCCAGAAAGGCCTCCTTCGAGTTCGGGAGTAAATGCCGGCCGAAGCCAGCCCCGCGACTGCCAGGACCGCGACGAACACCATTCCCGCTTCGGCGGCCATCACCAGGCAACAAGCCAGCAGCGGCCAATCTCCGCCTCCTGGCCGCCGAATCATCGCCAACCGCACCATCACGGCCAGGATCGCGACCGCAACAGCCGCCATGCCCAGCGCACGGCCAACCGCCTCGAACCCGCCTTCGGCCCAGGTCAATGCAAGCGCAACGCCTGCCAGCACTGCCAGGGTTTCGTATTCGATCTCGAGCCGGCGGCAATCGACCCATGCAACGCGAACCGCGGCGACTACCAACAACCCGTATCCAACCGCGAAGATCACTGCGCACTCTCGCCCTGAAAGGTGGAATGGAGCCGCGAACACCAGATTTCCGGCAGCGCCAGCATGCATCGCGCAAAGTCCGGGCGGGCCGCGTAGGCGGCATGCGGGTCACGGAGCGCCAGCGCCAGCAACTCGCCCTGGATGGCCAGGATCGCATCGAGGGATGACACCCGCTTCTCCAGCATCACCGCCAGTTCGCGGAATCCCCGGTGCCGGATATCGACCGGGCCTGCGGAGGGTACCGTCTCCGCAACCGGCAGAGGATCGCCGTTGGCGGCAACGCTGCCGGTCAGTACGCTGGACAGAATGATGATCAACACCCGGTGCATGAGCCCGTCGCCAGGGTACCGGTCACGATGGCATCGGCATTGAGGGTGCCTGTCAGGGTCAGGTGGTCCATCGCCACGTCCTCGAGCACGAGGGACGCCGCTGTCAGCGCCGAACCCACGACCAGGGTCGTCACATCGCCCGAACCGGATACGGTCAAGGTCGAAACTGCGGCCGTTTCGACGTCGAGAGACGGTGCTCTCAGCGCCGTCGTCACCACCGACGGCACGGTGAGTGTTTCGATGACGGCACTGTCAGCAGTCAACGTGTCCTGAACCGTCAATGCATCTGCAATCGCCAGGGTGGCGGCGCTGAACTCCCCCCCGACCGTCAGGTCTCCGCCGATGACCGCGCGTGCCGTCGTCACTTGTCCGCCATCAACGATATCGTTCCCGTTCATGTCCAGCGGCGTTTCCAGCCGGTTGAGCTCGGGGCGTCCCGGTACCGCCACGCGGTGAAGGTACGGCGAAACGTGAAGGACATCCGAGATCTGCCGGATCGCCCCCAGTTCACCGCTGAAATCATCACCGGTCTCGGTCACGATATCCGTCAGGTCATAGAGGAACTCCCATCCACGCAACTCACCCGGTGCATGGAGGTCGACACGACCGACCAACCGGGCGCTCCTGTCCGGCCTCGGCACGTGGGCCGTCACGGTTTCGCCATCGGTCAGAACCACCGCATAGAGATTGCCGGCATCCGGCGCATGAAGAAAAACGCGTACCGACTGGCGCAAAGCTGTCGACGGGGCGGAATCTTCCGAGACATCACCAGCTGAAATCAGGTCGGACCAGGCATGTTCTTCCGTATTGTTGGCCGTTGCCGCGACACGCGGCTGCAGGACCGTGTATTCTGCACCGGCCCAGGCACCGACGTCGTCGACAAGCCGCGAAAGCTGCCCCGCCGTCCGCTGCACGGCCTGGCGCCCAACCAAGTCGGTGGCAAATCGCGTCGCGCCGGTAATCAGGATCGAGATGATCACGAGGGCCAGGGCGACGTCCCCCAGCCCGCCGGCACCGCGGCGCCGGCGCCACCACCTGCCAGCAATCACGGCGTGCAACCGATACATGTCGTCACGTCCAACGTACCTGTCACCGTTCCGGCGACCCGCGCCGACCCCAGCGTGCCGTCCGCAAAACTGGCCCCCGCAAGGTCGAGCGCCACGCCGTCTTCCGGCGCCAGGGCATCCGTCCTTGCCGTCAAAGCGATCGACGCGCTGTCAGCCTCCAGGCGCTTCGCTACGCTCAGCGCACCTGTAGACAGAGATTTCACGCGGAGGGCATCCTGGCCGGCAGGTGGTGTGGAGAGAACCATGGTGACCGGATCCGGATCGCCCATACCGTGGCGGACCGCCAACCGCGGCGCCATGAGCGTCGCCGCCACCGTCACATCGCCGGCAACAACCCCTGCATCGCCGCCGGCAACCGGTGGAGCAACCGTCACGGAAACACTTTCGCCTTCCTCCCAGGTGGCCGTTGCCGCATTCAGCGTACCGATTCCCTGAATACCCGCCGTGGTCAGGGCCGCCTGCATCGAGGGATCGAATCGCAAAACGCGGCGAGGGTAGGGGAGAGGGACATCGGTCAGGGCCAGCACGAGGGGACCGCTGACGCGGTCGCGCGACAGCCATTCGGCCAACCTGTTTTCCAGGACGACGGCAGCCCGGTGCGGCAGCCCGGACCAGTCGAACCGCATCTCGTCCGGAGTTGCCGGATCCTCGGTGTACGTGAACTCCAGATCCCGCCGGACCGGAAGATGGGGCAACACGCCGGCGGCCACGGGATCACTGTCCAGTACCGCCGCAGCCTCCGCGATGGAGCGCACTGCCGTGAATGCCGCTGCCGCTGCCGCCTCGTTCCGGTCGGTGGCGACTGTTGCCAAGACCCTGTCCAGCACAGCCGCAGCGATCAACAGCGCAACGAGCGTCGACAGAACCGCGAACCCTCTCCGCTGTCGTGTGGGCCTCATCATCCTGCCGGCCTCAACGCCACGTCAGGGCCACATCATCGTCATCGTCGCACGCGGCGGAGATTTGAGCGACGGTCGCCGGCATGGTGAGATCCGTCCCGCCAATCGCGATTGCCGCCAGGGACGACTCATCCGCATCCTGGTCCGCATAGTTCGATACCAGGTCGATGCAGTTCGCCTCGGACATTGCCTCTACCGTGATGACAAAGGTGTTCCCGGACCCGGTCACGGTCACGTTGTCGCCAAAGGGCGTGTTGATGCCGACTGTGGTTACGGCGCTGTTTCCCGACCCGGTCGTGGTTTCCCGCCGTCCTCTCGAGGGGACCAGCTTGGCATCATCGAGCGTGGAAATCAGGCTGCCCGTGCCGTAGGAGGCACCGCCACGATGCAAATCGGAAACCCCGGCGTAGATTTCGTTGACGAGTTGGGCGGTTTGCAGCCGCTTCTGCCGGTTGTCGACATTATTGTAGGCGAGAACCGCTCCGGCCATGACAACCGCGGCGAGCGTCAGGTAAAGGAGGAAGTCAACCAGGCTTACGCCGCGTCTCCTTCGCCATCTTCGCCCCGTCCAGCCCAGAAATGTCATCATCATTGCGCCCTCCATCATTGTTCGGGTCATTGAACCAGCGATGTGATCCCGACCATCACCCAGGCGGCCGAACCGATCACCATCGCCGCGAGGATCATCAGGCCGAGACGGAGCAGGGCGACCATCGATTCAACCCGCTCCTGGAGGCGCTCCAGCCATGCATTGGCGTAACCGCCGTACCGCGGCACCCAGTCCCGCTGGTCCGCGTAGGCCCGGAGCACGGCGTTCAACTCCGGATCCGGAAACCCGTGGCCGGCTGCAATGGCCGCGGCCCCGATGTTGGTCCGGTCCGCCCGTTCGGCCACGGCCTGAATGCGCGACCGCGAATACGGAGGCAGGGAATTGGCCAGGTTCAGGAGGAAAGCCCGGTTGATTTCGTGGCCAACTCGCGCGTTCTCGATGAGTACGAACGCAAAGGTGGCGCCGGTCCGGAGCCTGTAGAGAGAGAATGGGGGAACCCTGTCCATCCAGACCCGACCCCAGCCAGCATGATGGCGCTCGGCCCATTTGTAGACGGCGGCGGCGGCGGCCAGAACGCAGGCCACCCAGAGGGAATAATCCGACACCCAGAGCGCGACGACGGCAACTGCGCGGGACATCACCGGCCAATCCGCGATCGGCGCCAGCGTCGCCATGGTTGGGAACAGGTGAGAACCCAGGCTGTACAGCAGCACGAAAATCAGCAAGAACAGAAACATCGGCCACAGCAACGCCTGCCGGATTGCCTTCGCGATCCGTTCATCCACGGACGTCATGCGCGCCGCAGCCCGAAAGATGCTGGCATCGGAAGCCAGTCCGAACCGCCGGAACAGGAGAGCTTCCGATTCAGGCACGTATTCCGCCACGGCCGTGGCGAAACTGTCCGTCCGCAGCGAGCCCCGCAACTCCGCCAGGATATCCTGGAGCAGCGGCCGCCGGGTCGCCTCGATGTCGGACACCAGCGGCAACGCCCGGTTCAGGTCCATCCCGCTGTCCAGCAGATCGGCCAGGATCCTCCAGACCCTGGCCCGAACTGCCCGGCGGAAGGCCATCCGATGAAGAAAGGAACTAAACAAGGTCTTCGATCCATGACCGGAAGTCGTCCACGCGATCGGGATCCACGGGGTGGACATCCGCCCCTTTTTTCCGCGCGTCGGGCGGTGCGACCAATCCGGCATTCGCAAAAAGATTGAGCTTCGTCGACAGGGTCAGTCCGCCGAGGCCTCCCGCTTCCGTCGGACCCGTCCAGTGCCGCCAGGCAGCCACGGCATCGTTCCTGCGCACGCAGTCAAGATAGGCGGCATCCGGAACAATCGTTTCGCCAACCGCGATCAACCGGCGATACCCGGCCCAGGCCGCAGCTGCAGCGCCTTCACCGCGGCCGGACCGGCAGTGCGTGCATCCGGAGGCGTTCCGGAAACGAAATCGTTCATCCTTTTCCTCATCCTTCCGCGCACAGCTGCAGAGCAGTGGAATCAGCGACTGCTTCATCAGCAGCGTGATCGAATCCGGCTTCGCCAGCTCAGCCGGCTGTATCCCCATGTCGATCATGCGGAACAGGATCGAATTGACCGAACCGATGTGAATCGTCGTCCAGACCTGGTGACCGGTTTCGATGAACTGGATCATCTGACGGGCGCCCGCGGCATCACGAACCTCCGAGACCACGCCGACATGGGGATTGATCCGGACGAAATGCCTGAGGGCATCCTGGAAGTGGGCAGTCCGCTCTTCCTCCGTGCCGGCCGACTGGATCGGAATCTGGATAACGCCGCTCCTGCGAATACGGGTTTCGACCGGGTCCTCGATGGTGACCACAGAAATCAGGCCGTCATTATCGTCGTAAAGGCGTTCCACGGACCGGATGATCGTCGTGGACTTTCCATCGCCGGTCTCGCCGCCGATGATCACCGCGCCTTTCATGCCCGCCCGAGCGCCGTAGATGTCGTGCATGACCAGCGGGTCGAAGCCGAGGTCGTCGAGCCCCGCGACATCGCGGTCGTCCCTGAAGACGATACGCAGCACCATATGCTCCTGGATCCCGGCATCGCCCTCGTGAAATCCCTTCTGGCCGCGGATCTTCTGGATGCGGTCGGGCAGGGGGATCGTGTGACCGGGGGTGATCGAGAATGACTGGAAGTTGTGCTGTTGCTTGGTGGTATGCCCGCTGCCTTCATCCCGGGCATCGAACAGGTAGGCGATAATCGCCTTGCCATCGCCGACAGAGATACTCTCCCTGTAGTCGATCTCGCGGCCTGCGACTGCGACGCGCACGTCCGTCTGCCGTGACCGCCGGATGATCTTGAGATCGCTCGCGCCCATGTCAGCCGCATCCTTCAACAGGCGCGCCACGAAACGCTTGTGCGACGCTTCCTGGACCTCGGCCACCGTGGGCGCCGACTGGAGGTAATGGTCGGCGATCTGCTGGGGTAACACCTCTTCGACAAATGGTTCGACATTGAACACCGCGGCGAGGTATTCCTGCAACTCCCCGACCGCGGGGTCGAACTGTTTCCCGGTCTGAACGACGATTCGTCCGGTTTCGAAGACAGCGCAGATCTCACGGAGTTCGGCCGGGATTTCGATGAGACCACTGTCCCGAACCGAGTACTGCCGGCTTCTGCCGAAGCCCGATATCAGGGAACTCACGGTCATTGGCTGCGCGTGAATCCGATTGCATGGCGCCGAAGACAGGCGCACCTGCGCGGCGGAAAGCGTTTCCATCGACGACCTTGATGGCCAAAGGAAACGATCGTGCCCCTGACCGCCGCGCCGTTCAGCGTCCGAGACAAGTTCCTGTTCACGTATACGCGCACCATTTCCGCCCCTACTCGATGCGCCGTTCGACGCCGTCCGGGCCGACCAGCACAACACTGCCTTCGCCGATTGCCGCCACGCGGTGTCCGGTCGGCAGGACAGCCCCCACCTTGACAGCACGGCTGACGTCATCGACGTCCAGCACCGCAACCACCCGCCCATCGCCCCGCCGCATGATGGCAGCGAGCCTGATTTCCGGCTCCGGCGGCCTCGGATCCGCGGGCTCAAGAACCATCGCTGGCTCCCCGGTTTCACCGCCATCGTCCGCTTCCGTGGCCTGCACTCTGCCTAAAGACAGAGCGAATAACTCACCCAAACGCTGATTGTTCTCGTAAATTTCCAACAGTTTCAGTTGCGATTCGCGGCAAATTGCAAGCACGTGCCGTTCGATAGCGAGGACGGAAAGGGCATCGGTAGGTGCGGTCAGATCAGCATACGCCTCCTGTAACACCCTGACTGGACACATGAAAACGAGGCTGTCGTTGCCCTGGGACATGACCGGGTCCGCCACCGCGGACACGGCAGCGGCGAAAGAAATGGGCAGGGCAGTACTGGACAATCTGGGCATCCGGCGACTATGGTGCGTTCGATTCGCTTTGTCAATATACGGGAATAGACGAATGAAACGATGCCGTTTTCTCCTGGCGACAAGTGCCCTCGTCGCACTCTCACCTCTCGTTGCAACACCAACCGCCGCACTTGAACTGGATTTCGGCGGGTATTTCACCGATTTCGAAGGGCTGTCGCGCGACCGCGCGGCCGAAATGTACGCGTTCGCACTCCAGCGGGTGGCAGGCGAGTACCTCGACGCGATCTCCGCCGACCATACGCGCGCTCTGCTCAACCTGCTTGAGGCCGCCGGGACGGCGCTGCCTGGAGGGCAGGGACCGATCCCGTCAGAAAACGCCCGACGCCTGAGTGCACTCGGCCTGCAGGCCGCCGCGGCCGATGGCCAGCTCGCAGTCTGGATCCCGGGACGGAGTCTTCGCTCAGGCGCCAAGGGGATCGATGTCGAACTGGCCGCCCAGCGCCTCCATCTCGCGATGGTGGGCCGGATCCGCGACACGGCATTCCACCGGGACGGCGTTCCGCCCGAGGCGATCAATCCGGCCCTTGCATCCATCATCCCCGATGCCGCTGTCGGCGTTGTCCTGTCGATCAGTTCACCGGCCGACATCCTCGCCGAAGATCCGGACGCCACCGCTCATCGCCGCCGGCCGTGCCCGGACGGGCAGCACGGGTTCGGCATCCAGGAGACCCGCAGATATGTCCGGCGCCTGCGCGGTTACGGTCAGGCCGAAACCGAGTGGGCCGGTCCGTGGCGAGAAGTGGCGCGGAACTGCATGAACGAGCACACCCGCGAGGTGGTCACGGCCGCGCCATGTCCGGCACCGGAACCCGGATTCATCTTTTACCGGATCGAGCAAAGGGTGCAGAAGCATCCGGACGATCCGTACGGATTCCGGATCTGGCGACAGCCTACCGGACCCTCGAACGAGATCAGCCGTACTTGCGGCATCAAGGGCAAGCGGCTGGAGACCAGCAGCCACAAGGAAACAGGCACGCGTGACCGTCCCTGCACCGATGTCTACACGCCGTGGAATCCGCCACGGCCTCCATACGGCGGCACCGTGAGCGAGAGCCGCGGGATCCAGGTGCTGAGCAGCTGGTTTGCCGGTGAAGAGGAAGATGCGCTGGAACGGCGGTATTTCGGAGCGTGGAACCAGACCGGGCACACGTGCTCCCGGGACCTGACCCGGACGGTCGAACGCCGCCGCCAGCGCATCTGTCCGGCATCATTTCCCAAGGGCGACAGCCAAGAGGAAGAGACCGGCATCCAGACGTACCGGGATTTTCCGGATCGGGCTGACGCGATCGTCTCGGTTGCGTGGCAAGACGACTGGAAGGTTGTTCTCAACAACTGCCACAAGACGTGGACGCAGGCGGGCACTCCAGTCACCCACACGCAGGGATGCAGCCGCTACAGCCGACCCGTGACACTCCATTACGCCGCCTGGGAACGCGACGGCGGGACAGCTGTGCTCCAGCGCACCGAACGCGGGGCGTCAACCTATGCAGGCGCGGTTTCGGGATGCAGCACCAACAGCAGCAACGGCGGAAACGGCGGTGGCGGCAACGACCGGGAGGATCCCAACCACGGCATCGATACCGACGGAGACGGCGTCGCCGATTACCATAGTCCCGAGCATGCGGAACAGGTCACGGGGGAAAGGCCCGACGATTACCAAAACATTCACGACGGCTGCAGCAGTTCGACCTGTTCGGGCCCGACGAACAACGACCGGGACGATGACACCGGCGGCGGAGGGGGGCCCTGCTGGCTGACCACCGCAGTCGTGGAGATGCGCGGTGAAGCCGACAATGGGCCGACACTCGCGGCGCTCCGGGAATTCCGTGACGGCTGGCTGTCATCCACTCCTGAAGGCCGGAAACTGATCGCAGACTACTACGCTGTCGCGCCGCGCATCACATCGGCCATTCCCGAGGACCACGCGGACTGGGAGTGGATCGCTAACCGGGTCGAAACCGCCCGTTCCGCGATTGCCGCCGGCAACAACCACGTCGCGCTGACGATCTATGCCGAGATGGTCCGGGACCTGCAGGATCGATGGCTTCGAGGGGGTCAAGGCAAACGGGAATGACGGAGCGTGCCCGACCCGCCGGTTTCGAACCCTTTCCGTAACGCAGGAGAATCCGCCATGACACGATACCGCACAATCACGATCGCCTCTCTCGTGCTCGGACTGGTTGGGGCCGAATGCGCAACGGGGACCCGGGCCTTGGCTGAATCGGCCACCGTCCCCGATTGCAGTGGCTGGTTGCAGCGGGACTGGTGGGAGCCGGAAAACAGGCGCACGCCCGGGGATGTCGTGTACTGCGCCCGGACCAACCGCGGGCGAGACCTCGCTCACCCGCTCCGTGAAGTGGTGAATGACAGGTTTCCGGAGGACACCGGTGCATCCGCCACGCAGGCAATACTGGCGGCCGGCGCCGATCCCAACCACCGGGATCGTTACAAGTGGACGCCACTGACGTACTGGGCGCTGAATGGCCGCGGCGGATACGATTCCGACCAACGAAATCGGTCGGAGGCAGCGGACGAGGCACAGGTCCGCGCACTACTCGAGGCCGGCGCCGACCCAAACACGCCACGCCGCGGGAACTTTCGCAGCAATCCGGCCTCCCTGATCCCACCGCTTTCGGCCGGGCTTTTCGACGTCCGGCCCAGAGAGCGATTGTCCGCCGCGACCGGATACTCCCTCGGAAGCATGGGGATTGCTCCAAACCAGGGATGGCGGCCGTTGCATTTGGCCGCGGCCTTCCGAACGCCGCTCGGCTCGATCAGGGCATTGCTCGAACACGGTGCCGACCCCAACCTGACCATCGCCGACGGACAGGACTGGACCGCTCTCCATGCCGCCAGTTTAACCGGGCGTCCAGACGTGATCCGCCTCCTTCTGGAACATGGCGCCGACCCGAAATTGGTGACCTCCCGGCGCGGCTGGACGCCGCTCCACGTCCTGGCCTGGAGCGGTGGACGGAACCGCGCGGACACGATGGAATCCGCAAAACTGTTACTCGCCGCCGGAGTCGATCCGTCAGCCCGGGACAACCGGGGGCGCACGATGTGGCAGATCATCGTTAAGCGCCACGGCGCACGTTTGAAGAAGCTGCTGGACGCCCGGCAGGTTTCGGATGAGAGCCGCGCGGTTCTCGCAACCCTGCAGGAAGCCGGGAGCTGATTCCCTCGACATGAGGTTCCGGACCGAATTGGATCGCCGCAAAATCTGGAGCGTGTTGACGATCGCGGTGTCCCTGATCGCGATTGTCGCGGTCGGATTCGTCGTGGCGGGGCTCACCAGCTGACTGCCTTCGGCCCGATCGCCCGCGTGGTCCGTTCCTTAGCGGATCGCCCGATGCTGGCAAAGGTCACCGCCCTCGCATTTCCGGCAGCTGCCATTGCGGGTGGGATCCTCGCCTTTTCCGACGGAGAGAGATCCCCAGTCCCCCTGCCCGAAACCGACGCGCCCTGGACGGCCCCGGGGCCGGCAGTCGGGCCGGAACAGTCCGCGTCCGCCAGGGATCTTGCCCGTTATCTCCGCACGTTGCCTGCCGGTGGAAGCCAGGGCCGTGTCCGGCGTCTCGAATGGACGACGTTCTGGCAGGATCGTCCGATCGGAAACCTCCACCAGCCGGCCCTCAGAAAGCTGCTTCGGGGTCATTGGTTCGTCCATTACACGGAAACGGCGCAAGCAGAGTGGCAGTTCAAGTATTTCGATCGGGACGGAACGATATGGGTTTGTCATCCGACAGACTTTGCGCGCCAACGATTCCAATTGCATCGGTATCGATACCGGATCGCTGACGACCTGGTCGGCGCGGCAACCTATGTCTCCGTGAGAGCGGAGAGCGACTGGCCTGACGCTGTCAACGCCCGTCGCCGCGAATGGGTTACACGCCCCATTGTTTTCGATCCCGTGACCGGTACGCTTGTCGTCCACCATGCTGAGCCGACTGGGCGGTGGTACCGGCACACCGGCCACATGCAGCGTGAATACCACCCTGCGTTCTCCACCCTCTGTCCCGGCATCCCGCGCTTTGGAAGGGCCGGCGGCACTGCCGGGACCGCCGCCGTACCACGAACCTATGAAGGGTTCCGGGAGTCGATCGACCGCAGCCAGATCGTCCGAAATGTTCAGACGCTGTTTCGCCAGGACCCACGCGATCCGCTGACCATGGGGGTTTATTTTGCGCTGTACCCACCGCCCGCCCCTTAACGGCGAATTCGGCTCCTCAATGACATCAGGTTACCGGCCACAAGCGACAGGGTCGAAATACACCATTGTGCGGCTCAAAGACCGGCGAACGCTCGGCACGCGACAAATCGGAGCCTATTACTTGCTCTCTGCCTGGATACCGGTGGCAACCATCCCTGTTCCTGTCTCCTATTTAAACATACCGTCAGTTGGCCAGGTGGGAGAGGGAATTCCCCCAGAATTTGTTTTTGTTTGGGTAATGCGGTCAAGACAGTTCCATCCGGTTTGCCCTATGTGTTGCGCGACAGTTGATTCTCGTGGGATCCGCCGGATTGGACAACGGCCGGCCACAGCATTTGGCGGCGGCGAAAGGCAGGAGGTGCGGTGCATGGCCGCGCGCGGTTGAAGACCCGGAATGCCGGCTCAGACTCAAATCAATGCAGCAGCAAATCCTTGCGTGGGATGTTCCTGAGCAAGGCCGTCGTCCCGATTGACGCGCGATGACAAGGATGACAATGAAAACGCGGTGGCGCAAAGACAGGTTTCGAGCGCGTGCGTTCCGCAGAGGAGATCCTGGATGGCAGATCGGAAAAAGTCTCGTCGTGGCGACGGTGGGTATTCCACCTTTGAACATCTCCAGACCCCCGGGGGAAACAAGAGCGACGACGGTCCGATCGCCGTCGTGGGAATGGCATGCCGGTTTCCGGCCGCGGAGAACCTTTCGGCATTCTGGCAGCTGCTCGAAAACGGTTTGAGCGCGGTCTCCCACGGCACACCGGGAGAAACGGAAGGGCGCGTGGGTGAGATGTTCCCGCATGACACACCTGTACATGATGCCTCGCGGTTTGGCGCGTTTCTGTCCGGCATCGACCGGTTCGACGCGGAATTCTTCCGGATTTCACCCCTTGAGGCGGCGTCGCTGGATCCACAACAGCGGCTATTGCTCGAGATGAGCTGGGAGGCACTCGAGGACGCGGCGATCAATCCGGACCGGCTGGTAGGCAGCCGCAGCGGCGTCTATGTCGGGATCGGGAGCTACGAGTACCAGGAGATCGTCAGGGGAGACGGCGAACAAACAGGTACCGACACGCCCCTCTATCTCGTCACCGGCAACCGTTTCAGCACCGCGAGCGGGCGTATTTCCTTCGCTTTGGGTCTGGAAGGACCTTCCATCGCGGTGGACACTGCCTGCTCCTCGTCGCTGGTCGCCGTGCACCACGCGGTGGCCGGCCTGCAGCGAGGAGAGGCCGACCTCGCGCTCGCGGGCGGCGTGTGCGTGATTCTCTCTCCGTTGACAACGGAAGCGTTCGCGAACGCGGGAATGCTCTCGCCGACCGGTCGGTGCTGGACGTTCGACAAAAGGGCGGACGGTTTCGTCCGAAGCGAAGGCTGCGGGATGCTGGTTCTCAGGCGCCTTGACGAAGCGGAGGCGGCCGGCGATCGGATCTGGGGAGTGATTCGTGGATCCGCGGTTAACCAGGACGGACTCCGCCCGGGGTTGCCCGTGCCGAAGGGCCTCACGCAGCAGCGCGTAATCGAGGAGGCGCTGTCGCGGGCCGCCATCGAACCCTCGCAGGTCGATTACCTCGAAGCGCACGGGACCGGGACGAAAATCGGCGACCCGACCGAGGTGAATGCAGCGATGGCGGTCTACGGCCGGGGACGCGCGTCCGACCGGCCCCTTCTCATGGGTTCGGTCAAGACCAACATCGGCCACCTGGCGGCCGGGGCCGGGGCTGCGGGTCTCATCAAGGTGCTGCTCTCGATGCACCGGGGCGTGATCCCGAGACATCTCAATCTCCAGGATCCCAATCCCGAGATTGACTGGGACCGCTTGCCTGTTCAAGTAACCACGACCGCGACGGATTGGTCGCGTGATTCCGGCCGGATGCCAGTCGCCGGCGTCAGTTCGTTCGGGTTCTCCGGCACCAATTCGCACATCGTCCTTCAGGGTTATGGCAAGCGGCATGACCGGTCGGGCGATGTCGGCGCACCGTGGCCCGCGGGTGCTGAACGCCGGGTCGCCCCGTCCATTCCGGCATCCCTCCCGGGAACTGGCGGCGAGAAGGACGGGTTCCTTCCCCGCGAACTGCGGATTTTGCCGCTTTCGGGAAAGTCACCCGGAGCGCTTCGCGATCTGGCGGCGCGGTACCTTGAGTGGCTCGACGAACGAGCGGTCGACGAATCCGCGGAGGAGGCGTTACTTGCCGATCTCGCGTGGACGGCTGGTATCGGGAGAAGCCATTTCGCTTTCCGGGCAGGGTTGCCGTTCCGGGACATCGGGTCGCTCCGGAATGGCCTTGAGGCACTCACCTCGGCGAGCGACGATTCGACATCGTCGGGTCAGGCAAAAGTCGCTTTCGCTTATACCGGCCAGGCCAGCCAATGGGTCGGCATGGGGTTCGACCTTTATGAACGAGAGCCAGTGGTGCGGGCTGTGCTGGATCGCTGCGACGCGTTGCTTCGTGATGATCGGGACGGTTCGTTGCTCGATGTCATGTTCGGGCGGGCCGGGTCGGATGCGCTTCTTGACGAGCCGAAATGGAAACAGCCCGCAATCTACGCGCTCGAGTGTGCGCTCACCGCCCTGTGGTCGAGTGTCGGTATACGCCCCGACGTGGTGTTTGGGCACAGCCTCGGGGAGATCGCGGCCGCGCCCGCCGCTGGCGTGTACGACCTCGAAGACGGGCTGCGCCTGGCAGCGGCACGAGGCTCGCTCATCGGGGCGCTGCCGGGGGCAGGCGCGATGGCGGCAGTGTTCGCTCCCCGCCATCGGGTTCAGGCGGCTCTGGATTCCCACAACGCGAGCACCGGTGGCATCGGCCTCTGTATCGCGGCCGACAACGGAGCCCACCAGGTCTTGAGCGGCCCGGAGGCGGACATCGATGCAATGGTGGCCAATTTCGAATCTGAAGATGTTCGGGCGAGGCGGTTGCGGAAAAGCCCGGCTTACCATAGCGCGATGATTGAGCCAGCCCTTGACGACTTGGCAGCGGCCTTTTCGCGGGTGCGGTACGCCGCCCCGTCGGTACCGTTCGTGAGCAACCTCACCGGTCGGGTCGTGGAGCGGGACGAGGCACTCGATGCGGCCTACTGGCGGCGGCAGACGCGTGAACCGGTTGCTTTCCGCGCCAGCATCGAGACTCTGGCGGCACTCAATGTCGATACAATCGTGGAAATCGGCCCGCATGCGGTCCTGGGTCCGATGGCACTCCTCTCCTGGCCGGAACCGGCACGCGGCACGGCCACTCCGCCCGTCACGCTCGCAAGCCTCCGGAGGCCCTCCGACTCCACGCCCGAACCCGTGGGCGGCGACGCGTTCGTCGACGCCGTCGCTCGAGGCTATGAGGCCGGTCTCCCGATCGACTTCGAAGGGCTCTTCGCCGGAGAGGCGCGTCGCCGGATCGCGGTTCCGAGCTATCCGTTCCAGCGCCGTCGCCACTGGTTTGAAGCGCCGAAGCGCCGCGCGCCGGGCAGTGGCCATCCATTGCTGGGGGTGCGGCACGAGTCGCCCCGTGGCGAGGTCACGTTCGAGACGGAGATGTTCGCCTCGGACCCGGCGTGGGTGAAGGACCACCTGGTGTTCGGACAGGTCGTCGTGCCGGGCGCGATGTTCGCCACAATGGCGGCCACCTTGCTGTGGGGCGAGGGCGCCCGTTCGGTCGTGCTGGAGGATTGCCAGTTGCACAGTCCGATGATTCTTCAGCAGGAAAATTCGGAGGACGACCAGGGAAAGAGCGGCCGGAAGCTCCAGATCGTGTTCGATGGCACCGACGGCCAATTATCGCGCCGCTTCCAAGTATTTAGCCGTGGCAGCGAAGACGGCTGGATCCTGCATCTCGAAGGCAGGATGTCGCGCGACGGCAACCGGCTGGAAACCGGGAAAAGGGCGAACCTCGAAGGTCTCAAGGCAGAGTTGACGCCGGGAGATGTCACGTCACTCTACAGCAACAAGGTGAGCACCAGGGTGGTGCTCGGGCCCGCGTTTCGCCCCCTTCAGGCCGTATGGTCCGGCGCCGGTGAAGCAATTGGCGAAGTGGCGCTTCCCGACTGCCTCGACGGCAGAGGCCTCGACTTGCATCCGATCCTCCTTGACGGCTGCTTTCAGAGCGTGCTCGCGGCACGTGACCAGGCCCGCGTCGCGGGGAAGTCCACCTATATGCCCTTCGGCTGGGACCGGTTATGGCTGGTAGGTCCGCCGCCCGAACGGGTCTTCTGCCATGTCCGCATGCGGGAGACCGTCCGAGGCGACGAATCGGAGGGGAGCACGGACAGCTCTCCCGAAATCGTCAAGGCCGATCTCATGCTCTATGATCCGGCCGGTACGCCGGTTGGCGGCGTCGACGGGTTCACGATGAAACGGGCGACGCGGGCCGCCATGCTCTCTGCGTCAAACGCGCTCAAGGATCTCCTGTACGAGGTTGCCTGGCGGGAGCGGCCCCTTTCCGGTGACATCCAGTCGGCGCGGTTTCTCGAAAGTCCGGAAACGATTCGCTCCCGGACAGGTACCTTCCCCGATTATCTTGTTGCCGAGGGCGTCCGGCTCGAAGAGCGGACCGCGCTGCTTCGGGATCTCGACAGGCTGTGCGCCGCCCATGCTCTCGCGGCGCTCGAACGGCTGGGTTGGCGGCGCAAGGCGGGAGAGGTAGTCATGGCGGAGGCTCTTCGCGACGAGTTGAGTGTCATGGCGCGGTACCACCGCCTGTTCGGCCGCCTGCTCGAAATCCTGGCCGGGGCAGGGGTGCTGAAGCGCGGACCGAATGGCGCACTTGCCATCGTCGTCGGATCGGGAGACGAGCTTCCAAACGTCGCCCTTGACGACCCGCAGCGCTTGGCGGAGCAGCTGCGCGTGCAGCACCCTCATGGCTCGAATGAACTCGGGCTTCTCGAACGGTGTGGCGATGCGCTCGCGGGCGTGTTGCAAGGCCGTACGGACCCTCTCTCGCTGCTTTTCGGCAGCGACGGAACGAGCGCGGCGGACCTGTATCGCACTGCACCCGCCGCCCGCGCCGCGAACCGGATGCTGGCCGACGCGGTTCGAGCCGCTGTCGAAGCTCTGCCGGAAGGCCGGCGTCTCAGGGTGCTGGAAGTCGGAGCGGGCACGGGGTCGGCGACTGAACCGATCCTGTCGGAGCTTCCGGAGGGACGTTTCGACTACGTCTTTACCGACATCTCGGCCGGATTTTTTGCCGAAGCGGAAGCGCGCTTTGCGGCCGCCGGGGCACCGATTGAGTATCGGGCGCTCGATATCGAGGCAGAGCCGGCAGGGCAGGGTTTCAACTCTCACGGTTACGACCTCGTCGTTGCAGCGAACGTGCTGCATGCAACCCGGGATCTCGGAGAGACGCTGGCCCACTGCCGGTCGCTTCTCGCACCTCGTGGCCAGCTCGTGGCTCTTGAACTCGTCCGCGGCCGCCACCTTCAGGACCTGACTTTCGGGCTCCTGGACGGCTGGTGGCGCTTCGCCGACAGCTACCGGCCGGACCACGCCCTCGCCAATACCCGGACATGGCGTCGAGCGCTCTTCGATGCGGGCTTTGCGGAAATGCACGTGCTGGGTGTCGACGCGTCTGATGGCGGACGACCGCTCGGTCCGGGCATCATCGTTGCGCGCTGCCCCGAAGACGCTCACCTTCCTCGCGGCGTCTGGATCGTGGCGCCGGATCGCAGCGGCGTCGCCGAGGAACTTGCGGCGACTCTCGCAACGCGGAATCAGACGGTGATAATTGCGGGCAACGACGAGGCGGTGGACGGAGGTTCGCCAACGGGACTCCCCGGAATACACAGGTTGTTCGTACAGGCGGAGCGCCGGGAGTCCTGGCGTTCGCTCGTCGAGGGACTGCCCGGGGATGCGTCCATTCAGGGAATCGTTCATCTCGCGGCGCTTGACGGGAATGGCCCGGCTGCCACGACCGAGCAGGTTGCCCGCGACGTGAAGTGCGCGGTCGCCAGCGCCCTTGCTCTCGTGCAGGGCGTGCTGGACGCGGGCATTACTCCCGCGAAGGGCCTGTGGATCATCACCCGCGGGGGCCAGTCGCTGGAACGCGAACGTGGCGGTGACATAACCGGGGCGGCGCTATGGGGTTTCGGCAAGGCGGCCGCAAGGGAAGCGCCACAGCTCGGGACACGAATGATCGATCTCGACCCGGAAGACCCTCCGTGCCTGTCGGAGCTCGCCGAGGAACTGCTGTTCCCCGATTCGGAGAACCACATCGCATTCCGCCGCGGTAGACGCCATGCCGCACGCCTCGTCCGTACCGGCTCCGCAACGTCGCGGATCGCGTTGCCGGACGAGCCCGGGTGGCGGCTTGCGCCCGACGAGAGTGGAACTCTCGACGGCCTGCGGGTGGAAATGGTGCCATCGAACGGGCTCAAGTCCGGAGAGGTTCGGGTAGCGGTCGCGGCGGCGGGCCTCAATTTCAGGGATGTGCTGCGGGCAACCGGCGCGCTCGACACCGGATTGCTCGGCCGCGAGATGTGTGGCCGGATTGTCGAGACAGGAAAGGAAGTCACGGGCGTTGCCGTGGGCGACCGGGTCGTTGGTCTCGCGTTTGGCGCGTTCGGACCGGATGTGGTGACCCGGAGCGAGCTCGTGGCACCGGCGCCGAAGCACATGCCGGCGGCGGCGCTTGCGACAGTTCCCGTAGCGTTCACCACGGCGGCATTGGCATTCGAACTCGCGGGACTGAAAGCCGGCGAGCGGGTGTTGATCCACGCCGGCGCTGGCGGGGTCGGTCTCGCGGCGATCCAGTTGGCCCACGCGGCTGGCGCCGAAGTGATCGCGACGGCGAGCGCATCCAAACAGGCCTACCTCCACTCGCTCGGTGTCTCGCAGGTTTTCGACAGCCGGCAAACCACCTTCGGCACGGAAATTCTCGATGCGACGGCCGGCGCGGGTGTCCATGTCGTTCTGAACAGTCTGACCGGGCCGGGCTTCATCAAGGCGAGTCTCACGTGTCTTGCTCCCGCCGGCCGATTCGTCGAACTCGGCGCGCGCGACATCTGGAGCGAGGAGGAGATGTCGGAGGCCCGCCCCGACGTGGTCTACTCGGTATTGAGGCTCGACACGCTCAAGGAATCCGATCCCGCCCGGCCGGGTGCGGTCCTCAGGAATGTGATGGGCCGGCTTGCCGCGGGAGAGCTGTCCCCCCCGCGCCACAACAGCTGGCCGCTCGCCGAGGCCGTTCAGGCGATGGCGTTCATGCGCTCCGCCCGTCACATCGGAAAAATCGTCCTCACCATGCCGCCGCTCGGGAGGGGGCGGCTGCGGGAGGACCGGACCTATCTCGTAACCGGGGGCCTCGGGGGCATCGGCTGCGCTGTGGCCGGCCAACTCGCGGACCGGGGTGCCAAGACGATCGTGTTGAACGGCCGTCGGCCCCCCGATTCCGCCGCCGAGGACACGATAGGCACCCTCAGGGCACGCGGTGTTACGGTTCGTGTCGAACTTGCCGACGTGACGGATGGCGCGGCGGTGGACGCCATGCTCGCGCGGGTGGATGCCGAGCTTCCGGCACTTGCCGGTGTCATTCACAGCGTCGGGGTGTTGTCGGATGGAGCGCTCGGCAACCAGACCTGGGAACGGTTCGAACAGGTCCTGTGGCCGAAGGTGCTGGGTGCATGGCACCTTCATCGGGCGACCGAAAACCGCGATCTCGATCTTTTCATTCTCTTCTCGAGCGTGGTGGGAATTCTCGGATCGGCAGGCCAGGCGAACCACGCCGCCGCCAATGCGTATCTGGACCGGCTCGCCGCCCACCGACGCGCCCAGGGGCTGCCCGGTCAGGCGATTGCCTGGGGAGCATGGTCAGGTGTCGGCGAAGCCGAGGAGCAGCGCGACCGAATCGAGGAGCATCTTGCGGCCCGCGGTGTGCGCTGGATCACGCAGCAGCAGGGCCTGCGATCATTCGATCGGCTCGTGGCCCAGGATCTCACGAACGCCGCCGTAACGGCGGTCGACTGGCCCGTCTATGCAGAGAGCTTCGGTGCGAACCCGACGCTCCTTGAAGACTTGTTGGCCCGTACCGCCCCGGAGATTGCGCCCGCAGCCCCCGCTCCCGAGAACGATCTCCTCTCCCGTCTCCGGTCGGCGCCGGCCGTGGACCGGGAAGACGTGCTGGCCTCCTTCATCCGGGAAGAACTGCAGGCGGTGCTGCGTCTATCGGCCCTGCCGTCCCCGACCGCGAGATTTTTCGATCTCGGGATGGATTCACTGATGGCGGTTGAGCTCCGCAATCGCCTGAACAAAGGACTTGCCGAAACGTACGTCGCCTCCAATACGGTGGTGTTCGACTATCCCGACACGGCTGCCTTGGCGCATTTCCTTGCCGGTGAGCTTGGAGAGATCGCCCCAGGCGAGCCGTACGCGACAGGTGCCGAGCGGGCAGGGCGCCCGGAACCCCGCATGCCCGAGCGACGAATGCCGACTCCTTCCGCAAGTCACCGGGTCGCCGAGTCCGGCGGGATTGCGATCGTCGGCATGGCCTGCCGGTTTCCCGGGGGGGCGGGGCTCGCAGCGTTCTGGAATCAGCTCATGGAGGGCGTCGATGCCGTCACGAACGGCAGACCCGACTCCAGTGCCCGGCCGGGGCTCGGCAGCGGCGCCGATTCCGATATTGCGGAAAACCGGTGCGGAGGATTTGTCACGGGAATCGATGAATTCGATGCGCCATTCTTCGGGATCCGGCCCATCGAGGCGAGGACCATGGACCCGCAGCAACGGATGCTGCTCGAAACGAGCTGGCAGGCGCTTGAGGACGCGGGGATGGCCCCCGACGGATTGCGCGGCAGCCGCACCGGTGTGTACGTCGGAATCAGCGGCTGCGAGTACCGGGATCTCGTCGCCAAAAGCGGTGAGGACGTCGCGTATCTCGGGACCACGGGAAGCGTGGCCGCAGGGCGGATTTCATTCGTGCTGGGCCTCACGGGTCCGGCGATGCCTCTCGACATGACCTGTGCGTCGTCACTCGTCGCCGTGCACGAGGCAAGCGCGGCATTGCGGCAGGGCGAAGTGGACCTCGCGCTCGCGGGTGGCGTCAACGCGCTCCTGTCTCCCGCGGTCACCAAGTTCATGGCCGAAGTCGGCATGCTGTCTCCGACCGGGCGATGCAGGACCTTTGATGCGGGCGCGGATGGTTACGTGCGTGGCGAGGGTTGCGGCATTGTCGTTCTCAAGCGCCTCGCCGACGCGGAGGCTGACGGCGACCGGATCTGGGGCGTTGTGCGCGGATCGGCAGTCAATCAAAACGGCGCGGGCGCGGGCTTGACCATGCCGAACGGGCCGGCTCAGGAGCGGGTGATCGAGGAGGCCCTGTCCCGGGCCGGGGTTGCTCCGGAGACCGTAGACTACCTCGAAGCGCACGGCACAGGGTCGGGGCTCGGCGATCCCATCGAAGTACAGGCGGCGGCGGCGGTTTACGGAAGGGGTCGAAACGCCGCCCACCCGCTTCTGATGGGGACGGCAAAGACGAATATCGGCCATCTCGAGGCGGCGGCGGGAGTTGCAGGCATCATCAAGGTCATGCTCGCGATGCGCCACGGCGTGATCCCGAGGCACCTCAACTTCGACACGCCGAATCCGCATCTGGACTGGGACAGGCTTCCGGTTAGGGTGACATCGAAGCTGACCGACTGGCCCGTCGATGGTGCCCGGCCACCCCGTGCGGCAGTGAGCGCTTTCGGGATCTCGGGCACAAATGCGCACCTCGTTCTGGAAAGGTACGGGCCTTCGAACGTAGCGGGAGCGCCCGCAGACGAGGCATTGCCCGAGGGTTCGCCGGGCGCGGTTGCGATTCCCCTCCCTGTTCCGGGTTCGGACCCCGCTCCCGGTCCCCATGTGCACGAGCCGCGCACGACGCGGCTGCTCCCGCTCTCGGCAAAGTCGGACGGTGCGTTACGGGCGCTCGCCGGGCGATATCTTTCCTGGTTGGACAAACGGAACGGCACGGGGGCGAGTGGCCGGTCCGCGTCAGAGTCGCAACTCACCGACATGGCCTGGACGGCCAGCGTGGGTCGCGGCCACTTCGCTCACCGTGCCGGCATCGTCTTTCACGATGCGGCGTCGCTCGAAACGGGCCTGATGGCTGTCGCCGACGAAGAAAGAAATCCGGGTGCGCCCCATGAGCTGGCGAAGACCGCGTTCGTTTACGCCGACAAAAGCGGTCTTCAGGGCAACGTGGGAGAGGCGCTCTATTACGGCGAGCCGGTGTTCAAGGCAGTCATCGACCGTTGCGACGCAGTCTTTTCCAAGGAGCGGGGCGCGTCGCTGCTCGATGAGATGTTTTCGGAACGAGAGGTTGGAAACCCGGCAAGCTTTGCACTTCAGTGTGCGCTCACCGCGCTGTGGGGAAGCATCGGAGTTCGGGCGAACGCGGTTGGTTCGGGCGAACGCGGTTGTCGGCTTCGGTGTCGGAGAGCTGGCGGCGGCTCACGCGGCCGGGGTGCTCAGCCTCGAACAAGGTCTTCTGCTGGCCGTTGCCCGTGACGCGCTGACGCAAACGGAATCCGGGTCGGCGAATGCCACTGTGGTGGAAGCCGGCCTCCAAGCGGCACTGGCGGGGATCGAGTTCCGGCCGCCGTCCATCACGCTCGTGAACGGTGTCACCGGCCGCGCGATTGAGTTCGACGAGCTGATCGAAACGGCCTGCGGGCTTCGGTGCGTCCGTGAACCTGCAGAGTGCGTGCGGCGGTGCGTCCGGACCGTGGCGGAAAAGGGTGTTGATGTGGTCGTGGAGATCGGACGTGAAGGATCGGTCGGCCCCATGGTCGCTTCCGCCTGGCCGGAGTCCGCGACCGCCACCGAGCAGGAGGCCGGAAACGGTGTTCGCGAACCGGTCGTGCTGCCAGGCCCGGGGCAGGCGGGCGAGGAAAGTTCCCCGGCGAACGGAGCCACCGGGTTCGTACGAGCGGTGGCGAGAGCTTACGAGGCGGGGCTCCCGGTTTCGTTTCGCGGTCTTTACGCGGGGGAGACGCGGCGCCGTATCTCAGTTCCGGGCTATCCGTTCGAACCCTGGCGCTACTGGATCGAAATGCCGAAGCGGTAGAAGCGGGAAAATGCTGCTCGCATGTCGACCATGCGTGCCGACGGGCACAGGAACCAAATGGTTTCGCCGTCGGGCGTTGCGTGCGCCAGCTCTACGAGAGCCGGGTGCTTTCGAGAAAATCCCGGAGCAGCTCAACGCACGCCGCCGGCTGCTCGAGTTGGAGAAGGTGGGTCGACTCGGGCAGGAAATCGTAGTTCAGGGTCAGCACTTTGCTCATTTCGAACGCCGGCAGGTATATGCCGGATAACGTGGGATCGGCCCCGATGACCTTCGTCGGACACGGCAGCCACTCCAGGTCCAACAGCGGTGAGAAACTCCTGACATACTCCATGAGCTGCGCCTCGTACTCGCGCGGACACCGCAGTTCGAATCCTTGCCCGTCCGGTGATCGCCGAAGCGTGGAGCTTGCCATGAGCTCCCGCACCCCTGCCAGGACGCGCGTGAAACCCGGCATGTAGGCGAGAAGGTCCGCAAACTCCTCTTCCGTCCGGAATCGATACCCGCGCCGCCGGGCTTGCGCCGCCAGCCGCTCCGTGGCTGCGTCAAACTCCAATTCGTTCGCGGTCAGCTTGCGAAGTGGCGGGTCGAACAGGATCAGCGCCGACAGGTGCCTGGAGAATGACAGGAGTGAAATCAGCGCCGATACGGAGTGGAAGACGCCAACGGTGGGCTCGTCCCCATACCGTCGGGCTATCGCCTCCAGAATGACATCATGGTCGTGCATCAGGACCGGGATATTGTGGTTTTGGCGCGCCCCGACGCGGTTCCAGCCGTGATTCCGAAGGTCGTAGACCATAAGATCGAAATCCTCGGCAAGCAGTGACCAGAAAGGGTAGTAGAGGTCGGCTGCGAGACCGTTGGCGTGGCTTAGAACGAGCCGGAGGCCGGAGGGATTTCCATGTCGGCGTACCGTTGTAATCGAATCGTCGTCGAGAGTAACCTCGCACATGGATACCGGGTCGGGGATCTTCCACACGGTCTCGGCATTCACGGGGGCACTCCCCGACGTTTGCGTCTGCCGTCTCTCCGGTGCCCCTGGCGCTGCGCACAAATCAATGCCGTTCCTCTTTCGAACGAAGTGCCTATCCGAGGTCCGTCCTGTTCCCCGGTGAACTCACCACCGTGCCGCGAAATCAACGAGATTCCAACAGGATGCGTTCCGGACGACAACATCTGGCCCCGTTCAGCGATTAACAGACCCGTTGAGCCGCCACTGCATTCCGGCGCGACCGCATGCCCGGCGCGAAAATCCCGGACTAAGGCTCCCGAGAATTCTTCGACAGGGACACAAAACGGGGCAGCGGACACGACCGATCAATTTCCGAAGGATGCCCGGAACGCCCGCGCCGATGGCATCTCCGCGGCATGCCGGACGATGCAGACGTAGCCAGAACCCCGGAACCCGACGGTCCCGTGCTTAACCATCATCCACCGCCGCAGGCGGACGCCGAACTCCCAGGAATCATTTTGCGTGGGCGTCGAGATAGCTCACCAGATCACCCAGGTTCTGAAACTTTGCAACATCCGAGGGCTGTATCTCCACATTGAACGCGTCGCCGACCTTCTTGACGAAATAGACTGCATCCACTGAGGAAACCCCCGAATCACCCAACCCGATGTCGAAGTCGGGGTCGCGCTTGGGATCCAGATGTTCGCGGAAAAGTTTTCTTACGCGTTCTTTCGTGGCTGACATGTAGAAGTGCCTCCGTGTGCCAAGGGTTCAAACTCAAATCGCCCGGGTTCTTAAAGTGCAGTTCTCCCCATTTCAACAGGGAATGAACTCCGAGTCCGGACTATCTTCTCACGCCAGGAAATTGCCGATGATCTGGGCTGCGTGCGCTCAGGACGCTTCGCTTCTGCTGTGGTTTGCCCCGCCTTCACGTGAAGGTCATGCTTGTGGACAAGGTTCCGACCCCGAAAGTCAGCAACGGAAACTACCGCCGTCATGGCTCCAACCCAACATCGACGAAAGCCCGAGCGCATGTAAAGTATTCGAGACCAAGGATGGGCGGGCAGTCACAAAAAAATTACCCGATTCCGGCCCTGTGGTCCGTAAACGTTTCGTGGTGCGGTGGTGGACAGTGATCGGGCATTACTCCGAGAATTTTTCGTTCGCCATCGTTCCAAGCAATTCCGGTTTCGCACTCCCAACGCCGGAACCTCTTGCTCTTCGCCGCCATCCTTTGTGCCTGCGAAGAGCCCGGGCGTGAATCACCGGCCGCCACTTCGTCAGCGCGTGTTTTTGATGCGTGTGCCAATCAAGTTCCTTCTGGCCCTTACCTTGGCGTACATCACGCAATCCCCCGGCTCTGACGAGACGTTGCGGAAGACTCCGTAACGATGAAGAACTCCTTCGAACTCCATTCCTGCCTTTTCCATGACCTTTGCCGAAGCGGAATTGTCAGCATCACAATACGCCGAAGCACGCCAAATGTCCGGTTGATTCAGCGACCAGCCCACCAGCGAAGACAGGGCTTCGGTCATATAGCCGCGCCCCCAAAGGGGTCGGGCGAGAACATAGCCAAACGCCACCCGCGGGCCTTGCCGTCGCACATCAATCATGCCGATCGGAATTTCAGGGCTATTTTGCAGCTCAATAATGTACGCGAAGGTGGTCTCGTTCGACCATGACCTCCTGCGGAACTGGAGGAAATCCAACGTATCCTGCACGCTCTGGTGAACCTCCCAACTCAGGAATCCTACTACATCGGGATCGGTCGCAAAGGACGCGAAAATCGGATCTGGGTCTTCGAGTTTCGGCTTTCTCAAGTGCAAACGAGCGGCGGCGACTTGGAGAGGCGCATCTAGGGATTTCAGCATCGGATCGGATTGTCGCTATGGACGAGTATCGCCGTCCGGAGTCGCCAGTCTCGCCGACACGAATGGCTTCGGACGGGGCGCCATGGTTGCTTCTGCCCGACGCGCGTGGTGCAAACTGCCGTAGATTACTGCCACTCCACGGCGATTACCGAATAATTGGCCTGCTTGACATTTTACGGTGCTACCGATCAGTGCGGCCATGGAAGCGCGAAACGCAGACGCGCGGGCCTTGAGATGCCGGACAAAATCCCCGGGCACATCTTCCCCTCCTGAAGGCCTCGCATTCTCCTCATTGGCGAGTACAGATTGCCCAGAATGGCGGCCCATGAGGCGTAGCGTAGCATTCCGCGCCTAAACCGGCCTGCACTATTGTCTCCAAGCATAGCCTTACCGAAGTCCCTTTCACAGTATGCGCACGGACAAAATTATCCCCACAACTGCCCAAATCGTCCGCCACGAAAACACGCGCCAAGCGGGGTTGGATGCATCAAAGATCCTCGGCCGACGTCCAGTGGTCCCATATGGTCGAGGACGCCAAGGGAACAAAGGCCGCTGCCGCTGCCGGGCTGCATCCTGCCAGCTTCAGGCCTTCGGAAATCGTGGCCATGGCAGGATGGAACCCGATACCTTCGGGCAGGACGAAATGGGCAAGGTCGTCGGGGTGAGGGGACGCCGGAACTGCATCCTTAACCGCACCCTGACGCCGCACCTGGGATACAGGTTGAGGGGTCACTGCAAAGCTCCTTTTTGAGGGGTTTTGCGGCAGACACACTCCACCGGATCACAAGAATCACTTTTTTTCTTGCGTTCTCCGGATCAGCACGCTAAAAATGAAATTGGCATTTTGATTTTTTGCGGCGACCCGGCAGCCCCAACTGTCGGGTTTCTGTGTTTTCGGGATCAGTTAATTCTCGATTTCTGGCCTCCTGAATTGGGGCCGCGGATTGCGGCTACGAGTCCGGAGAATACCAACC
>JAPOVX010000275.1 GCA_026707935.1 Paracoccaceae bacterium
GCATTGCGCCAGGAAGACTGACCCGTTGCAATGCAAACTTATCATGACTCGGTAGGCCTAGCTTATTCATCCCAAACCGGGATGTCTACTGGTTCCGATAGAATCGTACACTGACGAAGGACAATTCGTCCGCTCAGTGTTCGATAAAACGTTGGCCGCGATGCGTTCGTTTTCTAACTCACGCTTCGAAAGTTTCACATCTTGCCATTCCTGTCTGACCAGTACATAACGGCGTTTATGTACTCCTCGTTCCGAGAAGGCCGAAGACCATGAAATGCGACCAATGCGGCGCAGAGACACGCGTCCGGCACCTTCTTGCAGTTCCTCGCGTCGAGTCGGACCCTTGGGACAACCGTCATGCCGTCCCGGACTCGGCGCACGTACTGTGGGTTTGCAACCGATGCAATGGAGGCCGGCCAGCGCAAAAGCCACTGAGGAGAACCGACGCCTGGGGCGCTTGTCTGATTTGCGGCTGGAGCGACGTCCGTTGTTATTGCGACGACATTTGATCAACCAGCAGCCGGCACCCGAAAGATGACCATCATACGAAAGACCGGCGCCCTGGGCGTGGCCAAGTCTGCCACCGTCGCTGTGGGCATCGTTCCCGCGGCTTTCGCCAGTGCCGGCGAAAACGGCCGCCGGGCATGGTTGGACTTCTTCGCTGCTCAGATCCGGAACCGGAATACCCGCCAGGCCTATGCACGCGCAGCGCACCGGCTGTTCGACTGGCTTTCGGAATACGGAATCCACGACGTCGTCGATATCGAGCCGGTCCATATTGCGGTGTGGCTGGAGGAACGCATGCGCGAAGCCTCACGCCCGACGGTCAAGCAGGAGTTGGCCGGGATTCGGCGGCTCTTTGACTGGCTGACCGTCCGCCAGGTGGTTTCTTCGTCGCCGGCGGCCGCAGTGCGTGGCCCAAAGCATACTGTTCGCCGCGGGACGACACCGGTCCTTTCGGCCGCCGAGTGCCGCCGTTTCCTGCGCTCCATCCCGGTGGAGACCATCGGAGGCCTTCGCGACCGCGCCTTTATTGCTACCATGACGTACAGCTTTGCGCGGGTCTCCGCGGCACTTGCCATGAACGTGAAGGATGTCTTTTTCACCGACGGCCGTCTCTGGCTGCGCCTGCTTGAGAAAGGCGGCAAGGTGCTGGAAGTTCCCTGCCATCACAACCTCGAGACCTATCTCCAGGACTACATTGAGGCCGCCGGGATCGCCTCCGACCGTGACGGCCCCCTCTTCCGTTCGCTCAACCGTGATGGATCACTGTCCGGGCGGCGCCTCACCAGGCAACGCGCATGGGAAATGCTCCGGCGACGTGCCCGGGTTGCAGGAATTTCGACGGATGTCTGCAATCACAGCTTCAGAGCGACCGGCATCACCGCGTACCTGGAAAATCCGGAGGCTCGGGTCGAGGTGGCCCAGTACCTGGCCGGCCATGCGGATCCCAAGACGACCAAGCTTTATGACCGGCGTGCCGACCGCGTCTCGCTGGATGAAATCGAGAGGATCGGGATTTGAGGAAACGACAGCATCGATGGGCGAGCACGTGGGACGCATGACGGGGCTGTGTGTGTTTGGCCAGGACGCTTCATGACAGGCGTCTGTCGCTCAACCAGTATTTTTCTTCCGGGCCCGCTCTGATCAATCGCAAATCAAAGCGGATTTATTTTCTCAGATTTCGAGAAATGCGCTGAATTTACCTTGGCGGCGGGGTTCGTGCGCTGCTTTTATTCTACGCTGCTGATTCCGGAAAACCGTTTCCGATACAACCTGCACACTGATTAAGTGACTTCAGCGCGATGGTTTCAAGCCGAAGCCGTTCAGCTTGACTGCATTCCATCGACGGAATATACCGGAACATGGCCTGGAGCGTGGAGTACACGAACGAATTCGAGGACTGGTGGGAAACGCTTGCGGTGAGCAAACAGGAGGACGTAACCGCATCGGTCGAACTGCTGGAGCAATACGGACCTGGACTGCCGTTTCCTCAATGCTCGGGGATAAAGGATTCGCGTCACGATCACATGCGGGAGCTTCGCGTTCAGAGCGGCGGAAAGCCCATTCGCGTATTTTACGCCTTTGATCCGAGACGTACGGCAATTCTGCTGATCGGCGGCGACAAGACAGGCGACGACCGGTTCTACAAGCGGTTCGTGCCGCTTGCGGACCGGCTCTATGACGAGCATCTGAATGAACTCGAGGAAGAAGGAGCGATCTGATGGCCGGACACCATCCCTTTGCCAGATTGACGGAAAAACTGCCTCCCGAGAGTCGGGCACGGATCGAGGCCCGGAAAGGGGAGCTTCGCGCGGCCATGTTGCTTCATGAGGTGCGTCAGGCTCGGGCCATGACCCAGAAGTCCGTTGGCGAAGCCCTGAATGTGAATCAGCCGGCAGTCGCCAAGCTGGAACGGCGCACGGACATGTACGTGTCGAATCTTCGCTCTTACATCGAGGCGATGGGCGGCAAGCTGAACATCGTTGCGCGGTTCCCCCAAGGCAACGTGGTCATTACCAATTTCTCCGATGCCGGCGAGGATCGGATCGAGGCTGATCCGGTCCCGGATGCTGCAAGACCGTAGCTCCGCCGACACGAAACTGGCAGGGGAGATCGACGACGAAGACCATAACGTTTGATCCGGCGGAATACTTTACTTCCCCGGAGGCGCGAGCAGAGCTTGTCTCCGAAGCGTTCCATTCCGGCGATCCGAATTTCATCGCCTACGCGCTTGGCACGGTTGCTCGCGCTCGCGGAATGACAGCCCTGTTATGGATTGACCTTATTGAGTCTCGGACCACACTCACTTCATTCTCAACCTCCTACCGGCATGACGGGAGCGGGATGCGGCTGGCTGTCAAGATAACTTAACCGACTGAGGAGCTGAGGAGCTACACGGCAAGTGAACTATCCACTGGCTTTTCTCGTTTGCCTCGCTACAGGTGTCTTGTCGTGACAGGCCCAAATGCCGTAACTGAAGATGGCCTCAGTATCTCAGGGCGTTGCCTGCCACGCCGCCATGCGAGATTTCCACTAGGGGATCGAATCACACCACTTCACCTCCAAGAGCTTTCGCTGAAGCGGCAAACAGCTCTGATGGGTAAATGGTCACCGGGTGGCCGTTCGGTGTCACCTGTTCACGTCTATTCTCAATATAGTAGATTAAGGGTGATCACGCAGGGACTGAAACTGCGAAAACCGTCTGATAACCCGAGAGCGTAGTACAAAATCATGCGATGTTTTTCAGACGCAGTAAACAGACAGAAAATCGCCTAAAATCAGTTCAAACAGCCCGATAGGACCAGCTGTCAGGCGAACGGTCGTTTTCAATACAGCCTTGCTCGGGTTAACCCAAGTTTAACCTTTTTTGGCGAGATTCTGCCGAATTCGGGGTATTTTTG
>JAPOVX010000039.1 GCA_026707935.1 Paracoccaceae bacterium
GATGGAGATTGATCCGACCAGGTTTGTTCCCAGTAAGAGTCCAGCCTGATATCAGGGAAGTATCTGATATAATGGGGTATTTTTTCAAATCTGGCCGTGAAGTTCCGTTTAAAGATGGGCAAAGATACCTCCCGTCAAACGGGGGCAAACGACCGGGCCAAAAACCCGGAAACATACTCGCTAATGAGGAAAGGTCGCGCCAAAAGCGGCTTCGTTCAAACCTGCCTGGTGTCGGCGTTTCGGTCAAAAAACTAACCATGACATTAGGACCATTCTCGAGCGATTCTGAGCCCTTTTGTCAAGGATGACCCAAGGGACCATCAGTTGCCAATGAATGCTCCATCGCAATTTCCGAGCCCATCGAAACACTCGTTGTCGTTGAGATCAATAACCGGGTTCGGCACCGTGTTGTCGTCTGCCATGTCTCCGAGGGACGGATTGGACATTGGCGGAATGATGGAGTAGCCGTAGATTGGGCCCCATTGCATGGTATTACACCAGCACGGCACGCCGTTCACAGGCATAGGCGCAGAAATGACGCACCAGAACGTCGGCGTCTGACACACCAGTTGGAAAACCTGTGCCTCGGTAGCGCTGGCGGTGACAAAAAGAGACAGCGCCCCGGCCGCAAGACGACTAGCTACCGACATGAATGAGCCCCGCTTCTATAGCCTGGGCCAGACCGGCGCCATGACTTGCTTCGCGATACCCGAAATGCATGGCCTCGAGCCGCTCCTCGGGAGTGCCGTGATGGTCTTCTGCGTTAAAACCATAGTCGCCCTTCTCGAACAGGCTTCCACCGAATGCATCGATACTTCGCTCGGTCCGTCCGATCGCGCCGAAATAGTAACCAGCAAGGAAATCCGCATGAAGTTCCATGTTCCGTGCGGTTCCGTACCCCGCCAGGCGATGGCCGAAGCTTGAGAAGAACTGCAGGATATGTGCGCCTTCATGAGCTGCTATTCCGGCGACCGCCGCACCACCGAATTCCTCCGCAAGTTCACTTTGCAGAAGCCCGAGTCCGAAGAAGACGGAGCCCCGCGTATTCTGGATTACCGTCCGAGTCGTTGCTAACGCATTCCCCGACGAACCGTCATCGAAAAACCGATACCCGGGCCGGATGGAAAATACGCGGTTGATTTTCCGGACTTCCGCGATCATTGCGCGGTCCAAACGGGGGTTTCCGCTGGAACTTCGATGTGAAATCCGGTTCAAGTCGAAACCTGCGTCGAGAGCGCAGTAAGGCGGCAAGCCGTACTGCTGGGCCAGCACCAGGCGAGGCAATGCGCAACACGCACCGCAACCCAAGATTACAGCCAGTGCTCTACGACGGTCGCTTGCCACAGTTTGCGTCCGGGAACTCATTGAATTTCGCCTTTCAGTTCTCTCCAATCAGTCATGGCAATGCCGTCCATCGACTCGCAAGATCATCTTGGGTTTCATCCCTACAGACATCGTTTTAATGCAGGTGGCCGAATATGTAAAACAACCTTGCGTCCCTGCAGACTGGCAGACCGGCGGGCGGCGCACCTTCTGAGGCAACTGGCATCAACCTGCTGATGCGGTGGCGTATCCGGAGAGTCTGGCGGAAGGCGACGCGGTCGTGCATCCGGCGGTGACCCGGAGGAGCATGTCGGGGGAAGAGGTTCGCACAGTACAGTCCGTATGTCGCCAAACCTCGTAAATCCAGGTGTTGCTTGACGACTGCATTGCGGCGGCCATTCGCAAACAGAAACCGGCGGACCAGCTCGGAAGCGAGACCAAGGGCCTCGAGACAATCATCGAAACCGCGAGGGCCAACCGCAAGGATACGCCGCGGCACCGCGTGCCAGCGAACTCGACGAAACCGTAAGGCCTGACGCCAGGGCAACGCCTCGTTCCAGATGTCATCCGCATGACTGCCCATTGAGCCGAGAACCGATGACGCTACCGGTCATCCGGCCACGGGGGAAAAGAGCCGTTTTTCGGAAACTGCCTCGCTCTCTCATGGTCACCGATGCCGGCATCCTGCAGAATCCCGGTAATGGGATCCGCCCGATGCACATTCTCGATCTCGCGAATGATGCTTGTGGTTGGCACATTGGCACGCTGTCGAGCGAACTCGCCACCACGGAAACGGTCATCCCGGGGCCGCTCTGCGTGTGGTTTACGAAGTCGACAAAGGCACAGAACCCACACAGACCGTGTCACTCGAGTCAGCAGAGATCAGAAATTCTAAGTTTACTCGGTTGCAGGTGTCGCCACAGCAGGATGACAATCAATTGGCCTTAGTTTTTAATTGTTATTCCGATGAGCTCGGCCTTGCATCCAAAACATATAATTGCATCAACAATGATCATGTCATCAGTGGTCTTGAACGCATCGCGTCGATTAGAATCTCGACGAATTGCCATTATATCCATCCATACTTCCACCCTTTCCGCATCTCCTGCTTGCGCCTTGATGAAAGGCAAGTAAAATGTATCCGTCCACTCTTCTCGAAATGAAGGGCCTGAGACAAAATATTTTGTAAAGAAAAAAGCGGATACGCCGCGCCATGCCTCCGATTCCTTTTGGTATTCTTCAACGACCCTCTCCGGGATGAGTAAGCGAGTCCCTGCGGGCCAGACTTCATTTGCATCCGAACGAGATGCAATGAGCAGAAAGCCAAGTCCAACAATGATTGGAGCGAAATAGAAAATCTTGGTCCGCGCCAGTCCCATGGCGATGAATGAAACCATGGTTCGATGCCGCTTGCAAGGCCGGCGAGAAGACGGAAGATACGCCGGTCATGGTTGATCTGTCAGCAATGGTCACGTGACGGTGTTGTCGCGGGCCTGTCCCAACCTCGGAACATGGCGCTGCGGGACGCCATACGCGGCAACGACGTATCATTCAACAAGAATGGCGACGCGGCGTCTGTCGGCATGACATCCCTTTGACCGCGTCTTTTCACGGAGATCGGGAAAGGGATTTGACCCGTGTCCGGCGAATCCGCCGATGGCGTGGTTCAAGACGAACAGGGACGCATGCAAGGCGGAAATCCGCCACTACGGTCACAGTTGTAACATTTGGGTTGTATTGACTCTCCGCGCGAATGTAATTTGATTGCTGTTGCTCGGATTTTGGCCAAAGTGGCCGATTCCGTCAGGGGGGAGTATGCTGAGACAGCCCGTCGCAGTTGGTTGTTGCGTGCTGATTTGCGCCGTCGGTGGGATGGCTTCTGCGCAGCCGTCACGGCATCTCGGTTTGCCACCGCCTGTACGGGCGGTTGCACCCGAAATGGCCGCGTATTCGCAAAGCGCTTCCATTCCTCGGATTCCCGCAATTCGGAAGTTCCTTCTGGAGATCCAAGAGAGGGGAAGAATGGTCTCCGATGATGATGGTATGCGAACCTCGGAAGGTAATTCCAGC
>JAPOVX010000061.1:0-345 GCA_026707935.1 Paracoccaceae bacterium
ACTGTAACTCCGCCGGGGAGACCCATGCCTGGTTCGATTCCAGGGTCGCCCACCAGTTTTCCCAACAATCACGGCGTGAGTAAGCTTCGCCGCAGTTTGCCGATCGGTTGAAGTTCGGCGTTTTCATCCGTTTTCCGCGATGGAAACCCCGGCGTTCAAGTTGGGAAAAAAAGCGCGTCCCTTTTTGATGATACGGGTCAACCGAAGCAGGTTGATATTGGCACTGGATGGTGCCCTCCGGTGGAACACGCTGATGCAGCGCGTGGTGGCTTCTTGCGATGGCTCTGCTGTGATGCGTGAATTTGAGCGAACTTGAGGAGGACCTGGAAAACCCTCCCGAACCGG